>NZ_CP053837.1:1569569-1939139 GCF_013201705.1 Aliarcobacter faecis | reverse complement strand
TAAGTGCTCCAAAAATTGGGCAAAGAAGAAATTAAGGAGAAAAGATGAAAATAGTAATTTTAGATAGAAAAACATTGGGCTTTGATATAAGTGTTGATATTTTTTCAAAATTTGGAGAGCTTATATCTTATGATACTACAAAAGAAAATGAGACAAAAGAGCGAATAAAAGATGCTGATATTGTACTTACAAATAAAGTTTATGTGGGAGAAAATGAGTTAAAAGATTCAAGTGTAAAATTGGTTTGTATAACTGCAACAGGGATGAATAATGTAGATTTAGATTATGCAAAATCTTCAAATATTGAGGTGAAAAATGTTGCTGGTTATTCAACTTCTAGTGTAGTTCAACTTGGATTTTCTATGATTTTTTATTTTATACAAAAGCTAAATTACTATAAAAAATATGTAGATGAACAAAATTGGCAAAAAAGTGATACTTTTACACATATAGATGAGCCATTTTTTGAACTTGACCATAAAAGAGTTGGAATAATTGGACTTGGAGAAATAGGAAGAGATTTTGCGAAAAAAGCTAGTGCTTTTTCTTGTGAAGTTGTTTATTACTCTACAAGTGGACAAAACTCTAATAGTGAATATAAGAGTGTAAGTTTAGAAGAGTTACTTAGAACAAGTGATATTATTTCAGTTCATGCACCACTAAATGAGAAAACAAAAGATTTATTAAAATATGAGCAACTAAATCTTTTAAAAGAAGGGGCAATATTACTTAATTTAGGTCGTGGTGGGATTATAAATGAGAGTGATTTGGCAAAAATTTTAGATGAAAAAAATATTTTTTGTGGGCTTGATGTTGTTTCAAAAGAGCCAATAGAAGAGTCAAATCCTCTTTTAAAAGTGAAAAATAAACAAAGACTTTTATTAACTCCTCATATTGCATGGGCTAGTGTTGAAGCTAGAAAAAGATTGATAGAAAAAGTAACAAAAAATATAGAAGATTTTTTAAAATAGGTTTTAAGCCTATTTTAAAAGTTGTGTTGTTTAAATTTTTTATAAATTATTTTTTGAAAAATATTCTAAAGATTTTTTTATAAAAAGGAAGCTTTTTTTCTTGAAGCTTCTCTTCTACTATTTTTCTAATACGGATTAAATTTTTAGGAGTATAAATATCTTTTGATATTTTCACTTTTTATCTCCTAAATAGTTTTGAATCTCTTTCATAGCTTCTTCATTTTTTAGATTAAATTTAATCTCAATTCTTCTTGAAGCATCTTTATCTTCTTCTCCATTTGCTTGAAGTATCAGATCACTATCACTTCTTCCACTAGAGTTTATATATTTGCTAATTAGTTTTTTATCTATAATATTCGAATCATATAAAAACTGCATAACAGCTTGAGCTCTTTGTTGAGAAAGTGCTAGATTACTAAGATAAGTTCCATCACTATTTGTATGCCCTTCAATAGTAATACTTTCAATATTTTTTCGTATCTCTTTATCTTCAAGAAGTGTCGATAGATATTTTTTTAGAGTATTTTTTAACTCTTTTTTAGACTCCTCTTTTAATGTTGATGAAGCTTGGTCAAATAAGATATTTGAGGAGAATTTTATAGCTCCACTTTTTTCATCAATTAAAATAGAGTTTCCAAGTTTCTCTTTTAATTTTGCAATAACATTTAGTTTTAACCCAGTTAAAGTTTTGATTTTAAGTTTTGCAATATCAAACTCTTCAACCATTTTTTGATGAATTTGAGTTTGAACTAAAAGTTTATCGGCTAAAAGTTTAATCTCTTCATCTCTTAGAGTTATAACATTTGATTTCTCATCAAGATTTTTATTAAGCTCTTCACTTTTTGATTGTTCATCTTTATATTTTACTTCAATATCTAAAAGTAGAGCTTTTAATTTATCAATTTCACTAGCTTTTAAATTAAGCTCATTTTTACTATTTTCTAAATCATTTTTTGTATTTTCATAGAGATTTTTGGCTTTTGCTAACTCTAAAAATAGTTTTGATTTTTGTTCTTCACTAGAACTTAGAGCTTTTTTCTCCTCTTCAAGGCTATTTTTACTTACAGCATATTTAATAACAATTGCACCAATTACTAAAATAAATACAAAAAGTAGTCCAGCCATTAAATCTGCGTATGAAATCCAAAAATTTTCTTGGCTATTTTGATCTTTTTTATACATCTTTTACTACTTACTTAGCTCTTTAAACTCTGTTAAATCTAAAATTATTTTTGAAGTTTCAGCATCTATTAGTTCTAAAGAGTTTTTAATTTTTTCATCATAATTTTCTAAACCTTGAGTAAATCTCCACTCGATTTTTTCCATATCACCTTTCATTGTCTCAATACTTTTAATAATATTTGAATATATCGCTTTTAAATTCTCTGAGCTTAGATTTCCCATATGTGAATTTAATTTAATAATATTTAAATTTAATTCTTCAGTAACATAAGTATATCTATCTTTTTGCTTTTCAAAGTTTGAAATAATATTTGAGATAGAGTTTGATACACTATTTAATGCAACTACCAATCTTTCATTATTTTCAATATTTGCATCAATTTTTGAAGTTAATAATAGCTCTTTTTCTAAAAGATTTTCAAGATTTTGGAATCTTTTTTCTATTGAACTATTTATTGATTCTAAAATATTACTTGAAGTTAATTCAGAAAAGATTTCTCTCATTTTTGTAAAGTTATCAAGATTACTTTTTAGATGAATTGATTCTATATCAAGTTTTGTCCAAAATAGTGATTTTGTATCTTCTTTGATTTTATATGAAAGTTGTTGAAATTTACTCATTCCAAATTTCTCAAAAAAAGTCCACCAAATAGATAGGAAAATTCCATATATAGAAACATAAAATGCTGTTCCAACACCACCTAATAGTTTTGTAATCTCACTTTCAAGAGCATTTGTAGCACCTGAACTAAAATCAGGCATAGAAATAGCAATAGAGATAAATGTTCCTAAAATCCCTAAAGTTGGGAAGATTCCACTTGCAATACTTGAAAAATTACTATTTCTTAAATTACTTGTATAATCTTGTAGAAAATCATCTACATTTCCATTTGCTTTTGTTGTATCACTAATAGTAAGTTGGTTTTTATTTGCATACTCTTTTAATCTTACATCTACATCGTGATATAAAGTTTTAAATTTACAAGCAACATAAAATGCATTGTGTTTTACAAAAAATAGATAGATTAAAAGGATAAATCCTATTAAAATAACGCTATGAATTTCAAATTTTAGTGGAAAAATACCAATAAAACATAAAATTACCAATAGATATAATAAAACTGGAACAGTAAGAAGTGTTACAATTTTCGAGTTTGTATTACAATTTGATTGTAAATTTTGGCTAATTTTTAATGAATCAGCATTTAGTATCATAAAAAATCCTTAGATAAAATAATTTTTTTTGTGGATTTTAACATAAAAAACTATTATAAAAGGTAAATTGATGAATTATTTGCCATTTAAAAGGAATTATAGGTAAAATAAAAAAAATTAAAAAAAGATATGTTATGAAAAGAGTTATTGCCTTATTTACATTTTTTACTTGCTTTTTATCATCAAATGAAGAGTTCCCTTTAGTATCAACTTTGCCAGAGTTTGAGAAATTGGAGTTTGTAAGTCCTGATTACTATCCAAAAACTAAAGAAAAAATAGAGAAAATAGAACCAAAAAAAGAGCTAAAAAATAGTACAAAAGTGAAACAAGAAGTAAAAAGAGATATGGAACCGAAGCTTGAAACAAAAGTTCAAGAAACTATTATGGGTAATGAACCAATAAAAAAACCAGAGATTCAAAAAGTTGAAGAAAAGGCAAAAGAAGATAAAAAGGTTGAAGATAAGAAAATAGAAGAAAAAAAGTTAGAAGCTGTAAAAAATAGTGAAATACAAACGATATATTTAGGAACAAAAAAGGATTTATTAGAAGAAGATGAGAATATAAGTTCAAATATAGAGCAAGAGTTAAGAGATGTGGCTTTTATAGAATTTGATGAAAATGAGAAAAAAAATAGAGATTCAAATGCACTATTAAAAGCTTTAAATATGGGAGATTCTGTAAAATATGAGCTTAAAAATAAAGATTTAGAAGATTATGAAGAGTTGATTATTGAAGTTGATTCAAATAAAAATATTATGAAATTAAAATCAAAACTTGGAAAAAGCATAAAAGAGATTAAGACTTATGTTGTATCAACTGCAAAAAATGGTGTAAAGAAACCTTTAGGAGAGGGTAAAATTTCATCAATTTCTTTAAATCCAGTTTGGTATCCAACTTTAGATACTAGAAAGAATTTTGAAAAAAAAGGTGTGATTTTACCAATAGTTGTTCCACCAAATCATAAATATAACTATATGGGAGCTGCAAAATTAAATCTTACACATATTGTTGATGGTAATCAAACTTATAGAATTCATGGAACTTTAAATGAAAAAAGTATAGGAAGTAAGGAAAGTGCTGGTTGTATTAGAATGAAAAATGCAGATGTTTTAGAATTGGCAAAGATAGTTCAAGATTTTTTTGATACAAAGGGAGCTAGTAAGGTAAAAGTTATTTTGCTATAAATCAGAAAATATTTATACTGAATTTTACTCCATTTTGTGTATTTTCTACAAAAATATCTCCTAAATTATCTTTTTCTAGGATATTTTTACAAATATAAAGCCCTAAACCAGTTCCATTTCTTTTAGTTTTTGTAGAAAAATAGGGATTAAATATTTTAGAGATAATCTCTTCATCAATTCCCCCTGCATTATCTTCAATAAAAATTTTCTGATTATCTTTTGTATCTTCAAAATATATTTTAATAATAGAGTTTTTGATATCTCTTTCTAAAAAAGCATCTTTTGAATTGTTTAAAATATTTAAGATAACTTGAATTAGTTCATTCTTTGGTAAAAATCTCTGTTTTAAATTTATTTGATTTATCTCTATTTTTATATTTTGAAAAGAGAATGATTTTTCTATCATATTATGAACAATCATTACAATTTGATTTAAACTTATTAACTCTTTTTTTGAATCTATTTGATAAAAGTTTCTGAAATCATCTATTGTCGATGACATATATTGAACATATTTATTTATATCACTTAGATTACTATCTAAAAACCCTTTATCAATTTTGTTTGTACTACTTTTTAATTTTAGCCTTGTTAAAATGGTTGTAATTGTTGATAATGGTTGTCTCCATTGATGAGCAATCATACTAATCATCTCTCCCATTGCTGTTAACTTTGATTGAAAGATAACCATTTTTTCTTTTTCTTTTAACTCTGTTAAGTCCAAAATATAGATTATTTTATACTCTTTGTTATTATAAATAATATCTTTCATCTTTATAATTACAGGAATAATTTTTCCATTTCTTGTAATTAAAGAGATTTCTTGAAAGATTTTTTCGTTATATTTTATAAACTTTTCTGTTGATGTTGGTATCAAAATACTAGTTGCTAATTTATCTACTAATTCATCTTTCTTTTCATATCCTAAAATTTCAAGTAAAGAGTGGTTTATATTTTTTATAAAACCTTCTTGAAGTATCAATACTCCTTCTATTGTATTATTGATTATCTCATTTAAATCCATAATCATTTTTTCTTCAATATCCATCTTTTTCCAATTTGTTCTAAATATTATTTCATTAGATTAGCACATAGTTTCTAATTTTTATTTAAATATTTACAAAATTATTAATCGGTTTTGATAATAATACTTTCTAAATACACTCTTATATTATAATTTTAAAATAATTTTTCTAAAGGGGGTTTATTTTAGTATGAATTTAAAAATAAGTTTCAAGGAAAACAATATGATTTGTGATATAAAAGATATAGAAGAAATGCACAATTTAATTATGAAGCTTATTAAAGAGACTGAAGCTGAGATGTTATTTTCAAGTAATATATTTAGTACTTGTAAAAGAAGATTTTTAAAAGATCTTGCATTTAATTTGCATGAAATTAGGAGAGACCTTGAAATTGGTACAAAACGAAGATTAGAAAATAGTATTTAAACAGGATAAAATATGAGCCAAGAAGTTAAATTATCTAAAGATATAATGATTGTTTCAGAAACAGATTCAAGAGGATATATCATCTATGCTAATAGTGATTTTTGTCAAGTCGCTGGTTATACTAAAGAAGAATTAATAGGAAAACCACATAATCTAGTAAGACATCAAGATATGCCAAAGGCTGCATTTAAAGATTTATGGGAAACAATAAAAAGTGGAAATGTTTGGAAGGGTATAGTAAAAAATAGAACAAAAAATGGAGGATATTATTGGGTAAATGCAACAGTATATGCTTCTAAAAGTAGTAAAGGTGAGTTGAGATATATTTCTATAAGAATAAAACCAACTGATGAAGAGATTAATAGGGCCATTTCTCTATATAAAACTTTAAATTAAGGTTTATAATTATGATATTTAAAAGTAATAAAGTGGAAGAAGTAATTCTTGATTCACTAAATAATATAGAAAAGTTTATTGATGGGGATTTGAATTCTTTGCCAAAAATAGATTTTAAAGCAAAAGGGGTTCATCAAAAAGTTATAAATAAGTTAAATATTCTTAAAAATAAATTAGAAAAAAAGAATCAAGAAGAGCTTCTAATTTTTGGAGAGATAATGCTTGTATCAGAAAAACTTTCAGATGGGTTTATAGAAGATAAAATATATTTTACAAACACAAGTAACAATAAACTTAACTATATAGCAAAAACTATAAATTATTTAGTTGATAATTTACAAAAAATAATAGGTTCTAATACACATAAAATTAGTTATGTTTTAAATAACTTTTCAAAGCAAGATTTTAGATTTAAAATTGATGATGAAAATGCAGAAATTCCAAATACTTTAAATAGTGTAGCAGGTTTAATAACTGAAATGTTAGTAGAGAATAAATTGAATGGCTTAACATTAGATAAGAGTTCTAATATTCTATTATTAAATGTAGATAAATTAAATTTAAGTTCAAATGAAGCAGCAAGCTCTTTGGAAGAGACAGCAGCAGCCTTAGAAGAGATAACTTCAAATATAAGAAATAATACACAAAATATAGCAAAAATGTCTTCATATTCAGCAAGTGTTACAAAATCTGCAGAAGAGGGAGAAAAATTAGCAAATCAAACGACATTGGCAATGGAGCAGATAAATAGACAAGTAAATCTGATAAATGAAGCAATAGGTGTTATTGATAATATTGCTTTCCAAACAAATATATTATCTCTTAATGCAGCAGTAGAAGCAGCAACAGCAGGAGAGGCTGGAAAAGGGTTTGCAGTTGTTGCTCAAGAGGTAAGAAATTTAGCAAATAGAAGTGCCCAAGCAGCAAAAGAGATAAAGAATATAGTAGAAAATGCCAAAAATAAAGCAGATGAAGGGAAATTAATAGCGAGTAATATGATAGATGGATATAAAGATTTGAATTCCAATATTACAAATACAATAAATTTAATTTCAGATATAGAAATATCAAGTAAAGAGCAATTATTAGGTATAGAGCAGATAAATGATGCAGTAAATCATTTAGATGCACAAACTCAACAAAATGCAATGATAGCATCACAAACACATGATGTAGCAATAGCTACTGATAAAATAGCAAAACTTGTAGTTTCAAATGCAAATTCAAAAGAGTTTTTAGGAAAAGATACGATTAAAGCAAAAGAGATAAGTCTGTTTTAACATAAATTTTAAAATGACTATAGACTTAGAAGTAGATATTATATATTAGGTAAAACTAAAATAATAAATTTACCCCATAATGATACTTTCTAAATACACTCTTGTATTATAATTTTAAAATAATTTTTCTAAAGGAGGTTTATTTAAGTATGAATTCAAAAATAAGTTTCAATGAAAACAATATAATTTGTGATATAAAAGATGTAGAAGATGTACATAATTTAGTTATGAAGCTTATTCTGGAAACTGAAGAAGAGATGTTATTTTCAAGTAGTATATTTAGTACTTGTAAAAGAAGATTTTTAAAAGACCTTGCATTTAATTTGCATGAAACTAGAAGAAATATAGAGCTATATATAAAGCAAAATTCTGACCAAAAACTAATAATGGTATAGAAAATAAGTGCTTAATATATAATTGGTAAAAGAGACTACAAAGTTTCAAAATATATAAAAAAGATTTATCCATTTTTATATATCTATCTTTTTTTTATTAGATAATCAAAGGCTGAAAATTTATAAATTAATTAGCTTAAAAGTTTAGCAAAATCGGTAGTTTAAACTAAATTGGTTTACTAGTAGGAAGATAAGATAAGATAAGATAATAACTTTTAAGACTAAGAAATTTATTAAAAGGTGGTTAAATATGTTAAAGATAGGTGATATAAAGGTGAAATATAAGATAAATATTATCAGCTTTATAAATATAGTTTTATTTTCAATAGTTACAATTATTCTATATTATGCTATAAATAATATAAAACAAATTAATGAGGAAAACTCTATAATTACTGAACTTTCCACAACAATTCATAAAACTAGTGAACAAGGTCTTCAAGTAACAAATGCTTTAAGAGGAATAATTTTAAATTCTAATGATACAAAAGCAAAAGATAACTTTCTTGAAGCAATTAAAGAGTTAGATTTATTGATTTTAGAACTAAAAAATAGCTCAAATATCTCTAAAGGATTTGAAAAATTTAATATTAATAATTTATACTCTTCACAAAAAAAAATATTAAATAAAATAGAGGAAAAATTAAAAAATAATGAAACTCTAATATTAGAGGATAATATAGAAGTTACAAGTCAATTCAGACCTCTAAAATCTTCTATATTAAGTTGGATTGAAGAAAATGACTTAAAAAGTTCAGAGTTAAAAACTACTTTAAATGAAACAGTACAAAATAGTATAAATACAATTATTATATCTATAATAATTGGTTTGATTTTTGCTCAAATGATAATTCAATTTATATCTAGAAATATAGTTGTTAGTATAAATCATTTTCAAATAGGCTTACTGAGTTTTTTTTCTTATTTAAATAAAGAATCTTCAAAAGTTGGATTAATAGAGATTAATTCAGAAGATGAATTTGGACAAATGGCAAAAGTTGTAAATGAAAACATTAGAAAATCAAATCAAATATTATTAAATGAAGAGCAAGTATTATCTCAAATACAAAAAATGATTGAAAATATTCAAAGAGGTTTTTTTATGTATCAAATCAAACTAAAGTGTGAAAATCCACAAATTGAAAATATAAAAAATAATATTAATGCTCTTGCGAATGATCTGCAACTAAAAATTTCTTTAATAAGTAAAGTTTTATTGGATTTTGGAGAATCTCATTTTGAAAGTAGAGTTCCTGAAGATTTAGAAATGACAGGAACTTATGGAAGTTTAAAATCTAGTACGAGATTAGTAGGGAATAATGTTTCTGAACTATTAGCTATGATTTTAACTACTGGAGATAAACTAAATGAAGATACAACTATTTTATCTGCATCATCTGAAAACTTATCAACAAATGCAAACGAAGCAGCAACTTCTTTAGAAGAGACAGCAGCAGCACTGGAAGAGATAACAAGTAACATAAGAAATAATACACAAAGTATAGCAAAGATGTCTAACTTGTCAAATAGTGTAACAAAATCCGTAAAAGAGGGAGAAGAATTAGCAAATCAAACAACAATTGCAATGGAAGAGATAAATACTCAGGTAAATTTAGTAAATGAGGCTATAAGTGTAATAGACCAAATAGCATTTCAAACAAATATTTTATCATTAAATGCAGCAGTAGAAGCAGCAACAGCAGGAGAGGCAGGAAAAGGGTTCGCTGTAGTAGCACAAGAAGTAAGAAACTTAGCAAGTAGAAGTGCAGAAGCAGCAAAAGAGATAAAAAATATAGTAGAGAATGCGACTCAAAAGGCGAATGAAGGGAAAAATATAGCTTCAAATATGATAAAAGGGTATGGAGAGTTAAATTTAAATATATCACAAACAGTAAGATTGATTTCAGATATAGAGATGGCAAGTAAAGAGCAATTGATGGGAATAGAGCAGATAAATGATGCAGTAAATCAACTAGACCAACAAACACAACAAAATGCCATGGTTTCAAATCAAATAAATGATTTATCAAAAGAGGTTTCTGAACTATCTTCAAGATTGGTTTCTGCTGCAAATTTAGCTAACTATTCAAAACAGACAAAAGATTATATTTGTAATATAGATTTAGTATTTAAAACAGCAAAATTGAAAAATGACCATATAAGATTTAAAGAGAATAATTTCGCAAGACTAGGAAAAAATGAGAAATGGACAGTAGTATCTTGTAATGATTGTAATCTAGGGAAATGGATAAAAGAGTCTGAAGATAAACAAGAAAAATATACAAAAACTTCAAGTTGGAGTAAATTAAAAAAATATCATTCAGATATTCATAATAGTGTTCAAATATATGTAAATGAAGATATAAAAATTGACTCAACAGTAAATTTAAAAGATTTAGCAGTAGATATTGAGATTTTAACTTCTCATATATTTGATGAATTAAATATGGTTAAAAAGAGTGTGTGTTCACAAGAATAAATAATCTAGAAGTATCATAATATTATTTTTTGAGTTAAAATAAATAAGTTTACCTAATAATGATACTTTTTGAATACACTCTTATATTATAATATAAAAAAAGAGTTGATAAATATAAATTGAATAGTAAATCTTAATGAGTATAAGATAATTTCTAATCCAACAAATCTTGGAATTATAAAATTAAATATAGAGGGAAAATATATGGGAAATATTGGTATAAAAAGTAAGTTATTATTAATGCTGTTAATAACAATAGGGGGATTTGAATGTTAAATAATTTAACAATAAAGAAGAAATTAATTTTTTCTTTTTCTATAATAATTATATTAATTCTTGGATTTGTTCTTTTTGCAACAAAATCTATAAATGAAACGAGTGATGGTTTTTCTGAATATAGAAGAATAGCAAAAAATGCGAAGACTATAGCAAATATTGATATCTCTTTATTAAAAATGAATAGTACTATTTTAGAGTATATAAAATCTCATCAAAAAAGTAGTATAGATGAGTTTAATAAAGAGTTTGTAGAAATAAAAGCTCTTGTGAATTTAGGAATTGAGAATTTAAAAAATCCTACAATAAAAGCTCAAATGCAAGATGTAGATAAATCTTTAGATAATTATAAAAACTCTTTTTCTAAAGTTATAAATTATATGCAAACAAGAGATAATATTTTAAATGAGAATTTATACAAAAACGGTAAAAAAGTAGAGCAAATTTTATCTTCAGTTGTAGTAAAAGAGTCTGAAAGTAGAAATTATGAAAGTAGTTTTGAAGTTTCAAAACTACTAAATGATGTTTTGATTATGCAAATTTATGTTTTAAAATTTATGGAAACAAATAGTAATGATGACTTTGAAGTGGTTAAAAAAAATATTTCATTAATAACAAATGAACTTAAAATTATTAAATCTATTTTTGGGCAAAGAAATGCAACAGAGATAAAAGAGTTTGAAACTACTTTAAAAAACTATGAAGATGGTGTTATTCAACTTTATGAAGCAGTTAATGCAAGAAATAGTGTAATTAAAGATGAGTTAAATGTATTAACAAAAAAGATTCAAGACTTAGGACACGAGATTTTAGTTTCTCAAGGTAAAATCCAAGATGATATTGGTTCAAATGTTGATGGTTTAAATAGCTTTATAAAAGTTGTAATATTAATTGTAGGTTTGATAATACTAATTGTAGGTGTTATAGTATCAATAGCTATTTCAAGAAATATTTCAAATTTACTAAAAACTTTTGAAGATGGATTATTAGGGTTTTTTGCTTACTTAAATAGAGATAAATTAACAGTAGATTTAATAAAAATAAATGGTAACTGTGAATTTGGACAAATGAGTAAGATTGTAAATGAGAATATCTTAAAAACACAAAAAGGTGTAGAAGAAGATAGAAGATTAATAGATGAGACAATAGCAGTATTAGGGGAGTTTGAACAAGGAGATTTATGCCAAAGATTAAATACTCAAGTATCAAATCCAGCATTAATGCAATTAAAAAATGTATTAAATAATATGGGAGAGAATCTTGAATCAAATATAAATAATATATTAAATATATTAGAACAGTATGCAAGTTATAATTATTTAAATAAGATAGACCAAAAAGGGTTAAAAGAGCATCTATTAAAACTAGCAAATGGAGTAAATCATTTAGGAGACTCAATAACATCAATGTTAGTAGAGAATAAATCAAATGGATTAACATTAGAGAATAGTTCAAGAATACTTTTAGAGAATGTAGATAAATTGAATATAAGTTCAAATGAGGCAGCAGCAAGTTTAGAAGAGACAGCAGCAGCATTAGAAGAGATAACAAGTAATATAAGAAATAATACACAAAGTATAGCAAAGATGTCTAACTTGTCAAATAATGTAACAAAATCAGTAAAAGAGGGAGAAGAGTTAGCAAATCAAACAACAACAGCAATGGAAGAGATAAATACTCAGGTAAATTTAGTAAATGAAGCAATAGGAGTTATTGATAATATAGCATTCCAAACAAATATTCTCTCACTAAATGCAGCAGTAGAAGCAGCAACAGCAGGAGAGGCAGGAAAAGGGTTTGCAGTTGTTGCTCAAGAAGTAAGAAACTTAGCTTCACGAAGTGCAGAAGCAGCAAGAGAGATAAAAAATATAGTAGAGAATGCAACACAAAAAGCGAATGAAGGTAAACAAATAGCAACAAATATGATACATGGATATGTTGATTTAAGTAAGAATATAGAAGAGACTATAACATTAATATCAGATATAGAGATGTCAAGTAAAGAGCAATTAATGGGAATAGAGCAGATAAATGATGCAGTAAATCAACTAGACCAACAAACTCAACAAAATGCTATGATAGCTTCACAAACTCATGATATATCAAGTTTAACAGATAATATTGCAAATATAGTAGTTAAAAATGCAAATGCAAAAGAGTTTATAGGTAAAAATGATGTGAAAGCAAATAGAATAGAAAATTCACAAAAAAGAGTAGTAGAGGAAATAGTTCCAAAGAAGATAAAATCTAAAGTAAATAGTTCAAATAAGACTAATATAAAGATTGATTCGACTAATGAAGAATGGGAAACTTTTTAATATTAAGATGAGCATATGAATTGTACAAATAGAGTAAAACCAAAATTATTGAGAGATATAAAAACTGAAGCTCTTTTAGTATTTATAAGAACAACATTAGAAGAGTATTTTAATCAAATAGATAAAGGGGTTTACTATTTTGAACTATCAAATAAAGAGGATAATGATTTTATAGAGTTTACTTTAAGAACTTTATTATATGAGTTACAAGATACAGTTATAAATTCTTCTTATTTAAGAAGTTTAATAGAAAATGCAAATAAAAACTCTACACTAAAAATATTGGCAAAAAAAGAAGAACCTTTAATGGTTTATTATGATACTTTAGTTAAAACTATTGAGACTCTTTTAGCAAATGGAAGCTTTTGGATACCAGAACTTGTTGTGATTTGTCTTTTAAGTGAATGGATAATAGAAGAAGAAAAAAGCAGTTATTTTTATCCATATTTGAAATCTATTGACTATTTGGCTTTGATAAATAGATTTGATGATGCAAAAAAAGATTTAGATTTAGAAAAAAGAGCAGTTGTTATGAATATGTATAAAATATCTTCAAAATTAATAGAAAAACTTAAAAAAGTGGAATACAAAATAAATACAGGTAGAAAAAAGAGTAAAAAAAGAAAGAGTTAAAGGATAAATTTTGCTAGATTATAATTTATTGGAAAAATATGGAAGAGAAATTGCTATTTTATTTGTAGAAGATGATGAAAATTTATCAAAAGAGATGGCACTTTTACTTAAAGATATCTTTTATAAAGTAGATATAGCTTATGACGGTGAAGAAGCTTTTTTTAAATATATGAGTTCTACAAATAATTATGATTTAATAATAACAGATATTCAGATGCCAAATATGGATGGAATAGAGTTGATAAAAAATATATATAGAATTAATCCTGAACAAAAGGTAGTAGTTTTATCAGCTCATAGTGAAACCCATTATTTAATGGAACTTGTAAATGTAGGAGTTTTTCAATTTGTCCTAAAACCAATAGATTATGATAATTTCTTAGAAGTTATTTTTAATGTTTCCAGAAATATATATAACAAAAGAGTTTATAAAAATGAAAAGAATTCAGTTTTTATAAAATTATCAGATGAACTTTCTTGGAATAAGCAAGAGAAACAACTTATTTTAAATCAAAAGGTTTTAAAACTTACAAAAAAAGAGTTTTTATTTCTTGATTTATTGATGAAAACACCTCAGAAAATATATACAAATAAACAGATTACAAACTATTTATATGATGAAGAGAGTGAATTGGATATTCTAATATCAAATTTAAAGAATCTTATTTCAAGACTTAGAAAAAAAGTACCAATGTTAGATATTCAAAACAATTATGGTGTTGGATATAGTATAAGAATTTATTAAAAGGTTTAATTTTTAATAGTATTTTTTTTGAATACTACTTTTTTTAAACTCTTTCTCTTATACCTTTTATAATGTTTTTTTAAAAACTCTTTATAACTTTGTGGATATGCTCTATTTCTTGGGATATTATTTATAATAAATGCTATTAAAAATAGAATTAATGCTCCACTAGAAACAGGAATTATTACATAAAAAAAGCCTAAATTATGAATTTGTTCATTTCCAATAACAGCTATTAGTGCTGTTGCCCCTCCTGGAGGATGTAAAGTTAGAGTTAATTGCATAATTAAAATAGAGGTTGAAACAGCAATTGCAGCAGCTAAGAAAAGATTTGGTGCAAAAAGTTTATAAGAGATAACTCCTATAATTGCAGATATTATATGACCACCTATTAGATTTTTTGGTTGAGCAAGAGGTGAATTTATTGCCCCATAAATTAAAACAGCACTTGCTCCAAAAGAGCTTAAAACTAGTATTAATCCATCATCATCTAAAAAATTCTTATGAAAAAATGCAATTAATATAATTCCTAAAAAAGAGCCAATCCATGACCAAAACATATTTGATTTATCAAGTGGCTCAGAGTTTATTTTTTGGAATTGTTTATAAAAAAATTTCATTATTAAATACCTCTTTGAATACTATAATAATAAAATTTACTCTTAATTCTTATGATTTTGGTCAATAAAAGTTTACAAAATTTTAGATTTTGTTTATTTTGCTATAATCCAAGCTATTTTCTTAAAATGAGGTAATTTTTATGAGTATTGAACAAGAACTTTTAAATAGAAGTGATTCTTCTTGTGAACTTTGTAAATCAACACAGGACTTAAGTGTTTATGAGGTAAGTCCTAGTGATGGAACAGCTTTACAATCAGCATTATTATGTGCAAAGTGTAAAACACAATTTGAAGATGATAGTTTTTTAGATGAAAATCATTGGTTTTGTCTAAGTGATTCTATGTGGAGTAGTGTTCCTGCTGTTCAAGTTTTATCATATAGAATGTTGAAAAAATTAGGAAATCAAGACCTTCTTGATATGATGTATTTGGAAGATGATGTAAGAGCTTGGGCAGAAGCAGGGATTTCTAAAGTTGAAGATGGAATAATTCATAAAGATTGTAATGGTGTAGTTTTAAATGCTGGAGATACTGTTACAATAATTAAAGATTTAGAGGTAAAAGGTGCTGGTTTTACTGCAAAAAGAGGAACTGCTGTAAGAAATATTTCACTTACTTCTAATCCTGAACATATTGAAGGAAGGGTAAATGGAGTAAAAATAGTAATTCTTACTCAATATCTTAAAAAAGCTTAAAAATGAAAAGAGGTTAAACCTCCTCTTTTATTTTCTCTAAATCTTTTATTTTTTCTAAATATTGCTCTTTTTTGTTTTTTACGAACTCTATTCTATCTTTATTTATATCTAAATATTGCTCTTTTGAGTATTTTATAATTTTAAATAGATAGTTTCTTTTTGAAGTTAAAAAATCCTCTATTTTTTCAAATCCAAAATTTGCTTTTAACTTTGCAACAATTTCATCTTCTCTTGGATGAGAGATAGAGAATCTACTAGGCTCTTTTTTATAAAGCTCTTCACTTTCACTTATTTGTTGTTCAAAGTGAGCAATAGTTGCTTGTGTTGTTTGTATATATGAGTATGATAATGCACCATTAAAGTATGCAAATTTCTTTCTTAGTGCTGAAATATTTTCCAAAATTGCTTTATGAAAAGTTCTTAAAACATTTTCATAAACTTTTGCTGCAAAGTGCCTAGTATTTGAGAACTCTATATCTGAAGCTATCTCTCTTTGTTTTCTTATAAGTTCATAAGGCTCTTGCCACTTTACAACATCATTTTTTATTACTCTATAAACATCTCTAAATGCTTCATCTGTATCCAATTCTATATTTTTAAGAAGTTTAATTGATCTTTTGAACATTTTATCTACGGTTTGATCATCATAAAATAGTGCTTTATAAACAGCATCACTATCAATCCAAAATGTTTCATACTCAAATTTCTCTATTTTCTCACCAAAAAGCGATTTTGACTCTTCAAATCTAAGAGATTTTTTTCTTTTAATATTTTTAAATGTCTCGTTTGCTATTTTTTCCATAACAGTTTCAAGTGAATTATATATATTAAAAAGTTCTTTAGAGTATTTTTTATGAATATTTTCAAAAGCTTCATCAACTTTTGCTTCACAAGATTCTAAAACTTCAACTAAAGCATCATAAACTTTGATGATTGTTTCATACTCTTTTATTAAAATATCACAAAAACTTCTTAAATCTTTTTTAATAGCAAACTCTTTTGCTTCAGCTGCTTGTGGTCTTATTGTTGTTTCAATAAAATCTAAAACCTCTTGAATATTTGAATCTTCTAAAAGTTTTATATTATTTGATGTATCACTTAATCTTATAGATTTTATTTTATTTTTATGTTCAGTTAATAATTTCTCAATATCAGCATTATCTTCTATATCTTTTGATAGGAGCTCTTTTTTTAGTTGAGTTAAAAGATTTATATTTTCATCTTCAATTAAAATAGTTTTCTCTTTTGCTCTTCCTTCTAAAGCTTTTATTGCTGAAATTGGTACCACTTTAGCAAAATATTTACTAAATTTATCTTTTACATAATTTGTAGTAGTTTCAACTTGTTCTGGAGTTAATTTATCTTTTTGATTTAAAACACATAAAGATTTATTTTTAAAGTGTTGCATATACTCTTCAAGAACTTGAGCTTCTGAGAGTTTTCCTGCATTATCAATCAATGTTAGCCAAATAATTCCACCAACATCTTTTAAAACTCTTCTTGTAACATCTGTATCACTTTGAGATTGAGAATTTAGACCTGGAGTATCAACAAATGAGATCTCTTTTAAAATAGGCATTGGGGCGTAAAGTGTTAGATATTTAATATTTTTCATATCATCTTGTCTTTGATCTGTAAAATCAGCAATACTTTCTATTGGTGCAAACTCTTGTGCTCCTGAATAATATGTTATCTTTAATTTAAAATCTTCACCATAATTTATAAAGTTTACTTTAGATGTAACTGGTGTAATTCCTGTTGGTAGAATATTTCTTGAAAGTAGGGCATTTAGAAATGTTGATTTTCCAGCACTAAATTGTCCAGTAATTGCAACTTCCATAGGATATCTAGCCCGTCTTAATTGTTTATTTAAAACTGATTGTAGTTGAATTGATGGATGAAATTTTTCATCAAGTAATTTATCTATTGTTTTTTTTATATCTCCAACAAGTCCATCTTCATAAACTATCTCTTTTAAAGAGTTTTGTTCTTTATATTCATTAGCAAAGCTTTTTAATATATTTAAATTTGCACTCATTAGTGTAATCCTTTAATATTTAACATAATAGTTTCAAGTTTTTTAATATTTTTATGTAGATTTATAGATAATTCAGCTTTATTTTTATCATTTTCTTCAAAAGTTGCAATTCTATTTTGAAGGCTCTCTTCTTCATTTTTTAATCTTTGTTCAAAAGCTTTTAGTGGAGCATTTAGTGTATTAAAGAAATTTTCAATTAAAAGTGAACTTACTTTTTTTGCTTTAGACTTAATATCTTCTTCAATACCTTTAAATTGATTTTTTATAATATCTTCAATATTTCTATCAAGTTCATTTAATCTTCCTTCCTTAGCACTTCCAACGGCATTAATTATTTGATTTAGCATAATCTCATTATTTGAAGTTAAGAAACCACTTTTAAAATCATCTTGGAAAAATCCTCTTGCATCAAAATTCTCATTTTTATGTCCTAGTGCAAAACCTAAATCATGATATTTTTGTTCACACTGTTCACCAATAGTTTGAGATTTTTTTATGAATTTATATCTATAATCTCTAATTACATCAATAATTCCATCTTTTATTGCTGTTTCAACAATAACTTTTACTCTTGCATTTTCTGGTCTTTTTTTAGTTTTCTCTAAAGAGTATCTTGTATCATTTACAACTCTTTGTTTTATGATATTTTGTAACTCTAAAAGTTCACTTTGTAAAAATGTCTCTAAAGAATCAATATATGATTTTGCATCATTTTTGTAGTAATTAATATCTTCACTCATTGAAAAAAGTACTCTTTTATTTGAATCTTTTTTCTTATTAAATTCTACTAATTCTAACTCTAATTCATCTTTTGATTTATTTAATAAAGTTAGTT
Source organism: Aliarcobacter faecis (assembly GCF_013201705.1). Classification (NCBI taxonomy): domain Bacteria; kingdom Pseudomonadati; phylum Campylobacterota; class Epsilonproteobacteria; order Campylobacterales; family Arcobacteraceae; genus Aliarcobacter; species Aliarcobacter faecis. Next base: position 1,920,426 of record NZ_CP053837.1, on the reverse strand, counting down.
CGTAATTATTAAAACCTATTTGTTTTTCTAAAAGTCTATTCAATTGAGTTTTTGCTGATTGAATAACTAAATCACCTTTTTGTGAAGAAGTTCCAAAAAGGCTCTCCATAAGATAGTTTTCTATCTCTAAAATTCCTGTATCTTCTAAGGTAAATCCAGCTTCAAGAGCCTCTTTTTCTCTACCTGTTCTATGAAGTAGTGCCATATATCCTGATATTGGAATAAACTTTATAGTTTTTAAAATATGGTCTAATTGAGAATCTTTGTTTTGAGCTTTTAATTGTTTTTGAATAGATGATTTTGTGTACTCTATAACTTCTTCAAGGTTTTTCTTAGATACAGTATCAGCTCTTGTGATTACTACCAAAAGTTTTGAAATATTTTGATATAAAACAGCATCAATTATAAACTCAACATCTTTTAAAGTAGCACTTTGAGATACATTCATTAGATGCATCATCATATCACATTTAGAAATATACTCTTTTGTTATCTCTTCTCTTTGGATAACTGGGTCATCAAGTCCTGGTGTATCAACTATTTCTATACCATCACTTAAAAATTTAAGATTGCTCCCTAGTTCTACATACTTTACAAGATTACATTTTTTTTCACTATGTTCGGCAGATGTATAAGATGACAAATTATTTATATCAACTTCATCAAATCTTGAAGTTGGTTTTATGTAGTTTTTTAGATTTTCACCAAAGACTTTGTTAGTTTCATTTACAAAATCTCTCATACTCTCTAAACTTTTTGCACTCTCTTCAATTTTCTCCCACTCTTTTGTGTTCCAATAAAATACTTTTGCATTATCAGTTGGATTGTGTTTTACAATTGTAAGGTTTGCAGTTTCAGGAACAACAGCACTTCCCAAAATCTCTTTTCCCATAAGAGCATTTAGCATTGTAGATTTTCCAGCATTCATAACACCAGTTATTCCTATAGAGAATTTTTGATTGTTTATATATTCTCCAACTGCTTTAAGCTCTTGAGAAACTTCACTATTTTTAATTTCATTTTTTAGTTCTAATAAAATATTTTCGATAGTGATTTTTAACTCTTTAAATGAAGTTTTATATTCATCATCAATTTTTGATATTGAGTTTGTCTCATCTTTTATAGCTTCAATTTCTTTATAATCAAATAAAGAGTTTAGTTTTGTATAGCTATCTTTATCTATAATATTTTCATTTTGCAAATATTCAAAGCTATGATGAAGAGTTTCAAAATTTGTTTTTAGTCTATTTTGCGAAATTAGTTCAACAATATTTTCTTGAATATGATAAAACTCATTAGCATTTGATGGAGTTTTAATTTTTAACTGTTGGCAAAGGGTTTTAAAAGATGTAAGATGTATAAATTTTTCATAATTCTTTCTATTTGCACTAATAATTAAAGCAAAAATAGTAAAAGTATCAGAGTTAAGCTCTATATCAATTGGCTCAATCTCTAGATTTTTTTCAAATGTAATTCCATGATATAGTAAAAAATAATCATTTGTTAAACTCATTTATAGACTCTCCTAAATAAAAAAAGTTAAATATCACAAATGATATTTAACTTTTTCTATTTTTTTCATTTATGAAGGTAAAACCTTCATAAATAATTATCTAAGTGCTACTAATTTTCTTCTTAAGTAAGCAATTTTATTTTGTAATGGTAAATGTTTTGGACAATGGTCTTCACAAGCCATTAATGACATACAACCAAATACTCCATCATCATCACCAATTAATTCATAGAAATCTTCAGCTGTTCTATTATCATGTGGGTCAATATCAAATCTTGCAACTCTATTTAATCCAACTGGTCCTACGAATTTTGGTCTCATTAACATTGTTCCACAAGAAGCAACACAAATACCACACTCAATACATCTATCTAACTCAAATGTGTCATTTGCAACTTTTGGATCAACTCTTTGTTCCATTTTAGAGATATCAACCTCTTCGTTTGAATGAATCCAAGATTCAACTCTTTTACTCATACTATCCATCCATTTACCAGTATTTACTGATAAATCTTTGATTAGTTCAAATGCTGGCATTGGCATTAATTGAAGTTTTCCTGAAGGATAATTTGCAATTAATGTTCTACAAGCAAGAGTTGGTTTACCATTTACCATCATTCCACAACTTCCACAAATTCCAGCTCTACATACAAAGTCAAAAGATAAATCAGGATCATAGTGTTCTCTAATTTGAGATAAAGCGATAAAAAGAGTCATACCTGGTGTCTCTTCTAGCTTATACTCTACAAAGTGAGGTTTTGAAACCTTACTTCTTGGATTATATTTAAGAACTGAAATTGTAATTTCTCTACCTTTTTGCGTACTCATTATTTATCTCCTGCTCTTTCATTTTTCTCTTTGTAGTTCATTGGTAAGCTAAATGGCATTAAAGCGTGTTGAATTTCATGTCTATCTTTACCTTCAGCTTGCATTTTTTCAGTTATGCTATCAACTTGTTCTTGTCTAATTGCTGAATCATCATGCTCTATAATCATACCTTTTGCCCCATATCCTCTAAATGCTGGAGGCATCTCCATAGTCATAATATCAAGTGGTTCATAAGTAATCTCTGGCTCTAGTGCATCTTTTGATGGCCAAGAAGTTAAAGTTCTATTTAACCAGTTTTTATCATCTCTCATTAAGAAATCTTCTCTATAGTGAGCCCCTCTTGATTCAGTTCTATCTCTAGCACCCTTAGCAACACATAAAGCAACTTTTAACATTTTAGGTACTCTATATGCTTCTTCAAGTTCTGGATTTCCAGATTTCTCTTTTGATTTAATAGTGATTTGTTTAGTTTTTTGTAAAAGTGATTTTAACTCTTCAACAGCTTCTTTTAAAGGTTCTCCACTTCTAAAAATACCAACTTTCTCATCCATTAACTCTTTCATTCTATTTTTGATTTTGAAGATATCTTCAGAACCATTGTATGATAGAATCTCATCAAGATAAGCTTCTTGTTCATCAATAAATTTTTGAACTGTAGCAGTTGGAATTGTTACATCATTTGCTAAACAATAATCAGCAAAATAGTTACCTATAATCATTCCTGCAACAACTGTTTCAGAAACTGAATTTCCTCCAAGTCTATTAAATCCATGCATATCCCAACAAGCAGCTTCTCCACAAGCAAATAGACCTGCTAATTTTTGTGATTCACCTGTTGGTTTAGTTCTAATTCCACCCATAGAGTAGTGTTGCATTGGTAAAACAGGAGCCCAACCTTTTGGACCTTCATCAGCTGGATCAATACCGTTGAAAATTTGACAAATTTCTTGAACATCTCTTAAGTTTTTCTCAATATGCTCTCTACCTAAAATAGAGATATCTAACCATACATGGTATCCATAAGGTGAAGGAACACCTTTACCATTTCTAATATGCTCAATCATTCTTCTTGAAACAACGTCTCTTGATGCAAGCTCTTTTTTCTCTGGCTCGTAATCTGGCATAAATCTATGTCCATCAACATCTCTTAGGATACCACCATCACCTCTACAACCTTCAGTTAATAGAATTCCTGATGGAACGATTGGTGTTGGGTGAAATTGAACAGCTTCCATATTTCCTAAAGTTGCAATTCCAGTTTCTAAAGCAATAGCTGCACCTGTTCCTTCACAAATAACAGCATTTGTAGTTTGTTTGAAGATTCTTCCATAACCACCAGTTGCAATACATGTTCCTTTTGCTACATAAGCTTCAAGTTCTCCTGTAATTAAATCTCTAACAACTGCTCCATAACATCTACCATTTTCATGAATTAGACTTAAAGCCTCTTTTCTATCTCTAATATCAACATCATGTTTTAGAGCCTCATTTGCAACACCAAATAACATTGTATGACCTGTTGCATCTGCTGTGTAACAAGTTCTCCATTTTTTAGTTCCACCAAAGTCTCTTGATGTAATAAGACCATGTCTATCTTCATCTTCAGTAATAGTTGTTTTTTTAGCATTAATAACAGCTTCTCTAGTACCTGCTTCAACTCTTGACCAAGGTACACCCCAAGCTGCTAATTCTCTAATTGCTTTTGGTGCAGTATGAACAAACATTCTAGCAACTTCTTGATCACATCCCCAATCTGAACCTTTTACAGTATCTGCAAAGTGTAAATCTTCATTGTCTCCATCAGACATTTTAGAGTTCCCTAAAGATGCTTGCATTCCACCTTGAGCTGCAGCACTATGAGATCTTTTTACTGGAACTAATGATAAAACTATTGTACTTAATCCTTTTTTTTGTGCAGCAACAGCAGCTCTAAGACCTGCAAGTCCTCCACCAATAACTAACGCATCACAGTAATTAATTTTCATTAAGCGATTCCTCCAAGAGTTTTAGTTTTTAATTCATATTTCATAATTTGTGCAGTTGGTGTATATTTTTGTCCAACTGTTCCTTTTTGAGCATTTTCGTAACCAATTTTCATATAAGCTGCAAGTGAAGCAAATCCTAAAACTAAGAAGAATACAGTTAAAGCCCATTTTAATTTTTTAAGAGTTTTTCTTGTTTGTTTTGGGTTCTCTCCATCAAACCAACCCCACTTAACACAGAGTCTATATAATCCAATAGTTCCATGGAATTCAACAGCTAATAAAAGTAGAATATAAAGTGGCCACATATATTCAGACCAAACTCTATCTGAACTCTCATAAGGTCCAATATCACCTGAATGAGTCATAATTACATATAAATGCACTGAACCTAAGAAGAACATTGCAAAACCAGTAAATGCTTGTGTAAACCAAAGTTTTGTATCATCATGACCCATACTTTTTGAATGAGCTTTCATTACTTGGTACTGTCTAAAATTACCTGGTAATTTTCTCATACCTAGTGCAGCATGAACTATAAAAATAACAAAAATAACAAGTGCAGCAATAGATACTAAAAGTGGATTTCCACCCTCAAATATAAAGCTACCCTCTAAAAGTTTTGTAACATAGTACATAAAATCATTTGACACTAAAATTGATGCAACAAGCATCATATGTGCCCACATAAATAGAGCTAGAAATCCACCTGTAAAACTTTGAATAAAGTCTAATTTTGCAGGAAGTCTACTCTTTTTCCCTTCTGTTGTTTTTCCTAAATAACCCTCTATTAGGTCACTCATTTGCTATCCTTTCTTGCGATTTTAGATTTCACAAAATCATAGCAAAATAATAGTTTAAAGTTTCTTCAATAGCTTAGGATATATTTACTTTTTGTTAATGTATAGTGGTAGAAAAGTTACACTTAATCCCCTAGTGGGGATTTTTAGCACTTTTATGAATTATTTGATAGTTACTATATTAAACAATCAGTTTAAAAATAGTGATTGAATAGCTATATTTGTGAGATTTGTAATTGTATCAATACTAATTGATGGAATAAAGAAAATAATTGCACTTCCAATACCACCAATTATTGTAGCAATTGCTATAAATGCTACAGCATAATTTGATACACTTTTTTCATTAAAGTTTTCTATTTCACACTCATCTTTTGCAGAGTAAAAATACATAGCTGCAATTAATCTAAAGTAGTAATAAATTGAAACAATTGTTGCTAAAATAGCTAAAATAGCTATTAATGTATAACCAGCTTTTATTGTCTCAGTAAATACATAAAGTTTTCCTATAAAACCAATAGTTCCTGGAATTCCAGCTAGAGATAGTAAGAATATTGTAAGCATTAGGGCATAAAATGGTCTTTGTTTTGCTAAACCATTAAAATCACTAAAATTTACTCTAATAATAGATTTTGAGTTTATTTGCGATATTAACCCAAATGAACCAAGAGCTGCTAGCATATAAGCTAGTAAATAGAACATTATAGAGTAAGAGATATCTATATTTGCAATTTGTGTGTTTTCATAAGTTAAAGCAACAAAAGCCATTAAAATATAACCTGTATGAACTATTGATGAAGCAGCAAGCATTCTTTTTACACTCTCTTGAGTAAGAGCAAGCCAAGTTCCAATAACTAAAGTTACTATAACAACAATTGTTAATAAACTATCCCAAAAATCAAAGATAGGTGAAATTATATCAAGGATTAATCTAAGGAAAAACGCAAAAATTGAGATTTTAAACGTTGAAGCCATAAATGCTGTTACAATCATTGGAGCTCCTTGATAAACATCAAGTAACCAAGATTGGAATGGGAAAGCTGCAATTTTAAATAGGAATGTAAATAAAATTAGAGTTATACCAATATAAACTAAAACTAAATCATTTACACTTGCATTATCAATAAAAGTTTTTATATCTACAAAGTTTGTAGAAACTACACTTCCATAAACTAAAACTAAGCCTAAAAGGAAGAATGCTCCAACAAAAGCACCTAAAACTAAATATTTAAATAAAGCTTCAATTCTTTTTGAATTGTCTTGATTAAATCCAACCATAATATAAACTGAAAAAGAGGCAATTTCTAAAGCAATAAATGCAGTTATTAGTTCATTTGACTGAGTTAAAATCATCATTCCAAATAGAGCGAATAAAATTAAACTAAAAAATTCACCTTTAAAATAGTCTCTATTTCTAAAATAGCTCTCTCCAATAAGAATAGTTAAAAGAGTTCCAAAAATAAGCATTGCATTAAAGAAGTTTGAGAAAGTATCAAATGTTAAAACATTGTGTAAAAAGCTTTCATAAGCTTGAACAGAGTAGCTACTATTTATATTTACTAATGAAAATATTAAAGCTAAAACTAAAAATAGTGATGTTACAACAATATGAGTTTTTATAGAAATTTTTTCATACATACTTAAAAGCATAACTACTAATGCTCCAACTAGAACTGTAAGAGTTGGTAGTGTTAAGATAAATTGATTCATTTTGTTGCTCCAATTTGTAAAATATCTTGTAAATATGAGCTTACTGTTGGCTCATAGATATTTGTGAAAATATCTGGGAAAATCCCCATAATAAAGATTAAAACTACCCAAGGAGTTAAAGCTAAAATCTCTTTTATTTTTAAATCTCTGATATTAAGTTCAATTGAACCTTCTGGTCTATCTTGTAGTATTGCTCTTTGAAACATCCAAAGCATATAAGAAGCTCCAATAATAACTGATAAAGCAGAGATAATTCCTAAATATAGATTAAACTCAAATACACCAAAAATAATCAAAAACTCTGATACAAATCCACTAGTTCCAGGAAGTCCCACATTTGAAAATAACATAATGGCGAAAATAAATGTAAGAATAGGTGCTTTTTTAGCAATTCCACCTAAATCTTTAATTTTTTTAGTTCCAGTTTGGTCTTGTATATTTCCTACAAGTAAAAATAGAGCACCTGTTGCTATTGCATGAGCCATAATTAGATATAAAGCACCACTTAAACCATAAGTTGTAAGTGAAAATACACCAGCTGCTATAAAGCTTAAGTGTGAAGCTGAAGAGTATGCAAACATTCTTTTTATATCTTCTTGTGTTAAAGCTGCAATACCAAAATATACCATTCCAAAAATACCTATAAATACTAAATAGTTTGAGTAGATTTGAACTTCATCTGGGAAAATAGGGATTAAAAATCTAATTACTGCATAAATTCCTAGTTTTGCCATAATTGATGAGAGAATGAAAACAGCACCTGTTGGAGCATTTTTATATGTTGCCATAATCCATGTATGAACAGGGAATAGAGGAATTTTTATTGCAAATGCAAATAAAAATGCTAAAAACAACCAAGTTTTTGTACTAGAATCAAGAGTTGTAATTTTTGCTAAATCATTATAAGCAAAAGACCAAAAACCAAACTCATTTGAATAAGATATTCCTAAATAGAATATTGCAAGTAGCATAAATAGTGAACCAGCCATCGTATAAATAGTTACTTTTAAAGTAGTTGCTACTTTATCACCGCTTCCATACATTCCAATCATTAGGAATATTGGAATAAGCATAAGTTCCCAGAAAAAGTAAAATAATACTATATCTAAAGCTAATAAAGCTCCAGTAACACCAGTTTGAACTAAAAGCATATTAATAAAATATGATTTATTCTCTTTTTCCCAAAGTAGTAAATATGAAGATGGAATTAAAATTGCAATCATCATTAAAATTGTTAAAGAAAACCCATCAAGACCTAAATAGTAATTTATACCATAGCTCTCTATCCAAGGGATATTTACAACAAACTGCATAGAAGAGTTTGGTTCATAATCCATAAATAGTTTTAAAGCTAAGGCTAAAACAACAGTTGTTGTAACAAAAGAGATATTTCTTACAGTTTTAATCTCTTTTGTTGTAAGCATTAAACCTAATGCTACAACAGCTGGTAAAAATATAATAAATGAAAGTATTACTTGATTCATATTACAATCCTAATGAAATATATAGGTAAATAAAGGCAAATGTCATACCTAAAAGCATAAATACTGCATAAAATCTTACATTTGCATTTTGAATAGTTGCAACTTTTTTACCTATATTTAAAAAACCACTTGATGATTTCATAATTGTTGCATCAATAATTTTATCATCGATAACTTTGTCAAATAGTTTTGAAAAGCCTTTTAAACCTTTTACAAAAATTGCATCATATAGTTCATCAACATAAAGTTTTCTTCCTATAAATCCAACTTCAAGTTCTGGTTTACTTAAATCAAAATTTCCATATTTTTTATATGCTACAAATATTCCAAGTGCAGCTACAACAACTGAAAGAATCATTAAAATATACTCTGTACTATGTGATAGAGTTATAGATTTTGAGTTTAAATCTCCTAAAAAACTATCAACTAAATGGCTTCCACCAAAAATAGATGGAAAATTTAAAAATCCTGCTCCAATTGCTCCAATAGCTAAGATTAGAAGAGGAATAGTAATTGTTTTACTTGTATATACATACTCTTTTTTATGATGATTTGGTGTAACGAATACTATAAAATAAAGTCTAAACATATAAAATGCTGTTAAAAATGCAGTGAATAGTGCAATAGCATAGATTAGATAGTGACCTTCTTGAAATGCAACTGCTAAAATAGCATCTTTAGAGAAAAAACCTGAAAATGGAGGAATTCCTGAAATTGCAATAACTCCAACTAAAAAAGTAAATGATATAATTGGAAGATTTGCTCTATGTTTTGCTATATTAAAGATATTTTGTTCATGATGAATTGCTAAAATAACTCCTCCAGCTCCCATAAATAGCATTGCTTTAAAGAAAGCATGAGTAAATACATGGAATAATCCAGTTGAATAAAAACCTAAACCAACAGCTATAAACATATATCCTAATTGGCTCATTGTTGAGTAAGCAAGGATTTTTTTAATATCTGTTTGTCTTGTAGCTATAATAGCAGCTAAAAGAGCTGATAAAGCTCCAATATAAGCTATAAATGTTCCAATTTCTTCAATTCCACTATATAAAAAGTGAAATCTTGCAACCATATAAACCCCTGCTGTAACCATTGTTGCTGCATGAATTAAAGCTGAAATTGGTGTTGGTCCAGCCATTGCATCAGGAAGCCAAGTATAAAGTGGAATTTGTGCTGATTTTCCCATAGCTCCTACAAAAAGTAAGAAACCAGCTAGAATTAGCCAACCATTTGATGTATTTGTTAAATTTGCTTCAATAGAGCTAAAAGATAAATCAATTTGTCCTAGAGCAAAAAATAGTGTTGCAATTCCTAAAAGAAAACCAAAATCTCCAACTCTATTTACAATGAATGCTTTATTTGCTGCAAGAACATTGTTCTTATCTCCATAATAAAATTTAATTAAAAGGTATGAACAAACTCCAACACCTTCCCATCCAATAAATAAAATTACTGGATTATCAGCTAAAACTAAAATAAGCATTGAAGCTAAGAAAAGGTTAAAGTAAGCAAAGAATTTACCAAATCCTGCATCACCTCTCATATAGCCAACTGCATAAATATGAATTAGCCAACCAACAAAAGTTACAAACATTGACATAAATATTGCTAAATTATCACCTAAAAATGCCATATCAATATTTAGCTTAGATACACTTAACCAAGTAAATAAATGTTGTTTGAAAACTATTTTTTCTTCAATCATCTGTAAAAATAGGCATAGAGTTATTAAAAAAGAGATTAGAGGAGTTAGTGTTCCTATAATAGCAAAAGGAAGTTCTCCAATATCTCTTTTTTTAATATTATAAAAATATAAAGCACCATTTAATATAGCTCCAATTAGTGGAGATAAAATTATCCAAATTAGTAAATTTGTACTCATTTATTCTCTCCTTGTGCAAGAGATGTAAATAGATCTGTATCCAAAGATTTTTTAGATCTATATAAAAGAATAATTACAGATAAAAATATAGCAGCTTCAGCAGCAGCAATAGATATTACAACAATTGTAATAATTTGTGGGTCTATATTAAAATGGTATCTTGCAAATGTTACTAAGAACAGATTTATTCCATTTAACATCATCTCAATTGACATATAAATTACAAAGATATTTTTTCTTGCAATTACTCCAATTGCTCCAATAGAAAAAAGCATCATTGAAACAAAGGCATAAGAAGTAAGAGATATCATTTTTTAGTCCTCCTTATCTATAATTTTAGTTTTTCTTTTTTTAGCAAGAACAACTGAACCAATAAGTGCTATTAAAAGAAGAATAGATACTAACTCAACTGCAACTATCCAGTTATCATATAGAGTCATACCTAATGGTTTTAAATCTCCAAATGTTGTCTCAAGAGTTGATACATCTTTTGCTGGAAGCATTGAAACCGCTTTTAAAACTAAAATATTTAGTGGAAGCATAATAATTGCACCAATAATTATTAATCTATATTTATTTGGTTCATTTGGAAGATCTTCTTCATTTATATTTAAGAACATTAAAATAAATAAAATAAGAGTCATAATTGCACCAGCATAAACTATTATTTGAATTAAAAATAGAAAAGTTGCATTTAAAAGTGCAAACATTCCAGCAACACTTAACATTGAAATTAAAACACCTAAAGCACTATACATAGGATTTTTATAAACAATCATAGCTATTGCACCAGTGATTGCAAAAAAAGCAAGAGCTAGAAAAATAATATTTGCTATCATTCAAAATCCTTTGATCTTTCATTTTTCATAAGAGCTTTTTTGTCTAAGACAAACTCTTCTCTACTTGAAGCTGTAAAAGAGAAGATACCTGTATCCATTCGAATAGCATCACAAGGACAGGCTTCAACACAATATCCACAAAATACACACTCTAAAAGGTCAATTTTAAACTCTTTGGGTCTCTTTTCATCAATACCATCAAATCTTTCTTCAGCGTCTATAAAGATACATTCAGCAGGACATGCAGTTGCACACATAAAACAAGCAACACATTTTTCTGTTCCATCATCATGCTTTGTAAGTCTATGAACTCCTCTATATCTCTCTGTTATATCTGTTGGTTGAACCTCTGGATATTGTAAAGTATTTATACCCTCAACATCTTTTAAATTTTTAAAGAAGTGTTTAAATGTTGTCTTCATTCCACCTGCAATAGCAGGTAAATAAAGTTTGTCTTTAAATGATTTACCATATCTTGGTACTACTTTTATTGCCATATTAACTTCCTTTTACAACTACAAATATTGCAGTTACAACAATATTTAATAATGCTAGTGGAATTAAAACTTTCCATCCTAACATTTGAAGTTGGTCATATCTAAATCTTAAAACTGTCCATCTAACCCACATAAAAACAAATGCCATCATAAAAAACTTGATTAAAAAAGTTCCTATTTGTAAAACAGCAGTTACAATATTAACTCCATTTTCTCCTAAACCAGTTACTAAAAAAGAGATTAATAAAATAGAAATACCAACACCTAAAGCCCAAAATATTGTAGTTAGAATTTTTGTCTCTTTTTCTCTACTTATATTTTGTCCAATAGCTTTATTGTTTTTCTTCATCCATCTTGTGAATAAAAAGATTAAAATAGGAAGAGTTATTAATATTGCTAAAATCACATAGTTTATATTTGCTTGAATAGTTGCTGTATCCATCCAAGGAATTTGATAACCACCAAAAAATAGTGTTACTATAATTGCACTTGAAGCACTCATTGCAGCATATTCACCAACTTGGAAAAGTCCAAATTTCATAGCACTATACTCTGTATGATATCCTGCAACAATTTCACTTTCACCCTCAGCTAAGTCAAAAGGTGCTCTATTAGTTTCAGCGAATGCACAAACTATAAATATAATTGCAGCTAGAGGTTGAATAAATACTCCCCACATAGGAATAACTCCAAGATAAGTTCCAGTTTGTGCATTTACCATATCTGTTAAGTGAATTGAACCATAAGAGATAATCATAGAGATAATTGCCAATCCCATAGAAACTTCATAAGATATAACTTGTGCTGAAGCTCTAATTGAACCTAAAAGACCATATTTACTTCCAGATGAATAACCACCAAGAATTATTCCATAAACACTAAGTCCAGCAAATGCAATAAACCACATAATTCCTAAATGATTTGGAATGGCTTGCATTGTATGAGCAGTTCCATCATAAACAAAAACATCAGCATAAGGAATAACTGCAAAAGTTAAGAAAGAGCAGAAAAAGACAATAACAGGTGCTATTGTAAAGAAAAATTTATTTTTAATATGAGAAGGAACAAAATCCTCTTTAAAAATAAGTTTTAACATATCAGCAATACTTTGTATTAATCCACCAAGTCTAAAAACGCCAATATTACATCTATTTGGTCCACTTCTATCTTGAATAAAACCAGCTATCCTTCTCTCCCACCATACCCAAAGAGGAGTAAGACCAACAGCTAAAATAATAGCTAGTGCAATATTTACTATAATTATAATTGTATTACTCATATAGTTCCTTTTTCTATCATAGATTTAATATCTTCTATTATTGTTGTAATTGTAGGCATAGGATTATTTCTTTCTATTTTTGAAACAACTTTTTGCTTAATTCCATTACAGTTTATGTAAGAACCACTTTTTTCATAAAATGATGCAACAGGAACAGCAATATCTGAGTTTCCAATAGTTAAACAGTGGTGTGAGAATAGAGAAATAACTTTTTTATTTTCAAGTAAATTTAACTTATCTTCAAAATATGTATTTTCTACTATAATAACTGTTTTTGCATCATTTAATGATTTCTCAAAAAACTCTTTTGACTCATCAATTCCAAGCTCTTTAAATGATGCTCTATTTGCTGTTTTATCAGCTTTTTTTAGCCAATCATCAGCAAAACTCTCATCAATAGTATTTGGAGAATAACCACTTAGTTTTATATTTAATTTATTAGCTAATGCTCTTGTATTTATCATCTCTTCATAAGATAAATTAGCACTTAAAAGCATTAATATATTTTGTGAAGATGATAACTCTTTAAAGATATTAATAATAGCATTTGAAAGATTTGTTTCATTTTTATCTATTAAAGCAGTCTCAAATCTATTTTCAGCTTCATTTTTGTATGACAATCTTCCTTCATCACACATAAACCAACCATTTACTGCTTTATTTGTTCGTGGTCTAAATCTGTAAATCATATCATCTTTATATTTCTCTTTTCTATGATCTACATTTATATTACAGCCTTTCGAACAACCATTACAAATAGCTTCAAAGCTTTGTAAGAACCAAACCCTTTGTTTAAATCTAAAATCTTTACTTGTTAATGCTCCAACAGGGCAAAGATCAACTACATTCATAGCATATGGATTAGCTAAAGGACGACCGGGAAATGTTCCAATAACAGAATGATCTGTTCTATCAATAACTCCTAATTCTGCTGTTTTTGTAATATCTTTACAGAATCTTACACATCGGAGACATAAAACACATCTCTCTTGATCAAGCATTACATTTGAGCCCAAATCAACTCTTTTTCTAGCTTCATTTTTATCATCAACGTTTACTCTTGAAGAATAAAAACCAGATTCCATATAATAATCTTGTAGTTTACACTCACCAGCTTGGTCACATGTTGGACAATCTATTGGGTGATTTATAAGTTCAAGCTCTAAAATGTCTTTTCTTACTTTTTCAATTTTCTCACCTTTTGTTCGTATAATCATCCCATCTTTTATAGGTGTATCACAGGCGATTTGAGGTCTTTTTTGACCATCTATTTCAACCATACACATCCTACAATTCCCATCTTTCCCCAAAGCTTGATGATAACAAAAGTGGGGAATATGAATATTTTCATCGATTAATTTATCAATTAGCAAGCTACCTTTTGTAGCTTGAAATTGAATACCATTAATTGTAATACTAACTTGTTCGGCCATAAGCATATCCCCTTTTGAATTTTTAATCTATTATTTACCTGTATATAATTGTCTTGGTCTTGCAATTTTATGTTTAGGATCTCTTTTTAATTCAGCCCATTGTGCAATCCATCCTGGAGTTCTTCCAATAACAAAAATTGGAGTAAACATTTCAACTGGAATTTTAAGAGCTGTTAAAATTACACCTGAATAGAAGTCAATATTTGGGTATAAACCTCTTTGTTTAAAGTAGTCATCATTTAAAGCTGCTTCTTCAACTGCTTGAGCAATATCTAAAAGTTTAGAATCAAGATTTAATTTTTCTCTTAATTGATCTTGTAAACCTTTTAGTGTTTCAGCTCTTGGGTCTCTATTTTTATAAACTCTATGACCAAATCCCATTAATCTAAATGGATCATTTTTATCTTTTGCTTTTGCAATATATGAAGGTACATTTTTAACATCACCAATTAGTTTTAATTGATCCATAACTTTTTCATTTGCTCCACCATGAGCTGAACCCCAAAGTGCTGAAATTCCAGATGCAATTGCTACATAAGGGTGAGCTTCTGTTGAACCAACATTTCTTACAGTTGTTGTAGAAGCATTTTGCTCGTGGTCTGCATGAAGAGTTAAAATAGCATCAAGTGCATCAACTTCAATTTGAGTAATCTCTTGATTTGAACCATCTGCTAAATGTTTCATTTTTCCACCAGGATAAGCTCTTAGCATATATAAAAAGTTTTCAGTAAAATATCTATCTACATCTGGATAGATAAGTGGAGTTCCAATAGAGTTTCTATATGCCATAGCTGCAATTGTTGGCATTTTTGCAAGAATTCTATTTTGCATAGTTTTAAACTCTTCTTCATCTTCTAAATGTAAGTGATCTTTATAGTATGCTGATAATGCCATAGCTGCAGCTCCCATTGTTGCCATAGGGTGAGCTCTATCTGGAAGTGCATCAAAAAGTCTAATAATTCCTTCATCAACGAAAGATCTATGTCTAATTTCTAAATCTAAGTTTTTTGAAATTTCAGCAGTTGGTAATTCACCATTCATTAATAGGTAAGAAACATCTAAAAATGAGTGTTTTCCAGCTAAATCAGCAATATCATAACCTCTATATCTAAGCTCAGAATTCTCTCCATCTATAAATGTAATTTTTGATTCACAAGCAGCTGTTGAAGTATATCCAGGGTCAAATGTAAACATTCCTGAATCTTTGTAAAAAGTTGAAATATCAACAACACTAGGTCCTCTTGTTCCATCAATTATATTGTACTCATATGATTTACCACTTCTGTTATCAGTAAAAGTCATTGTATTTTTTGCCATTTTATATCCTTTTTTATAAATTTATTTTTGTAAATATGTTTCAAACTCTTCAGGAAACTTTTGCACAATACTTGCAATAATATCCTTTACTGCAGGTGCAAAAACACATACAGTTTTTCCATTCATAGTGTTACAAACATCTAAAATTGTTTGTAAATCTTTTTTTTCTGCCTCTTTTTTGATAACTTTTTCTAAAATTTTATCAATCCATCCACAACCCTCTCGACAAGGTGTACATTGTCCACAAGACTCATGGTGGTAAAATTCAATAATATTTTTTGCTACTTCAACCATAGATGTATCTTCATCTATTACTATCATCCCTCCTGTACCTAAAGTTGAACCAATATCCCACATTGATTCATAATCCAATACAGCTTTTTCTACTTCGGAAGCTGTTAATATTGGACATGATGTTCCTCCTGGAATAATTGCTTTTAGTTTTTTACCTTCAATCATTCCACCTCCTAAAACATTTAAGAAGTCAATCATTTTATTTCCATATTCCATCTCATAAACACCAGGATTTTTAACTGGTCCAGAAATAGCAAAAAGCATAGTTCCTGGAGATTTTTCTGTTCCATATTTTGTGTAACCAACTGAGCCATTTTCTACAATATTTGGAACAGATGAAATTGTTTCAACATTATTTACAGTTGCAGGTTGCCCATAAAACCACTCACACTCTTTACCATGTGGTTTTAATCTTGGGTGTCCCCTTTTACCCTCTAAAGACTCAATAAGGGCAGATTTCTCACCACAAATATAGGCTCCACCACCTCTATGTACTGTAATATCAACTTTAAAATCATATTTATCCATAATTTTATCACCAATAATTTTTGCTTTATAAGCTTCTTGTATGGCTTCGTTTAATCTATCAATAAAAAATTTATATTCACCTCTTATGTAAATATAAGCGTGATTTGCTTGTATTGCCCAACAAGTACAGATAATCCCTTCAATTAAAATATGTGGGTCATATTGAAAAATCTGTCTATCTTTAAAAGTTCCTGGCTCACTCTCATCACCATTTA
Source organism: Aliarcobacter faecis (assembly GCF_013201705.1). Lineage (NCBI taxonomy): Bacteria > Pseudomonadati > Campylobacterota > Epsilonproteobacteria > Campylobacterales > Arcobacteraceae > Aliarcobacter > Aliarcobacter faecis. The sequence goes on along the minus strand of NZ_CP053837.1, from coordinate 1,903,819 downwards.
CTATTAAATATCGTGGTCTTTCATCAACTGGTGGCATAAGCTCCCATTTTGGACCACATGCAGCTCCTCCACCACCTTTTCCTCTGAGTCCAGATTTTGTAACTTCAGCTGTTACCTCTTCTGGTTTCATAGTAAAAAGTTTATCTATTGAAGAGTATCTTCCATTTGCAAGAGCAACTTCAAGTTTATGAGAGTTTGGAATATCAAAATTTTTACTTACTATTCTAGTTATCATTTTTACACTCCCAAATTATTTTCTCTAACTTATCTTTTGTAAGTTTTCCATGATAAACATTGTTTAGTGCAATCATAGGAGCATCTCCACAAGCTCCTTGGCACTCAACTTCACTAAATGTAAAAAGTCCATCATCACTTGTTTGACCAGGTTCAAGACCTAAAGTCTCTTTTATATATGCTTTTAAATCTTTTGCTCCCATAATCATACAAGATACAGTTTTACATAACTCTATATGGTATTTTCCTTTTGGTTTTAAGTTGAACATTGTATAAAAAGTTGCTACTTCATATACTTGCATTGGACTTTTTTGAACTTTTTCTGCTACATAAATCATAGCTTCAGGGCTTACCCAACCTTCTTGTTCTTGTACTAACCAAAGTGCTGGAAGCATACAAGAGTCTATTTTTGGATATCTTGAAGCATATTCTTGAAATTTTGCTTCATTTTGTGGTGTATATTTAAAACTACTCATTATCTATCAAACTCCCCAGCTATAAAATTCATACTTGCCATTGTAATAACTGCATCAGCAAGCATAGTTCCTTCAACAATTTTTGAATAAGATGCAAGTGAATAAAAACAAGGTGGTCTACATTTTACTTTATAAGGTCTTCCACTTCCATCACTTACAATAAAGAAACCTAACTCTCCATTTGCAGCTTCTGTTGAACTATAGTATTCTCCTTTTGGAACCATTATTCCCTCAAAAGTAAGTTTAAATTGATTCATCAAACCTTCAATATTTCCATAAACATCTTTTTTTAGAGGTAATACAATATTGGGAGCATATACATTGATTGCACCATCAGGAAGGTTTTTCATAGCTTGTCTAATAATTTTTATAGATTGAATCATCTCTTCAAATCTACACATCATTCTGTCATAAACATCTCCATGGCTTCCAATAACAATATCAAAATCAAAGTTTTCATATCCATAGTAAGGTTTATCTTTTCTTAAATCTCTTGCTACTCCAGCTGCTCTTAAATTTGGACCTGTAATCCCATTTTTAAGTGCAAAATCAGGTCTGATAACACCTACATCTTGAGTTCTATCTAAGAAAATTTTATTATGTGCAATTAAAGATAACGCATCATCTATACCTTTTTCAACAGCTTTTAAAACATTTTCTAAATCTTTATCAAAACCATCATATAAATCAAACTCTAAACCACCAATTCTTGTATAAGTGTTTGTAAGTCTAGCACCAGTTAATTTTGATAGTAGTTCATATGCTAAATCTCTTGGAGAGAATAGATACCAGAAATTTGTAAGTCCACCCATATCAACCATATTTGCAGCATTACAAACAAGGTGATCTATAATTCTACTTAACTCACCAATAATTACTCTAATTGTTTTTGCTCTAGGAGTTATCTCAATATTTAGCATCTCTTCGATAGCTTTTGCCCAACCAATGTTATTTAATATAGCACTACAATAATTTAATCTATCTGTATAAGGAATAACTTGAGAATAAGTGTGATGTTCACAGGCTTTTTCAAAACCTCTATGTAAATATCCAATCTCTGTAACACAAGCAGTTATTGTTTCACCTTCCATAGCAACGAAGTTTCTGATAGTTCCATGAGATGCTGGATGAGAAGGTCCTACATTTAAAAGCATTAAATCATTAGCTTCCTCTTTTGTATAACCTTTTGATTCAAGTAAAGGCGTCATCTCATCCATTAAATCTTCAGTCTCTGTACAAATTTGCCCTTTTGTAATAGTGTAATCTTTTCTTAAAGGGTGTCCAACAAACTGTTTGTGATTTAAAACTCTTTTTAAATTTGGATGATTTTTAAACTTAATTCCATATTGGTCATAAGTCTCTCTTTCTCCCCAATTTGCTGAATCAAAGAGGTCATAAATAGACTCTATTTCTAAAGATTCATCATCTACAAATGTTTTTAAAACAAACTCCTTTTTAAAATCACTTGTTCTAAAAATATAAATAACAGCAAAACGACTAGGAGTAGTATCTGGAAATTTTAGATAATCAATAGCTGTAACATCTAATAAAATTGTAAAGTCATCTTCTTTGAGTTTTAAAACAGTAGCTCTTAAATCTTTTGAATCAATTAATAAATCACATTTAAGCATCTAAAAATCCTTTATAATCTTTAACTCTATCTTTTATAACTGATTCAGTTTGAGCTTTTTCTTGAATTCTCATAATTGCATCAAGAACAGCTTCTGGTCTTGGTGGGCAACCTGCAACATATTCATCAACTGGAATAATTTGATCAATTCCTTGCACTGTTGCATAGTTGTCGTAAAAACCTCCACTACAGGCACAGGCTCCCATAGAGATAACCCATTTTGGTTCACACATTTGCTCATATATTTTTTTCAAAATAGGTGCTTGTTTATATGAAATAGTTCCAGCAACTATTAATAAATCAGCTTGTCTTGGTGAAAAACGTACAACTTCTGCTCCAAATCTTGAAACATCATATTTTGCTCCAGCAACAGCCATAAACTCAATTCCACAACAGGCTGTTCCAAATGCCATTGGCCAAAGAGAGTAAGATCTCCCCCAATTAACAGCAGCATCAAGCTTTGTTGTAACTATGCTATCGCCTAAACTTGATTCAATTCCTAATCCCATAATAAAGCCTTTTTCTTATAGATATAGATTAATCCAGCAAATAGTAATCCCATAAAGATAAACATTTTTACTAATCCAGCATATCCTAGTTCTACTACATTTATAGCCCAAGGAAACATATAAACTAATTCAACATCAAATAGTAAAAATGATATTGCAACTAAATAAAATTTTATTGAAAATCTTATTTTTGTAGTTCCTATAGGGTTTGTAACCCCACTTTCGTAAACAGAATTTTTAATTATAGAGTCTTTATTATTTGGTCCAATATATTTTGTTGAGACAAAAAATAAAGATAAAACTACTCCAATTACAATGAAAATAGTAGAAGCTAGGATTAACTCAAGTGACATATTTTTTCCTAATGAGTGAATTTTAAACTAAAAACGATTGTATCTTAATTTAAATTTTAAGCAAAGTTTATAGCATAATAAAACTATATTTATAAAATAGAATGAGAAAAAAAGTAATACTTATTTTAAATAGATTTATAAAGTTTTTATAATTAAAAGTTTATTTAAAAAAATTATTTTATTTTTTACTTAGTTTATCTTAAAGCATAAAATGATATAAAATCCAGATATTAAAATATATTTTAGGAATAAATATGAAAAAAGCCATAGAGATCTTAAAAAAACACAATCTTTTAAGAATTATTAATGATGAACTAGATATTAACCTTGAAATTCCCCATGTTGCTTATGTTGAAGTTAAAAAAATAGACTCTAAAGCAATTTTATTTACAAATGTAGTAGATAAAAAGAATGGAAAAAAGTTTTTAGAACCTGTTTTAATGAATGTTTTTTGTAATGAAGAGGCTGTTAGGCTTTTCATTGGAGATGCAGATAAAATAGGAGCAGAAATAGAGAGTTTATTAAAAATGAAACCACCTGTTACTTTTAGTGAAAAACTATCAACTTTGGGTAAATTATTCTCACTTAAAAATACTATTCCAAAAAAGTTAAAAACAAAAGGAGAATGTCAAGAAGTTATAAAATTGGGTAGTGATGCAAAATTAAGTGATTTGCCTATTATTACAACTTGGGAACAAGATGGTGGACCATTTATAACTATGGGGCAAGTTTATACTCAAAGTCTAAATGGAGAACTTAAAAATTTAGGAATGTATAGGCTTCAAGTTTATAGTGATAATACTTTAGGAATGCATTGGCAAATTCATAAAGACTCAAATCACTTCTTCCACGAATATAAAAAAGCTGGTAAGAAAATGCCTGTAAGTATTGGTATTGGTGGAGATCCTATGTATATTTGGTGTGGACAAGCTCCACTTCCTATTGGTATTTTTGAATTAATGCTTTATGGTTTTGTAAAAAATAGTCCAGCTAGACTTGTAAAATCTATTACAAATGATATTTATATACCAGAAGATAATGATTATGTAATTGAAGGTTTTGTAGATCCTAGTAAATTAAAAGTAGAGGGACCTTTTGGGGATCATACAGGGTATTATACTTTAGAAGAAGAGTTTCCTTTTATGGAAGTAAGTGCTATTACAAGAAAAAAAGAGCCAGTATTCTTGGCAACAGTTGTAGGGAAACCTCCTCTTGAAGATAAATATATGGGATATGCAACAGAGAGAATTTTTTTACCACTTTTAAGAACAACGGCACCATCATTAATTGATTACTATATGCCTGAAAATGGAGTTTTTCATAATCTAATTTTGGCGAAAATAGATACTTTTTATCCAGGACATGCAAGTCAAATGATGCATGCATTTTGGGGAGTAGGTCAGATGAGTTTTGTAAAACATGCAATTTTTGTTGATATTGATGCTCCAGAACTTACAAATCATGATGAAATAACAAAATATATATTAAATAGAGTAAATATAGATGATATTTTGGTTTCAAAAGGTGCAATAGACCATTTAGACCATACAGCTCCTAAATTTGCAGTTGGTGGAAAATTAGGGATTGATTGTACGCAAGGTGAGATAGCTGAAAGTGGGATTACTATTTTAGAAGATATTGAACTTTTAGAAAAAATGCAAAATATAAGTAAAGAGGTGAAAGCTCTTAAACAGTACTATAAAGATACAAAAAATCCTATTTGTGTTATAAGTGTTGAGAAAACTAGAAGTCAAAAATATCTTTTTGAAGAGTTAAAATCACTCTTTTCACATATAAAAATTTTGGTAATCGTTGATGAAAAAGCAAATGATTTGGAAAATCCTTATATGTTAATTTGGAGAGTAACAAATAATATTGATTCAAATAGGGATTTATATATAGATGGAAATACTCTTTGTCTTGATGCAACAAATAAAAATAGCTTTGATAATTTTCAGCGAAGATGGCCTGATGATGTTGATTGTACAAAAAGTGTAATTGATTCTCTAAGAGAGAGAAAAATTATTGATATAGATGATGAGTTTATTAAAAAATACCAGTTATATTAAATAACTGGTCGATTTAATCTTAAGAAGTATAGAGATGGTAAAACTAAACCAAAAGTAATAGCAAATAAAACTGCTATAGCTTTTAAGCCATTGTGAATAAAGAGTTCTATTAATTCGGCATTTGCCCCAAATCTATTTATATCTATTAATGTTATCATTGCACTAAAAGCATAAGTTCCAGGTAATACAGGAATAATAGAAGCAACTGTATAAACTGGTCTTGGGATTTTATATTTTCTTGACCAATATAGAGCAATTATTCCAATAATTGCTGTTGCTAAAAATGTTGAAATTTCTATTCCAAAATCAAGAGCTAAAAATATTGTTCTTAAATCATAAGTTATTGCTCCACCTAAAGCACAATATTTTAAAGTATGTTTTGGAACATTAAAAACCATTGCAAAGCCTAAAGAGGCGAAAGAAGCAAAAATTGCTTCAATAATTAATTTTAAAAGTAGTTCCATATTAAGCCTTCAATCCTAAAATTGCTATTGCTAATATTATTCCAACAGATGTTGCAAGAGTAAGAATTATACCCTCCATCCATCGCCCCCAACCCATCATCATATAACCTTTAAATGAGTCTAAAAAAGAGTTCACAAAAGCAAATCCAGGAGCTAGAAGTAAAACACTAGCTGCCATTGCAATATTTGGAGTTGAGGTAATTCCATATATTTTTGAAAAACCTGCAATAATTGTAGCTACAAAAGCAGTTATTCCAAAGACGATAATCATTACAAATCTTTTTCTTGATAACTCTTGTCTTACAAACATTGCAATACTTGAGGCTACAAATGTTGTTATTAGAGATATTAAATCTCCACCTTGTAAATAAGAAAAAGAGGAACAAGCAAGACCTACCATAAAAACAACTAACCAACGATTATAGTAGTTTGGCTCGATTTGTTTTAAAATATTGTATAAATAATTTATGTCATAGTTTACTTCATTCTCTTTTTTCTCCATTTTTAAAACAATATTTTGAATTTCACAAACTATACTCATATTTATTGGTTTATGATGAACTCTTCTTGTTGTTGTAACACTTTGCCCGTGATATAGAGTTGTAAGAACAATTGCAGATGGAATTAAAGATAGTTCAACACTTGAAGCTCCGAGAACTTTTCCTAATCTTTGTGCAGTTTGTTCTATTAAAATACTCTCTGCTCCATATTCACTCATTAAAACAGCCGCTTTTATAATACCTCTTGTGATTGTTGATTGTTCTTTATGAGAAATGTTTTCCATTTTTTTCTTTTTCTTTTAGATTTTATGAAATTATACAAATTTTGTTATAATAAAGGTTTTAAGGATATTAATGAGAGAAATTACAGAGTATTTTGCAAAGAAGAAAATTTTATTTAAAGAGTTTAAAGAGATTTTACCAAAAGAGGTAAATAGTAGGAAAAAGATAGGAATTTTTGTAGGAACTACAATAGATTTGAAATTTTATGCAATATTTATAATAGATTCAAAAAGTAGATTTATCCGAAAAAGTGCAGATGAATTGATAGTTTTATCAAATATTTTAGCTTCTTATGTAGGGCATAATTTTAAGGTAAAAGAGCTTTTAATAAAAAGTCCTTTATGTTCAAAAGCAAAAGAGTATTTAAAAGATAATGGTTGGAGTATAAGAGTTGATTTTATGTGATATTGGAAATACAACTTTCCATTTTTTAATTGATGGAAAGCATAAAAAATATTTTTTAGATGAAAAAATACCAAAATTTAAAGATGATATTTTTTATATAAGTGTAAATGAAAAAGCGACAAAAAAGCTTTTAAAGGTAAATAAAAAAGCAAAAGATTTAAGCTCTTTTATCAAATTTGATACCGATTATTTGGGAATGGGGCTTGATAGAAAAGTAGCTTGTACTTTCTGTGAAAACTCTATAATAGTTGATGCAGGAAGTGCTATAACAGTTGATATCATAGAAAATTCTACTCACAAAGGTGGATTTATACTCCTTGGAGTACATAGTTTTTTTAAAAGTTATGAGAAAATATCAAAAAAATTAAAAGTAGAAAAAACAGATTTTGAAAAAAATATTAATTTAGATAAAATACCGCTTCAAACAAAAGATGCTATTTTATATGCTTTGATGAAATCTATCATTTTGCCTATCAAAGAAGTAAGTTTTAATAAAAATATAATTTTTACTGGTGGAGATGGAGAGTTTTTATGCCAGTTTTTTGAAAATAGCCAATATAAAAAAGATTTAATATTTGAAAATATGAAAAGGATAATAGATGCTAACAATTGCATTGCCTAAAGGAAGAATTGCAGATGAGACTCTTGATAGATTTGAGAAAGCTTTTGGAGAGAAATTTGTTTTTGAAGATAGAAAACTTATTCTACAAAAAAGTGGTTTTAAATTTTTAAATGTAAGAAATCAAGATGTCCCAACTTATGTTATGCATGGAGCTGCTGATTTAGGTGTTGTTGGACTAGATGTTTTAGAAGAAAAAGAGTATGACTTAATTAAACTTTTGGATCTGAAATTAGGAAGATGTAAAGTTGCTTTTGGCTTAAGAGCTGGTGAAAAACTAAATTTAGATAAAAGTAAAATTACTATTGCTACAAAACATGAAAAAATAGCAAAAAAATATTTTGAACAAAAAGCTATGGCTGTTGAGATTATAAAACTTTATGGCTCTATTGAATTAGCTCCACTTGTAGGTCTTTGTGATTGTATAGTTGATATCGTTGAAACAGGAGAAACTATGAAGCAAAATGGTCTTGAAGTAGGTCCTACAATCATGGAGAGCTCAGCACATTTAATAGCGAATAAAAACTCTTTTTATGCAAAAAAAGAGGCAATTTTTGATTTAAAAGATAAAATAGAAAAATACTTATAATGACAAATTTAGATTTATATGCAAAAATAGAACCATATTTGGATTTAGAAGAGGCAACTTACTCTCTTCATAAAGAGTTTATGAGGTTTATTATGGAAAACTCTTTAGATAATATTTTAGATATTGGTTGTGGAAGAGGGTATTTTTTAGAGAATTTACGAATAAATGGTCTGAAATATTTAGGTATTGATAATAGTTTAACTCAAATAGAAGTTTGCAAAGAAAAAGAGTTAAATGTAACAAAACAGAGTTTAAAAGAGCTAGTAATTGAGAAAAATAGCTTTGATTGTGTAGTTGCTATTTTTGATGTTGTAAATTTTGTAGATAAAAAATCTTTAGAAGATTTTTTTAAAAATATTTACTCTGTTTTAAATAAAGATGGCTACTTCTTATTTGATATAAATACTCTTTTTGCTTTTACAAATATTGCTGAAGGTTGTATAAATATTAATTTAGAAGATAGATTTATAGCAATAAATTCAGATTTTGCAAAATCTAAACTTATTACAAATTTCTTTTTATTTGAGAGAGATGAAGATAAATATATAAAAAATAGTGGACAAATAATTCAAGAGTATTATAAAAATAGTTACTTAGAAAGAGTACTAAAAGAGATCGGTTTTTCAATAGTTGAAAAAAGAGAACTTTTTTTATATACAGATAAAGAAGCTGATAAAATTATGTTTATTTGTAAGAAGAGATAAATTTGAAAAAAGTTAAATTTCTCTTAATATTTTGTTTAACTATTTTTGGTATATCGCACTATACAGATTTAGATGATAAGTTGCTTTTCAATATTTTTCATCAAAAAGATAAAAACTTAATTAATGAAAATGAGCATATTTATAGTTTAAAAGAGATTAAAGATATAAAAAAGAATCTTTCAGGAATAACATATAATGAGCTTAGTGATACTCTTTTTCTTATAACAAACTCTCCAAGAAATATTTATGAATTAGATAAGAATGGTGAAGTTTTAAGAAAAATAGAGTTAAAAGGTTTTAGAGATACTGAAGATTTAACACATATAAAAGATAATTTATTTGCTATTTTAGATGAGGAGTTAAGTGCTTTTTATATTGTAAATATCTTTGATGATACAAAAGAGGTATCTATTAATAACTCTATCAAACAATATAGTTTTGATGTTAGAAACTTTGAAAACTTTGGTTTAGAAGGTATAAGCTATGATATACAAGAAGATGAATTTTATATTGTAAATGAAAGAAATCCTAAAAAAATTGTTTTAATAAAAGGGCTTATGAATAACTCTGAAATAGAGGTTAATATTAAAAATAAACTTCTTGATAATAACACATACTTAGGCGATTTTTCAGCTATTCATTTTGATTCTATAAAAAGAGCATTTTACATTTTAAGCCAAGAATCAACACTTTTAGGAAGAGTTGATGATAAAAAAGATTTTAGTAAATATTTAGATTTAAATAATAATGAAATCTCTTCAAAAATGGTAAATCCTGAAGGAGTAACAAAAGATAATGAAGGGAATATTTATATTGTAGGAGAGCCAAATCTTTTTTTAAGTATTAAAAAAAAGATTTAGTTTGAAAGAGCTTTTATAAGTAATTTTATATCATATGGGTGTGTAATATAAATTTTATATAGTTTATAACTATCATTTTCTCTTTTAAAAAGATATAAATTTGATGAGTGTGTTATTTCTAATACACTTTCATTAATCAATAAATTAAAATCTTGTTTTAGTTTATTAATTTGAGATGAGTCATTATATATCCCATTAAATCTTTTATCAAAACTTTTAGCAAAAATATCAGGTAGATTTGAAGGTATTTTATAATCTATATTTGCAAAATAAAAAGGTATATTTAGATTTTTTTCATCTAGTTTTTTATAGATTTCAGCTATCTCAGTTAAAGATGGAATACAAACTGTAGTACAAGCAACATATCCAAAATATACTAAAGCAAATTTCTCTTTTTCATTTTCTAAAAACCAAGGTTGAGTAGGAGACTCTTTTATTGATATTTCACTAAGATTTTTATTTGTAAAATTACTTAAAAATGGAAAAGAGAAAAATAAAACTAGAGTTAAGACAAGTATAGAAATACCAAAAACTTTTTTAAACATAAATTACTTTTCTTCACTTTCAAATTGATGATAGATATCTTTTACTTCTTCGATATTTGCAATAAACAGATCAATAAGTTCTGGATCGAAATGTTTCTCTTTTTGCTCCATTAAAAAATTAATTGCATCTTTGAAATTCCAAGCTTTTTTATATGGACGAATAGATGTAAGAGCATCAAATACATCTGCAATTGCAGTAATTCTTCCATAAATATGTATTTCATCACCTTTTAATCCTTTAGGATAACCACTTCCATCAAACTTTTCGTGATGAGAAAGAGAGATTATTGCTCCTGCTTCTAAGAAAGGATTTTTTGTACCTTTTAAAATCTCATAACCAATAAGAGGATGAGTTTTCATATGTTCAAGTTCTTGTTTATCTAATTTTGCAGGTTTTAGTAAAACATCATCTCTTATACCAATTTTTCCTAAATCATGAAGAGGAGAAGCGTGAAAGATTTTATCTTGTTCCTCTTTATCTAAGCCATAAGAACGAGCTAATAATTTTGAGTAGTGAGCAACTCTCGCAATATGACTTGCTGTTTCAGGGTCTTTGTATTCAGCTGTTTTTGATAACACTAAAAGAGTTTCATACTCTCTATCAATTAAATTTTGAGTGGCTTTTTTTACTTCAAGTTGTAGATTTTCATTAAATTTATTTAATATCTTTTGTGATTTTTTAAGTGTAAGAAGATTTTTTATTCTTAATTGAAATTCACTAATATGAAGTGGTTTTGATAGAAAATCATTTGCTCCTGCTTTAAGTGCTTGGATTTTTATAGCTTCATTATCTCCAGCAGCAGTTATAATTACACTTAAAATCTCTGGACATAATATTTTTGCTCGTTCAATTAGTTCTGCACCATTCATATTTGGCATCATATAGTCTGTGAGCATTATATCAACTGGATTATTTATTAAGTATTGTAAAGCATCAATAGGATTTAAAAATGATTTAAGTTCTATATCTTTTCCCATCTCTTTTGTAAGTTCTTCAATCAAAGTTATATTCATAGGTTCATCATCAACTGCAATTATATAGATATTACTCATTTTACTCCTTTACTAAATTTATTTAAAATATTCTCTAATTTTGTTGTATCAATAGGCTTACTTAGATAATCATCCATTCCAACAGAGATGAAATACTCTTCATCTCCATTTGATGCATTTGCTGTTAGTGCAATAATTGGTAAGGTATCATCAAAGGCTTCTCTTAGTTTCTTAGTTGCTTCAATACCATTTAATTCTGGCATATTTATATCCATAAGTATAAGGTCATAACTCTTTTCCATCGCCATTTCTACAGCTTTTGCCCCATTTTCGGCTATATCATATTTGATACCATAATTTTTTAATAGCTCACCTATAAGTATTTGATTTACTGGATAATCTTCTGCAACTAAAATATTTAAATTAAATTTTATATCCTCTTTATTCTCTATTTTTTGAGTTGTTCCATTTATAGCATTGAATTTTCTTAAATGGTTATATAAAGCTGAGTTTGAATGTTCATAATCCTCTACAAAACTTATAGCTGGGGCATCTTTTTTACTATCTTTTATTCCAAGTAGAATAATCTTTGGATTAGGTTTGATTTTTAGCCAATCATTTAAATACTCTTTTGAATTTGTAAGAACTATTTTTTCTTCTTTTGACTCTTGAAGTCTAGATGTAATTTGAAAACTATCTAAAATAGTAAATCGAAGGTTAAAATATCTTAGTTGATTTTCAAGCATAGAGTATGAATCTAAAGCCTCTCTTGAAACTATAATTTCACTTTTTTCATACATAGATGAGAGATTTTCTTTTAAAAAGCAAGTAGAAAGTTCTAATTCAAACTTAAATGTACTACCTTTTTCCTCTATACTATCTACTTTTAAAACTCCACCCATTAATTTAACATAAGAGGCACTAATATTAAGTCCAAGTCCTGTTCCACCAAATTTTCTTGTAGTTGAACTATCAACTTGTGTAAAGGCATCAAAAATAGTTTTTTGTCTCTCTTTTGGAATACCAATTCCTGTATCTTTTACACTAAATTTTATTCTTTGGCTATTTTGTGAAGATGAGATTTTCTCAATATTTACACTAACAGCTCCATTTGTTGGAGTAAATTTTATGGCATTTGAAACTAGATTTGTCAAAATTTGTTTTAGTTTTAAAGAATCGACAATAAGACATTCCGAGATTGCTGGGTCTATATTTATACTAAAATTTATCTCTTTTTTATTTGCAATTGGTATAAAAATCATTAAAGAGTTTTCAAACTCTTCAAATGGGTTTATTGAGACTAAGTCTAATTCTACTTTTTCACTTTTTATTTTTGAGAAATCTAAAACTTGATTTACAATACTTAAAAGAGTTTTTGTTGAGGTCTCTATAATATTTACAAATTTTTGTTGCTCATTTGTTAAAGAGGTTTGTTGTAAAAGATGAGTAAATCCAATAATTCCATTCATAGGAGTTCTTATCTCATGGGACATATTTGCTAGAAACTCTGTTTTAACTTGTTCTGCATTAACAGCTTCTAAATGATTTTTTTCAGCTTTTTGTTGTAACTTTTTCATTCTTAAAAACTGATTTTTTGATAAAGTTATTATATAACTTAAAACTAAAGCTTCAGCTACTACCATAACAATGTGTAAAAGTACATATTCTAAACCACAACCATAAGAGAAAATCTTAATAGGATCACCATTTATTGAGAAGTTATATAGTTGCAGATAGTTAAAAATAATGTGATGTAATGCTATAACTAAACTAGCTAAAAGCATAGGTTTTAAATCTTTATAAATAGTTAAAACAGCAAGAGCTATGAATACATGAAAATGCATCTCTATTCGTCCAAGATGTTGTTGTATAAATAGTGCTGAAAAAAACATTAAAACAATAGCTGCAATTAGTCTAAAATATAAGGTTCCAGCTAGGGTTAAATAAGATATTCCTGCTATTGTTAAAATTAATCCACTTGCAATTATTCCTAATGTATAAGTTTCATAATATTGAGAAGTTATAAATATTGCAACAAAAGCATGAATTAGAATAATCCATATCATTACTTTATCTGCTTGTAAATACTCCTCTTGTAAATCATATTTTGATTCATTTTTGAAAAGTAAAATTATATTATTTATCATATATTTCCACTCTCTTTACCTCTTCTTCAATTATTTTTAATAGTTGATTTATTTTTTCTAATTTATTCATTTGTTCAGTATCATTTTCTAAATTATCTTCAATCTCTTTTGCTAAAGATGAAATTTCTTCAAATCTTAAAGTTGAAGCTGAACCTTTTATATTGTGTGCAAACATTTTAACTAAGTCAATTTGCCCACTTTTTAAGGCTTCATTTAATTTAACAGTAGTCTCTTTTGTATTTGTAATAAATTTATCAATCAAGTTAAAAATTATCTTATCTGGAAGTTTTAAAGCTTCTTTAGTTTTTTCAAATAGTTGAAAACTATTTTCACTTTTTATATCTTCTTTAATAATATTTTTATTATCCTCTTTTAAACTCTCATTTTCTAATAGAGTGATATCTGTAAGTATAAAAAGATAGTAGTATGTTTTTTCAAAAGGAATTTTTTGAACTCTTACCCAGAAAGTTCTAATTTTCTCTTGTTTATCTTTCATAAGAGCTTTATAGATTTTATTTGGATTATTAACTACCTCTTTTATCCAATTGAACTCTTTTGAAAACTCTAAATAGCCATCTTTAGGGATAAATAGATTTGAGATACATTTATATTGATGATTAAACTCTTGTAGATTTTCAATAGCAAAAAGGTCGAAAAACTTTTGACTAATTTGTTCAAATCTATTATCTCTTTTTATTATCAATATCTCATCAATATGATTAAAGAAATTGTTTAATATTACTTTTTCAGATTTAAGTTCATTTGTTCTATTAATAAGGTTTGTAATATCTTCTCTTAAAGCAATAAACTCAACAATCTCATTTTTATCATTTAAAATAGGGGCAATTGTTGAGTGAACATAGTAATTCTCACCATTTTTTGAACGATTTTTTATAACTCCTTGCCAAGTATTTTTTGCTAAAATAGTTTTCCACATTTGACGGAAAAAAGGTATAGTTGAATCAGGATGTCTAACAATATTATGAGAATTTCCTATTAATTCTTCTTTTGTATAACCACTTATTTTACAGAATTGTTTTATTTACATAAGTTATTATACCTTGTGGATTTGTCTTTGAAACTATTACTGATTTATCAATAATATCTTGATATTGATGAAAAATCTTTATATTTTCTTCATTTCTTCTTTGTAGATGGATGTAGATAAAAATACCAATTACAATAAGAAAAGATAAAAATAAAAATTTTAATATTTCAGTTATTATTAGATGATTTAGTCCATTGTCTTTTTCTTTAGAAATTAAATATCCTATAAAATCATCATAAATATTTGTTATAGGTATAAAAGTATAAATAGTACTAACTGAAGATAGATTAATTGATGAAATAGAGAAAGGTTTTTTTAACTCTAATTTATAAATTAAAGAGTTAGATAAATCTTGTAAATCATTTTTTGTTAAACTATCTTTATTTAACTTCTCTTTTTCAAGAAATATATAATTTTTATCAAGATTTGTGTTTAACTCCTCTATCAATTTTGAAAGAGCTATTGGAGTTTGATTTGAACCAACACTTTTTTCATCTTTTATAATATTTTCAGGCAATAATTTACTAATAATCTCTTGATGTTTTAGTTGTAAATTATATGTACTTCTTAAATTTGTAATTTTCTCTTTTAAGTAACTACTTTTTGTAAAAGTAAAATCTATATATAAAAAAGTTGCAAAAAAGGTAATACTTGTTATGAAAAACCAAATCTGTTTACTTGAAATATTTACTCTATTCTCTTTTAAAATATTCTTTATAAACATACCTTATTTCTTCCAGAATTTTTTGCTTTATATAGGGCTTCATCTACTCTTTTAAATAAAGAGTCTCTCTCTTCATTTTTATGAAATTGACTAACTCCAATTGAACAAGTAATATGATTTACATCTTTGAATTTATGTTTTTCAATAGTTGCTCTTAGCTTTTCTCCTACTAAAAAAGCTTCATCTATACTTGTTTGTGGAAGCATTAAAATAAACTCTTCTCCACCCCATCTAGCAACAATATCTGTATTTCTTGAACAAACTGTTAATATTTTGCTTACCTCTTGTAAAATATAGTCTCCTACTAAGTGACCATATATATCATTTACTTTTTTAAAATAATCAATATCTAAAAGTAGTATAGATAGATATTGCCCTTGATATCTATTTGCTTTTGAAATTTCATAATCTAAAAAAGAGTTAAATTTTCTTCGATTATAGAGTTTTGTTAAAAAATCAAAAGAGGCATTCTCTTCTAACATAGAAGTTTTTGATAGTAACTCTTCATTTATTTTGGAAATTCTATTTCCCTCTTCTTTTATAAAATCAACCCATTTATTGTAAATAATTCTTAATAACTCTTTTTGAGTTAAAATACCTGTAATCTCTTCATCATCATTTGTAACAACTATTCTTTTAAAATGTTTATCTTTTATAAAATTTATTGCTTCATCAATTGTTGAGTATTCATTTAAAGTATAAACAGGCTTCGACATATACATATTAATAGGATTTTGTAGATTTGAATTTTTATAAATTAAATTTATAAAATCTTTTGTTGTAAAAATCCCAATTGGTTTATGCTCTTCATTTATCATAATAATAGAATCGCTATTATTATCTTTCATCATTTGTATTGCTTGAATTGTTGCTGTATTTTCATAAGTTGTTGTTGCTTTATATTGCAAAATCAAAGTTGCAATAGTCTGTTTTTTCATCAAAATTTTTGGGTCAATGTTGTTTATTATATCGCTATAAGAGAGTAATCCTATTAACTCATCATCTTCAACTATAACCATATATTTATCTGAATCTTCTACTTCATTTAAAACAGTAAAAATATTTTCATCTCTTTTTAATACTCTTGCCTTTGTTAGATTTAACTCTTTTAATAAAATATTTTCATCTAAATTTCTTAATTTATAATCAATTAAGTCTGTAATTGTAAGTAGATAAAAAGTTTTGTGTTTATCTATTGTATTTTCAATAACAACTATATTTCTAAGGTTTGAAGAAGCCATTAAAATTATGGCTTCTTTTAAAGATTTTTCTATATTTATAGAGATTATATTTTTTACTGCAATCTCTTCAATTGTTAGTATCATTTTAAATTAATCCAATAGTGTCTTTTATAATTTCCATTTTAGTTTTTGCTATTTTTCTAGCTTTTGAAGCTCCAAATTCTAAGATTTCTCGAACCTCTTTTTTATTGTTTAAGTAGTACTCTCTTTTATCTTCATAAGGAGCAAAATACTCCTCGATTTTTGCTAAAAGAGTTTGTTTAAAGTGACCATATCCTTCACCAGCTGTTTCATATCTAGTTCTTAAATTTGCTAATTCATCTTCATTCATAAATAGTTTAGATATAGCATAGATATTACAGTTTTGCCACTCTTTTACCTCATTTAACTCTTTTGAATCAGTTACTATTCCCATAACTTGTTTTTTTCTTATTTTAGGAGTTGTAAACATATCAATAGTGTTGTTATATGATTTTGACATTTTTGCTCCATCAGTCCCTGGAACTGTTGCTACAACTTCATCAACTTTTGCAATAGGCAATGTAAAAATCTCTTTATTATAAGCATGATTAAATGATATGGCAATATCTCTTGTCATTTCAACATGTTGAATTTGATCTTTTCCAACAGGAACAATATTTGAGTCAAATAGTAAAATATCAGCAGCCATCAAAACTGGATATGAAAAAAGTCCATGATTTGCCTGTATTCCTCTTGAAGTTTTATCTTTATATGAGTGAGCTCTTTCTAAAAGCCCCATAGAAGTATGATTTGATAATATCCAATATAATTCAAGAACCTCTTTTACATCATGTTGTATCCAAAAAGTTGATTTTTCTGGATTTATTCCAAGTGCTAAAAAATTAATAGCAGCTTCATAAGAGTTTTTTTCTAAACTCTCTTTATCTTTTACTGATGTTAAAGCGTGATATGATGCTAAAAATGCAAAAAGTTCACCATCATTTTGTGACTCTATCATTTTTTTTACCATACCAAAATAGTTTCCTATATGAATAGTTCCTGAAGGTTGAATACCTGATAAAATTCGCAAAATCAATTCTCCTGTTTTTTGCGCAATTATATCAAAAGTATCTAAAGCAAGAGTTAATCATATTTTTCATTTTTATAAATTTAAATGATAAATAGGAGTATCAAAGTTTGTATAAGAGTTTAAAATTAGAGTTAAATCTTAAAAAAGTAAAATTTTAAATCCTATTAGTATTAAAACAACTCCACCTAAAATTTCAGCTTTTTTCTCATATTTTTCACCACCATGATTTCCTACATAAACACCAATATAGCTTATAATAAAAGTAGTAAATCCTATAATAAATAGTGATAAATAGATATTTACACTAAAAAGATGTAAACTATATCCAGCCGCCATTGCATCTAAACTTGTAGCAATAGCAAGAGTTAATAAAATCTTATTTGTTACTTGAGTTATCTCTTCTTCAATATTTTCATTAAAAGCTTCATATAACATTTTCCCACCAATTGCAAGAAGTAAAAGAAATGCTACGATTTTATCATATCCTTGAATATACTCTCTTAATCCAATTCCACCTAGAAAACCAATAAATGGCATTAAAGCTTGAAAAATCCCAAAAAATATTCCTGCTTTTAGAGCCATAGTTTTTATACTTTGTTTATTTTTTATTCCAAGTCCGATAGAAACGGCAAATGCATCCATAGATAGAGCAAATGCCAAAATTAAAACTTCTAACATACAATTCCTCTTTTTTTATATAAGGCGGAAATTATAACTAAAATAGCAAAAATAAAACTTGCAAACAAAAAAGGAGACTCAGGAGAGATTTTGTATAAAACTGTACTTAAAAGAGGTCCAACAATTATTCCAAAACCTTGTGAAGATGAAACTGTTCCTGCTGCAACACCTTGTTCATTTGCTTCTACACTATTTGCAGTAATTGCCATAAATGCAGGCATTATCATACCTAAACCAATAGTTCCTATACAAAAAGCAAGAGTTAATTCAACTTTTGTTGATATTAAAGTTATTAAAAAATATCCTATTGTTGCAAAAATTGAACCTAAAATTAACCAAGTTATAGATTTTACATTTTTTAGTTTTGAAACTACAATTTGAGTAGCTATAAATACAACTCCGATTATTGCTAAGATATAGCCAGTAGTTTTTGCAGTATCTATTTCATTCATTTGAAATTTATCTAAGATAAAAAATCCTAAACACACTTGAGAAGTAACAATACTAAACATAGTAATAAACGAAGCAATCATTGGAAGTCTTAATCTTTTATCAAAAAAGTGTAAAGGAGTATCTTTAGTTCTTTCTATTTTTTTATCTTTTTCTAAAAAGAAAACCACCATAAATACTGCAATTAAAGGTAAAATAGCAGCAACATAAAGTGGAATAGCAAGTCCAAAACTAGCTAATGCTCCACCAACAATTGGTCCTAAAATCATTCCTAAACCATTTGAAGCCCCAATACTTGCCATATAAGAAGTTCTTTTTTCTGGACTTACTTTATCTGCAATTAAAGCATTTGTTACAGGTGGAACAGCTGAATAAAATACTCCTATTAATAATCTAGTTGCTATTAAAACTAAAAGTGAAACAATAACTAGAGGAGGAGTAATTACTGCATAATTTACGAATAGTGCTAAAATTAAATATGAGATAAAAAAGCCAAAAATTGCAAGGAGTAAAATATTTTTTCTTCCATAAATATCACTTTTTTTACCCCAAAATCTTGATAATAAAATCCAAGCAATTCCAGCAAGTGCGACCATAACTCCTGCATGCCACTCTTGTAAACCTAATTTTCGTATGATTGGTCCAACAACAGCTAAAAAAGCCATCATTGAAGATACACATAAAATTGTTATAACCATTAAAGGTTTAATCTCTTTCATAATTTCCCTTTTTTATTATATATTCTATTTTTGTTGATAAATATATTGATAAAAGCCCTATTAAGGCACAAATTAATATGATTTTTTCATAGCCTAGAATTCCTGACATAGATACTGATAGTGAGCTAAATAATATTCCTGAAAACATATAAATACTATGTTGAATAGCAAATTGTGAAGCAGGAGTTTTATTTGAGGATAAATCCATCATAAGTGTTGTCATAAGAACTTGTGAAGGAGTGTAAAACATAAATATAACTCCTATTACAAACATTACTAAAAAGTCATTATTATGATTTTTAAATAACAATAACATCATTAATATTCCAATAAACTGTCCAAAAGCTGCAATGATTAGAATATTCTTTTTCCCAAATTTATTTATTACATAAGAAGCACCAAAAGAGGCTAGAAATCCTATTCCATAACCAACTATATGAACTGCAAATCCTATTTTATCTAAGCCCCAACCTAAATCAACTAAAAGTGGAGTTGTAAGTCCAAAGGCTGAACTAATAGTAGCTGGGTATAAAAAAAGTAAAATAAACCAAAGTTTCATCTCTTTTGTTTTCCAAAAAGTAAAAAATTGTTTAAAATCAATCTTTTCTACAAAATGCTGATGTTTCATCGTTGATTCACTATAAAAAAATATTTGTATTAAAGATATTGTTGTAACGATTGCCATAATAAACATAGTAAAGTGCCAACCAATTTTAGAATAGAGTATAAGTCCAACTCCTCCACCTAAAACCATACCAATAAGTCCACCAGCTGTTTTAATAGCATTTATTATAGAACGCTCTCTTTTGAAAGTTATTTTAAATGCAAAGGCATCAAGAGCAATATTTTGAGAAGCTGCAAAAAAAGCAAAAAGTATCACTAAAAAAATAATGGCAGTTAAATGTTCATCTATATGTAAAATAGAAATTGTCAATATTGATAATACCATTAACGATTGAAAAATGATAATCCAAGCTCGATAATGTCCCATCTTTTTAAAGTATATTTTATCTATAAAAGGTGCCCATAAAAATCTAAATACCCAAAAAAGTCCAATCATATAGATAAAGCCAAGATTTTCTAAAGAAACTCCATTTTGTCTTAAAATTCCAATAAAGGCTTCCATAAAGAAGCCTAAACCTAAAAATTGAGTAGTATATAAACTAAACAACAAAGTCATTTGTGACCAAGTTAATTTTTTTTTCACAAAGTTCCTTTATTGTTTATATTCCACTCTTTGACTCTTTGTTGAGCTTCAAACATAGAGTAGTATTTACCTTTTAATGAAACTAAATTTTCGTGTCTTCCTTGCTCTTTTAATTTTCCATTTTCTATAACCAAAATATTATTTGCATGAGAAATAGTTGAGAGTCTATGAGCTATTACTATGACAGTTTTATCTTTGATTAGTTCATCTAAAGCACTTTGAACTGCAACTTCACTTTGTGTATCTAAAGCACTAGTTGGTTCATCTAATATTACTATTGGAGAATCTTTTAGTATGGCTCTTGCTATACTTATTCTTTGTCTCTCTCCTCCACTTAAGCTTCCACCAATTTCTCCAACTTTTGTCTCATAGCCTTTTGGTAATCTTGAGATAAATTCATGTGCATAAGCTTTTCTTGAAGCTTCTAAAACTTCTTCATCACTTGCATTTGGTTTACCCATACGAATATTATTTAAAATAGTATCATCAAACAAATATACATCTTGAAATACAACAGAGATATTTTTCATTAAAGTTTGTGGTTCTATGTTTTTTATATCTACATCACCTATTTTTACACTACCTTTTATTGGGTTATCATATCTCATTATAAGTTTTGTAATAGTTGTCTTTCCACTTCCTGATGGTCCTACAATTGCTGTTAAAGAGTTCTCTTTGATATTTAAAGAGATATTTTCTAAGACTTTTTGATTGTTGCTATCGTAGTTAAATGAAACATCATTAAACGATATATTGAAATTTTTTGGTTTTTGTATTGGTTTTATAACTTCAAACTCTTTTGTATCAAGTAATTTTTTAATATTTCTAAATCCAGCTTCCATTGTGTCAAATACACTTGCTACTGCTAAAAAATTTGCAAAAGGTTCACTTAGTCTTGAAAGAATAACTAAAAGAGCCAATAGTGTAGCAACTGTTAATTCTCCTTTTAAAATAAAAAGTGTTCCGATTACTAAAATAGTTAAAAACAAAAATTCAATTAAAGTATTCATCACAACCATAGGAATAGATGAACCAAATAGACCTTGTTTTTGAATTTTTCTTACATTTGAAATTGATTTTTGAAGTTGTTGAGCATTTTTTCCTATTTGATTAACAGCTCTTAAAACAGGAAGTCCTTGGATATATTCAACTGTATCAGCTTCAAGTGTAGAGTTAGCTTTAGCTATTTCATTTTTCTCCCATTTTGTACCTTTTCTACTCCATTTATAAATTGGTATTGATAAAATAATTGCAATTAAAAGTGTAAGAGCAAGTATTGGGTCTATAAAAAAAGTAGCAACTATTATAACTATTGGTACAACTGCTACTTCAAAAAACATTCCTGCAATTATTCCCATATGTAAAACTGAAGAATCAACATCACTAGCTAATATGGAGTTTAATTCACCTGTTCTATATGAATAGAGTTTTTGTAAAGGCATAGTTTTTATTTTTTCACCTAATCGTACTCTTAAGTTATGAGTAGTCTCTACTAAATCACCAGAGTAGTTAAAATGACTAGCTTTCCACTTAAAGATAAAAGAAACTAAACTTAAAATTGTAATAGTAGCAAACCAAAATAAGGCATCGTTCAAATTGAAATTATCAGCAAAGATAGTATTTAATAAAGGATAAAAAAATGCAAAAGCTAATCCTTGAAAGGCAAATGAGATAATAAAATAAAAATAGCTTTTTTTAATCAGATGCTCTTTTCCTTTTGCAACTTCAAGTGTGATTTTATAAGAGTCCCAAAATGAAGAGTGTTTTTCTTTATTCATTATCTACTCCTTTTTCTAGATTCCATAAACTAGCTTTTTCATAATTACTCCAAAGATTACTATAAACACTTTTTGTTTTTAAAAGTTCTTCATGTTTTCCAATTTCACAAATTTTTCCTTCATCAAATACTATTATTTGATCAGAATCTTTGATAGTAGAAAGACGATGAGCTATCATAATTACTGTTTTATTTACAGTTAAATTTGCTAAAGCTTTTACTATCTCTTCTTCATTTTCAGGATCTGCAAAAGCTGTTGCTTCATCAAGTACAATGATTGGAGTATTTCTTAAAATTGCTCTTGCAATTGTAATTCTTTGTTTTTGTCCACCAGAAAGATTTGCCCCTCTATCCCCAGCCATTGTTTCATAACCATTAGGTAAACTTAAAATAAAATCATGAATTTGAGCTGCTTTTGCAGCATTTATAATCTCTTCATCTGTTGCATTTAAATTTGCCATTTTGATATTGTTATAAATTGTATCTTGGAATAAAAAAGTATCTTGAAAAACAAAAGAAACAGTATTCATCAAAGTTTCACTAGAAATTTCTTTTATATTAATGTCATCTATTTTTATAGCACCACTAGTTACATCCCAAAATCTAGGAATAAGTTTAGCAACAGTACTTTTCCCAGCACCACTAGGACCAACAAGTGCTGTTACATTTCCTTGATTTACTTTAAAACTTATATCTTTTAAAGTATAATTATCTACATTGTCATATTTAAAAGATACATTTTCAAACTCTATATCAAAGTTTTTTACATCTTTAGGCTCTTTTGATATTTCAAGAGATTTAACTTCTAAA
Organism: Aliarcobacter faecis; assembly: GCF_013201705.1. Taxonomy (NCBI): domain Bacteria; kingdom Pseudomonadati; phylum Campylobacterota; class Epsilonproteobacteria; order Campylobacterales; family Arcobacteraceae; genus Aliarcobacter; species Aliarcobacter faecis. Next base: position 1,880,735 of record NZ_CP053837.1, on the reverse strand, counting down.
ACTTCTTGAATTTTAAGTGCAGAAGTTTGAGATTTTTTAATATGATTATTTATCCACATAAGTGGCATCATAGCATCTGCCATTCCTGTACTTAAAAACAAAGCACTAATAAAAGCAAATAGTTCAAGTGAATTAAAATTTAAAAGAATAATTCCTGTGATTAGAACAGCTATTAAAGTAGGGAGCGGACTTAGAATAATCATTCCAAGTTTTGCACTAAAAGCACTTACATTCATCCAATGATGTAGATTGTTTTTATAGTCAATTAAAGCATCATTATATCTTTTAAATGAAGTTGTTCCATCATCAAAAGTTCTTACAACAGGCATAGCTTGTGCAAATTCAATAACAGCCTTATTTATATCTGATTGGCTTTGTTCATACTTTTGTCTTAAAACTTTTGAATCTTTCAAGGCAAATGACATAGTAATCCAACCTAGAATAAATACACTAAGTGTTGCAATAGCAAATCTATAATCAATAATTAAAAGTATAATTAAAGTAGTAATTGGTGCGATTATACTTTTTGCAATCATAGGAGTACTATCTGCAACAAAAGCATGTAGAGTTTTTACATCATCTTGAACTACTTTTTTTAAAGCTCCTGAACCATTTGAAATAATATATCCTAAAGGAACAGTTGCTAAATGTTGTGATAGTTTTGTTCGTAATATTTGCTCTAAATGAAAAGCACCTAAATGAGAGACCATAAAACTACCCAATCTTGCTAAAAAGGCAAGGATAGTTAAAGTTGCTAATAAAAGTATAGTATTAAACAAATCTAATTCAACTCCAAATATAACTAAAGGCGTATTTAGTAAAATATGAGTTAATGCAAATGATAAAAGCAATAAGCTTAAAATTAAACTTATTGCTCCAATGCTTGACATTAACATAGCTATTCGAATTTTAAATTTAACAGGTGATATAATAGCCCAAAGTCCCCGTTTTTGTTTTTCTTTTTTCATGATAAAATTCCTATAAAATTTTTAAGATAGAAAGTAAAGTAGATATTTATCTACTTTGCTTTAAAAGAATTATTTTTTATTTAATAAGTATTAAAATTTATAAATTGCTCCAATTCCAAACTGTCTTGGATCATTAAATCCAACCCAAGAAGAGCCAGCTTTTGACATATATGAAGTTACATAATCTTCATTTGTAATATTATTTATATAACTATAAATATCCCAATCTTTGAATTTATAACCAATTTTTGCATTTGAAACTATTCCTCCATCTGCTCTAATTAATCTATCATTATTTGCTCCATCAAGATAACTTGTTTTCCCTTTTGCATTAAAATCTAATCTTCCATAGATTCCATTATTTGCTAAATATGAAATCCCTAAATTTGCTGTGTAAGAAGGAGTATTTTCTATCTTTTCTCCATCATATTTTCTAGTTCCATTATCATAATCGTCATATTTTGCTTGGATTAATCCAACTGCTCCAAAAATAGTTAAATTATCAGTTAAAAAGTATGTACCATCAACTTCTATACCTTGAGAATGAGCTTTTTTAGCATTACTAGTAGCAAATACAGTTCCTCCCATAAGCTGTTTATAAACATGAATATCTTCTATATTCATTCTAAAAATACTTGTATTTAAAGAAAAATCATCTCCTATATATTTTGTTCCAACTTCATAATTTACTGATTTTTGTGGTTCAAAAGTATTGTCTTGTTCTTTTGAAGTTGAAGGATAATAGTTAAATCCTCCTGGCATATAACCTTTTGAAATTGAAACATAAGTTGTTAAGTTATCATTGATTTTATATGAAAGAGCAGCTTTGGGTAAAAAAGTATTCCAAGTTTTTTCAGCATTATATGGTACATCAGGCATTGGCATACCTGCCCAGCTTGATTTAGCTATTACATCTATCTCTTTTTTGATTTTTTGGTATCTTCCACCTAAAGTTAATTCAAAATTTTCTCCTAATGGAATCATAGTTTGTCCAAAAATAGCTTGTGTTTTACTATTTGAATCTGAATAAGCATCTCCTATATAAACAGCTCCAAAATAGAGTTGTTCTGCACCATAAGGACCTTGTTTTCTATCTTCTTTATCAAAATATAGTCCAGTTACCCATTTTATATCTTGATTTTTACTTGAAATCTTAAGTTCTTGAGAGTAAGTATCAAGTTCTGTATAATTAAATTGTTTTAATCCATCACTTGCAGTATTTGCTCTATTATCTGTATCAAATTCTGAATCATAGTCTGTTTTTTTATGAGTTGTTGTTGAATCAATTTTTATTTTTTCAAGTTCATAAGATAGATTTAAAGCTTGTGATTTTACCTTTGTTTTATCCCAAGCAGGTATATCAAAGTTTGCATTTTTGGCATCTTTTCGTTTTAAACTATTTATATCAAGACTTGGGTCTGAACTAAATCCATCCATAAAATATTTTTTTTGATAGTTATCTGCAACTGTTAGTTTTGCAGATAGGTTATCTGTTGGTTTATATAATAAAAATCCACTTGTTTTTCTATCATTTTTTTCATTGGCATGTTTATTCATACCTGGATAGTGATTTTCTATCCAACCATCAGTATGATTAAAAGAGCCATTTATTCCAGCAAATAGTTTATTATCTATTATTGCTCCACTTGTATTTAGTTTTGTATTTAAAGTATTGTCATTTCCATACTCTGCTCCAAGTGTTCCATGCCACTCATTTTTAGGGGCTTTTGTAACTATATTTACAACAGCTCCTATTGCATCTTTCCCATAAAGTGTTCCTTGTGGTCCTCTTAGAACTTCTATTTGTTCTACATCTGCTAAGCTAGGATTATAATCATATCTATCATAATATGGAACTCCATCTACATAAATAACAACTGGATTATTATTTGTAAACACAGAAGTATTTAATCCTCTAAATGAAACCATAGCTCCATTTGTGGCATTTAATAAATTCATATTTGGAACTTCTTTTGCTATATCAGAGATATTTTTAATTCCTTTTTGCTCTATATCTTCTTGAGTAATCACAGTAATACTTTGAGGAACATCTTGAATATTTTCTTCCATTTTATTTGCACTTACTGTTATATCATCAAGTTTAATTGTTTGGTTTTCATTTGCAATAAGTAATGAACTTACAAATAAAGAGACAAAAATTTTATTTTTTAACACTTTTTTTCCTTTTATCTATATTTAAATAAGTACATATTATAATAATAACTAATATCAACTTCAAGTAAAAATTTAATATATAAGTATTATTTTTTATGATTAAGGTTTTAAATGTCTTATAACTTCACTATGGATAATCTAAATGAGTTTATGAATTTATCTTCTAGAAAAGATTGTTCTATTATTTTTCCAAAAAATATTGGACAAATAATTTGTGAAAAAGAGATAATAACTAATGATATTTTACTTTTTAAAACACAGACTTTATCAAATGAAAATATAGCTATTTCTCAAATCTCAAAAATAGAAGGTCTTACAATAAATCTTTGTATAGATGGAAAAATTAAATATAAAGATAATATTCTTAAAAAAACAGCCAGCTTTAAAAAAAATGATACTTATATAAGATATTTAAGTGATTGTGATAGCACAATAATCTTAGATAAAAATCAACATGCAAGATCTTTAGGAATAGTTATAAGAAATGATTTTTTAGAAGATAATATTTGGAACGCTATTTCTTATAAAAAAGAAGATTTTATAAAATCTTCTTTAGACTTTATATTTAAGAATGAAAATTCAAAAAATATAAAATTGGCAAAGGAGCTGTTTTATTCACCTTTTCATAATGGTAATTTACATAATATTTATATTCAAAGTAAAGTTTTAGAGATAATTTATAATGAACTTAATGATATAAATAGATGTTTTTGTGTAGATAAATGTAGTTGTGAAAAAGTTAAATTATCAAAAGAGGATATAGACTCTTTATATAAAGCAAGAGACATTATTCTTTTAACTCATGATTTCCCTGATTTGGCAACTTTAGCTAGAAAAGTTGCATTAAATGAGTTTAAACTAAAATTTGGATTTAAAAAAATATTTAATACAACTCCAGGAAATATGATACTTGAACATAAAATGATTCATGCAAAACAACTTTTAGAAACTAGTGAATTTTCTATTAAAGAGATTTCAACCTTTGTTGGATATAAGTATCAACAAAGCTTTACTAATGCTTTTTTTCAATTTTTTAAAGTTTTACCAAAAGATGTTATGAAAACAAGAAAGTATTACTTTTAAAATTTTTATTTAAATATTTTCACTTGTAATATAAAAAGTTAATTTTTTTTAAGCTTTTCTATTATACTATACCCCTATATAGTATATTGAATATTTTAAAGGATAAAAGAATGGCATATTGTTGTGATGTAGAACGAAAAAAATTACAAAATAGAATAAATAGAATTCATGGGCAAGTTCATTCACTAAAAAATAGATTTAATGATGAAAACTTAAAATTAGAAGATGACCCTTATGAGATTATTAGGCAATTAACAGCAATTAAAGGTGCAGTAAATGGAATGATAAACTCATACATAGAACACTTTGCAAAAGGGCATATGATAGAAAATATTAAAAATGGAAGTTCTGCTGATGCAGAAGCACAAATAGATAATCTTTTAGAGATTATAAAAGTATATGGAAAATAAAGGGGATAAAATGGCAAATTGTAATTTTGGATTAAATGATCATAAACCATTTTTAGGTAAAGGTAAAGAAGATAATCATCATCACAACTATGATAAAGAGCATAAACATAATTTTGTAAATAATTCTTCAAAGCAAAAATTTGTATTTAGTACAAAAAAAGAAGAGCATATACACTCTCATAATCATACCGTTAGTTGTGGTCATGAGCATGGAGTATGTGGACATACTCATGATCATAGAAGTGCAGATAAAAAAGTTTTAAAATGGGCTTTATCAATAACAATGATAACTATGTTTGTAGAGTTCTTTTATGGATTTTTATCAAACTCATTAGCTCTTATTTCAGATGCAATTCATATGTTTACACACTCTTTTGCTTTGATTGTTTCACTTGTTGCAATAATAATAGCAAGTAAGGTTGCACCGATTTCTAAAACTTTTGGCTATTATAGAATTGAAGTTTTAGCTGCTTTTATAAATGGAATAACTATTATTTTATCAATAATTTGGATAGTTTATGAAGCAGTTGAAAGATTTTTAAATCCTCAAGTTATTGATATAAAAATGGCAATGATTGTTGCAATAATTGGGCTTATTGTAAATATTATTACAGGTATTATTTTAATGCAAGGGGATAAAGATAATATAAATTTAAAATCAGCATTTATTCATATGTTAAGTGATGCTTTATCTTCGGTTGCAATTATTGTAGGTTATATTGTAATTTACTATACTTCTTGGTATTTTATAGATATTATTTTAGCAGTTTTAGTCTCTCTTGTAATTTTAAAATGGGCTATAGATATACTTAAAAACTCTACAAATACTCTACTTGAAAGCTCACCTGTTGATGTAAAAGAGGTTCAAGAATATATTGAAAAAAATGAAAAAGTTTTAGAGTTACATGATATTCATATTTGGGAGATTACTCAAGATATGTATAATATGACAGCTCATGTAAAAATAGACAAAAAAGATTTACAAAATTATGAAGAGATTTTAAATCGAATAAATCATAATTTAAAAGAGAAATTTAAAATAGTTCATACAACTTTTCAGTTTGAGTGGTAGGATTGTAACTATCCTCTTTTATTATTAAAAAAGAGGATAGTAATAGCTAAAGATACAACACCAAGTAAAAACATTGGAACTAAACTTGTAAAAGCTATACTAAAACTAATATCTTTTAGAAATATCCCTTTTATTAACTCCAAATAATATTTTAAAGGAATAAAATCTGTAAATGGTTGCAACCAACTTGGCATATTTGAAATAGGAGTTGCAAAACCTGAAAGCATAAAAGATGGAAGTAATACTACAAAACTTCCTAAAATAGCTTGTTGTTGGGTTTTTGAAATAGCAGAGATAAAAAGTCCAACTCCCGACATAGAAAATAAAAATACAAAAACACTTAGATACAAAAGTCCAAAAGAGCCATTAAAAGGAATACCAAAAATAAAAATAGCAAAAAATAGTATAAGTGTTGATTCTAAAATACTTATAAATAGTGCTGGTAAGAGTTTTCCTAAAAGTATTTCAAATGAGTTTAGAGGAGATACTAAAATCTGTTCAAAAGTACCTAGCTCTCGTTCTCTTGCTATTGATAAAGATGTTAAAAGCATAGCAACAACCATAGTAATTGAGCCAAATAGACTTGGAATTATCCACCAAAAATTATCTAAATTTGGGTTATAAAAAGTTCGTGGAATGATATTAATTTTAGAAAAATGCTCCTCTTTTTTAAAGTAGTTTAGGATAATTTGATTTATATAACCCTCTACCACTTGAGCTGTATTTGATTTTCTTCCGTCTAAAATTAGTTGAATATTTGCATTTTGTTGTTGAAGATTTTTTACAAAATCATTGGGGATAACTATAAATGCGATAGCTTTTTGAGTATTGATTAGCTCTTTTCCCTCTTCATAACTTTTCACAAAAGTAAGAGATTTTATTCTAGTTGAACCTTCAAAATTTCGAACTAGCTCTTGACTAGTTTTGCTACTATCTTGATTTAAGATTATTAAATCTATATTTTTAACTTCTAAAGTTGCAGCAAAAGAGAATATCAAAACTTGAAAAATAGGTGGAATTACAACGACAATTAAGCTTTTTTTATCATTTTTTATAGATAAAAACTCTTTTTTTATTAGAGCTAATAATCTTTTGAACACTATAAATCCTTTTTAAGTTTTTTAAGAACTATAATAAAAAATATCGTACTTACAACAAGCATAGCAAAGATATCTACGATAAATATTTCATAGATATTTCCCACTAAAAATATTGTTTGTAGGGACTCAACAAAATATCTAGCAGGGACAATCAAAGTAACAATTTGTAACCATTGAGGCATATTATCTATTTCAAATAGAAAACCAGAAAGTAAAAAAGAGGGTAAAAACCCTGCAATTAGAGAGATTTGAGCTGCTACAAATTGGTTTTTAGCTAAAGTTGAAATAGTTAATCCTATCATCAAAGAGGAGATTAAATATATTGAACTTATAACTATAAGCATAAAAAAGCTTCCAATAAATGGTATCTCATACCAAAAATATGCTACAACAAAACATAAAAGCATAGAGAGCATTCCAAGAGCAAAATAGGGGATAATTTTCCCTAAAATAATTTCAGAAATTGTTGCTGGAGTTGCCATAATAGCTTCCATAGTTCCTCTTTCCCACTCTCTAGCAACAATTAAAGCTGTTAATAAAATACCAATTAAAGTCATCACAATAGCGATTGAACCAGGGATTAAAAAATATCTACTTAAAATTGGTGGATTAAACCAATATCTTGAAACTACTTTTATAGCATCATCTTGTACAATATTATTCTTTTTTGCCCAAAGTTTTACTACTCCATTTGCATAATTTTGTATAAGTCCTGCACTATTTGGCTCTGTTCCATCTGTAATTACTTGGATATTATATTTTTCATCAATTCCAAAATCATTCTCTATACTTAAAATGGCTTTTATCTCTCCTTTTTGCATAGCTTCTATTTCAAAATCTTTATTTTTACTTAAATTTACATCAAAATATTTTGAAACAACAAAAGAGTTTATTAAAGTATTTGAAGCTTGATTTTCACTTTTTGAAACTATTGATATGGGGATTTTATTTGCATCAAGACTAACAGCATAACCCATTAAAAAAAGTAAAATTAAAGGTAAAATAAATGCTATTAGAATTGAACTTGGATCTCTAAAAATTTGTAAAGTCTCTTTTAATAGAAGGCTTTTTAATCTTCTAAAATTCATTTTATATCTTCTTTATCATATTTTGTAACTAAAGTTATAAATGCATCTTGCATTGAGGCATTCTCCCCTACAAGTGCTTTTAACTCGTCTGGAGTTCCACTTGCTATATTTTTACCCTTATAAATTAGCATTATTTTGTCACAATATTCAGCTTCATCCATAAAGTGAGTAGTTACCATAATAGAAACTCCTTTTTTTACCAAACTATTTATGTGTGTCCAAAACTCTTTTCTAGTTATTGGATCAACTCCAGAGGTTGGTTCATCTAAAAATAGAACTTTTGGTTCGTGAATTACTGAACAAGCTAGGGCAAGTCTTTGTTTTATACCAAGAGGTAAAATTTGTGCATTCATTTTTAGATAGTTTTTAAAATCAAATATCTCTATAATCTCTTTTATTTTTTTATCTCGTAACTCTTTTTCTATTCCATAAACTCCTGCAAAAAACTCTAAATTATCTTTTATTGATAAATTTCCATATAATGAGAACTTTTGAGCCATATATCCAATAGAAGTTCGTATAGTTGATTTTGATTTATATAAATCTTCGCCCAAAACTTTTGCTGTTCCAAAAGTTGGAGTTAAAAGTCCACAAAGCATCTTAAAAGTTGTAGATTTCCCAGCACCATTTGGTCCTAAAAATCCAAATATTTCACCATTTCCTATCTCAAAATCTATATTGTCTGTTGCTATAAAATCACCAAACTTTTTAGTTAAATTTTTTGCTTCGATTAACTTTTTCTCTGATTTTTCCTGAAATTTCATATTCTCCACAAGTTTTGAGTAGGGTTTTGTTTTTACATTTAAAATATCAACAAAAGAGTCTTCAAATATTGGTTCAACCTCTTCTATTTTTATACTATTTCCTAAAGTTTGGATAATCTCTTTTGGTAAAAACTCATTTTTAAGAAGATTTACTCTTATTTTTGCACCAACTAAAACGGCATCTAATACCTCTTTTTGTTCCAATATTTTTGTAAGAGCATCTCTTTTTTTATAAAACTCTCCACTTACTAAAAAAACTCTATTCTTCATATTTTGTCTAAACTCTTTTGGAGTTCCTTGATATAGACAATCTCCTTCATTTAGTAAGATAACTTCATCACACATATCAGCTTCATCAAGATAAGAGGTGCTCCAAACTACTGCAATATCATCTTTTAATAACTCTTGTACCATTTTCCATAAATCTATTCTAGAAATAGGATCAACTCCAACACCTGGTTCATCAAGTAAAAGAAGTTTTGGCTTTTTTATCAAAGCACAAGCAAGTCCAACTTTTTGTTTCATTCCGCCAGAGAGCTTTCCTGTTAATCTATCTTTAAAAGGTTTTAGTGAAGTAAATTCCAAAAGTTCATCTATTCTCTCTTGTAAGTTCTCAACACCTTGTAAATTTCCATAAAGACTAAGGTTTTCATAGATACTTAAATCTTCATATAAACCAAATTTTTGTGGCATATATCCTATTTGTTGTAAAAATTCACTTGTTGTGTTTGGCATTTGATAACCCAAAACTTCAAGTTTTCCAAAGCTAGGTTTTAATAAACCTGTAAGCATTCTAATAAGGGTAGTTTTTCCTGCTCCATCAGGTCCTACAAGACCTGTGATTTTCCCACTAGAGATTGAAAAATCTATACTTTTTATAGCTTTATTATTGATAAAGTTTTTTTCAAGTTTTAAAGCTTTTATTATTTGCATTTTATTTTGCTACTTCTAAAGTTACAGGCATTCCTTGTTTTAGTTTATCATCAAAGTTTTTTATAATCACTCTAAAACTATAAACCAAATCTGCTCTTAACTCTTGAGTCTCTATATTTTTTGGAGTGAACTCAGCTATAGGTGAAATGAAAGAAATATATCCATTATATGGCTCTTTTCTTGAATCACTAAAAACCAATATTTCAAGTCCAGTTTTTATATCTCCTAATCTCTTCTCATCAATATAGGCTCTAACCCATAATTCATCACTTTTTGCTATTTCTAAAACAGTTTCACTTGGATTTGTAATTGAACCAATTTCTTTATATCTTGAAAGAATTGTACCATTAACAGGAGAGGTAATTATTGTATCTTTTAAATCAACTTTTAGTTTCTCTATTTGTGCTTCTAAAACTTTGATATTTGATTCTTGTATTTGTACATCTTCAATTCTATAACCATTTTTTAGTAGTTCATAATTAGCTTTTGCTTTTTCTAAAGTAGCAAAGGATTGTTTATAACTGAGTTCAGAAAGTATAAAACTTTGTTCTGAAACAGATTTTGTTTTATATAACTCTTTTTGTCTTGTATATGTATCAGTTGTTTTTGCTAGACTCATTTTTGCTTCTTCAAAATTGGCTTTTGCTTGAGAAATCTCTTCCTTTCTAAAACCAGTTTTTAACTTTTGTAATTCAAAATTTGAAGACTCTAACTTTGCCTCAAGTTCTTTTAATTGCTCTTTTAAATTTTGATTTTCTAAAGTTACTAAAATTTCATCTTTTGATACATTTTGCCCTTCATCTTTTTTTATATCTTCTATTTTACCTGTAAATCTAAAGCCCAATTTTACAGTTCTTTTATCAATGTTTCCATAATATTTTGTTTGACTTTCTTTATTTATAAAGAACTCATTATATATTTTCCATGATATTAAAACAAATATTAAAATGGCTAAGGTTATAATTATTTTCTTTTTCATATTAATCCTTCAAAAATGAGTTTAAAATATAAGATATATGTTCTTTTATTATACTTACTAATATCTTCAATACTTTTATTTGTGTGATTTTTTAAGCCAAGTCTTTGTTAAAACCTAAACTTGTACTCATTTGTTTAAGATTGAACTATACAATTATTATACTTACTAATATCTTCAATACTTTTATTTGTGTGATTTTTTAAGCCAAGTCTTTGTTAAAACCTAAACTTGTACTCATTTGTTTAAGATTGAACTATACAATTTTTTAGTTTAAATGGTAGATTTAGAGTTTATAAATAAGGTTAGACCTTATTTATAATAAATTAAAACTCATATTTTAGAGCAAATCTATAATCTCTTCCCATTTCGTGTCTATATTCGCCATTTCTATCTAAAGTTGTATGTTTTCCATAATCTTTATTTGTTAAGTTATTAACAGCTAAAAATATAGTCCAATCAGAATTTATATCATATTTCATATTAACATCATGTGTTGTATAACCACCTCTTACAACAGGATTATCTATTCCACCAACAGCATTTAAAGTATAATCAAAAACTAAGTTTTTCATAGGTTCAATTCCAACATTCCAAACAAATTTATCACTATCATAAGCTCCAATTCTTCTTAGAGTTATAGACTCATCAACTCCAGGTACAATACCAGAATCATCATTTATAGTATTTGTTTTAACTTTTGTAAATCCTAAAGCAGTTTGAAAAATATCATAAGCATAAGATAATTTCAATTCATAACCTTTTGATTCAAACTCATTTGAAGCATTGAAAATATCAACCAAAGTTCTTCCACCTTCTCCACTTCCACCATTTGTAGCTTTTGCTATTATTACATCTTTAATTTTAGTTTTAAATACATTTGCATTGAAACTTAAATAATCATCATTTAATAATGTATCTCTTTTTTCATATTTGTATCCAGCTTCATATCTTTTTGATTTTTCAGGATCAAGTTTTGATGAATATTGTGTATCTTTTTTGATATTTGTCATCCAAGTAAATGGTATAATTCCACCCATTCTACTTGCTTGTCCGTAGTTTGCATAAATTAAAGAGTTATCTGTGATAGCATAATCAAGTCCGATATTTGGTGAAAATGTATCTCCTGTTGCTTTTCCAAATCCAGTTTCAAAACTGTAATCATCAAATCTTAATCCATAATCAATCCCTAAATCAGAAATTTTTGTTCTACCTTGTAAAAATATAGCCTGATTTTTTGAGTTTACATCGGAATATTTTGTAATTGCTTTATCCAAATTATGTGGGTCAAAACTTCCTTTTCCATATTCTTTTGAATAATCAACTCCAAGAGAAATTTTGTTTTCCCAAGAAGATACATCAAAATCAAAATGATTTTGTACTTTTAAACCAAAAGTATCATTTTTATAATCTTTATTTTGTGTTTTTCTATCAATTTTTACTTCACTAAAGTTTAGATTTGTTTCTAAGTTTAGTAAATCATTTGGATTGTAGTTGTGATTTAAAGCATAGTTTGTTGTTGTCATTACTATCTTTTCAAGTTTTGATGGGTCAGTATTTAATCCAACATCACTTCCAGCTTGTCCCCACTGATATATTCCATTGTTTTCATTTTGACTAATAGTTGCTCTTAAATCATTGTTTTTTGTATCTAATAAACTTAGTTTAAATAGATAATCTCTATCTTTATATCCAGTTGCTAAAACTTTATCTCCTGCTCCATTTTCGTAATTCTCACTATTTACTCCACCAATACTTACATATGCTCCTAAATTTTCATTAAAAACTGAATATGCAGTTGCATTTCCTAGTTTTTGTTCAGCATTTGTATTATAACCAGCTTTAAAAACTGTCCCATGATTTTTTCCATTTTTAACAAAATCTTGTGCATCTTTTGTAGTCATATTTATACTTCCACCCAAAGCTCCACTCTTTGAAGCGTCAGTAGATGTTTTGATATCTACAACTTTTAGTAATTCAGGACTAACCCCTAATTCATTTCCTCTATGTTGAAACATATTTTTCCCTTGCTTTGCTCCATCGAGTGAAATATTTAGGTTTGAGCTTTCAATACCTCTTAAATATATCCTTTGTGCATTTTTTGCACCACCACCAATCTCTATTGAAGAGTTGTTTTTTAACATCTCTGTAAGAGAGTTTTCTTGGTGTTGTTCTACTTTTTGTAAATCAATATTTACTGTATTTGTATTTGTCTCTTTTTTCTCTTTTACACTAATTTCATCAAGAGTAATTGTTTGAGCAAATATTAAAGATGGGGCTAATATTAAAGATAGTTTTATAAGCTTAATATTATTTGTTTTCATTATGTTCCTTTTATAATATATAATTATTGCAACTAAGTTGCAAAAATGAATTCTAATAAAATGCAACTTAGTTGCATATTAATTGTAGAGATTTATTTCAGCCTAAATGGTTTGTTTTTTGGATATAATCGCCAAAAATTATATAAAGAGTTAATATGATAGATATAAAATTACTACAAAATGAGTTTGAAAAAACTAGCCTTTCTTTACAAAAAAAAGGAGTTTCAAATGAAGTTTTAGAAAATCTTAAAACTTTAGCTTTAACAACAAAACAAAAAAGACAAATTATGGAAGAAGTAACAGCTGAACAAAATTTGTTAACTAAAGAGTTTCCTAGATATAAAAAAGAGAATCTTGATACTAGTGAGCTTCAAGAAAAAATTAATAGTTTAAAAACTAAAAAACAAGAATTTGAAGATGAGGTTAGAAACCTAGAAGAGCAACTTTCAAATATTGTTTTAGGAGTTCCAAATCTACCAGATGAGGGTGTTCCTTTTGGAGCTGATGAGAATGAAAATGTAGTTTTGGAAGTAGTTGGTACTAAACCAACTTTCTCTTTTACTCCTAAAGAGCATTGGGATTTATCTTGTGATTGGCTAGATTTTGAAAGAGGAGTAAAGCTTGCAAAATCAAGATTTACAGCACTTAAAGGCGATGGAGCAAGATTAGAGAGAGCTTTAATAAATTATATGCTTGATTTTAATAGAGAAAGAGGATTTAATGAGTGGTATGTACCATTTATGGCAAACTCAAATTCACTTTTAGGAACAGGGCAACTTCCAAAATTTGCTGATGATTTATTTAAAATAGAGGGTGAAGATTTATATCTTATTCCAACAGCAGAAGTTAGTCTTACAAATCTTTATAATGATGAGATTTTATCTAAAAATGAGCTACCTTTACTTCTTACATCATATACACCTTGTTTTAGAAAAGAAGCAGGAAGTGCAGGGCGAGATACAAGAGGACTTATAAGACAACACCAGTTTGATAAGGTTGAAATGGTTGCTATTACATCTGCTGAACAATCTGATGAGGTATTTGAAAAGATGGTTCAAACTGCTAGTGATTTATTAAGCTCTTTAGGGCTTTGTCATCAAAAAGTACAACTTTGTACAGGAGATTTAGGATTTAGTGCAGCAGTTACAATAGATTTAGAGGTTTGGTTACCAGGTCAAAATAAGTATAGAGAGATTTCATCTATTTCAAATACAAGAGATTTTCAAGCAAGAAGAGCAAAAATAAGATATAAAGATGATAAGAAAAATATTTTTGTTCATACTTTAAATGGTTCTAGTTTAGCTGTTGGAAGAACACTGTTAGCTATTATGGAAAATTATCAAAATGAAGATGGAAGTGTTACTATTCCAGAGGTATTAAAACCATATTTAAAATAAAATAAAATTTTAGAGATATAAAAAAAAGGGAAAGTTTTAAACTTTCCCTTTTTTTATTGAGTTTTATTAAAAAAATATTAAAAAAAATACAATATAAAACCCAATTGGAGAGAACGACCTTTTTGACAGAGATTTTACCCAAAAAATGAAACATTTTTTACTAAGGAGAGATAAGTGTAAAAGGTAAAATCTCTTGATCGTTGAAATAATACAATTTTGAAACTTAAAAAATGCTATTTTATTGCTATGTTTATAAATAAAATTTGGAATTTAGTAAAAATTATTTTACAAAAACTTTAGAATCATAAAGTTTATTATCTACTTTTACTTCAATATGACCCTTTGTTACAGTATAGAATTTAAAACTATATTCATAACCTATCACAATATTTTTATTATTTGTTATAGGGATTTTTTCTTGAAAGTTCCCTATAGAGTTTCCTATATTTACTTCAATTTTTGAGTTATTTGATATTTTCCCAAAAATCGCTATCTTTACATAACAAATACCATTATAATCATTTTGAGTAGTTGTTTTATGCTGAATATTCTCACCCATTTTATTTTCATCATATATTGCAACTGCAAAGGCTTTATAAATATCATCAGAGTAAGAGTTAGAAAAAAAAGAGAAGAGTAAAAAAATAATACCTATTAATTTTGTCATAACTGTTTAGGTTTACCTATATAATAACCTTGTGCAAAATCTATTTCTAACTCTTTTAAGTGGTTAAAAATCTCTTGAGTTTCAACAAATTCAGCAACAGTTTTTATTCCTATCTTTTTTGCAAAGCTTGAGATTGTCTCAATAATAATTTTTTGTTTTTCATTTGAAGTTATATTTTTTATTAAAGAGCCATCAATTTTTATATAATCAACATTTAATTTTAAAAGGTGTTCAAAATTTGAATATCCACTTCCAAAATCATCTATTGCTATTTTTGCTCCAATAAGTTTTACTTTATTTATAAAATCTAAAACTTCATCATAGTTTTCAATTCCTTCTGATTCTAAAATTTCAAAAGTAACTCTTGAAGCAGTTCTTGTTTTTTTTAAAGTTTTAATTATAAAATCAACTGTCTCTTTATTTTTTATATCATCAATAGATAAATTTATAGAGAAAAAATCTCTTTTTCTTTTAAAAGTATTACAGGCATTTAAAATAACTCTTTGTGAGATTTTATGATATAACTTTATCTTTTTTGAGAAATTTAAGAATTTAAAAGGGGAAATTATATTTCCATTTGAGTCTTTTAGTCTTACAAGAGTTTCATAAGCTAAGATTTCACTATCATTTACATTCACAATTGGTTGATAAAAACAGATAATTCTATCTTCTGCAAGAGCTTTTTTTATCTCATAAGCCATATTTATATTATCTTTATATTTCTCTTCAATCTTCTCATCTTCATTATAAATAAATACTGTTTCATGTGAATTTTTTGCCATACTTACAGCAATATCAGCTTTTGAAAGAAGTCTATTACTTGCTTTTGCTATTCCAACAGAAAAACCTAAAGATATAGTTTTATCTTCTATTAAATACTCTTCATTTTCAAGTATAGATAAAATTTGGAAAGCTTTTTCTTTTAATTCATCATAAGAAAAATTATCATAATAAGTAATTGCAAATTCATCTCCACCAACTCTATAAGCTTTTAATCTATTTGAAAAAAATCTATTAGCTACTTCTTGAAGAATTTTATCTGCATTATAAATTCCAAAAAAGTCATTTACCTCTCTAAATCCATCTATATTAAAAATCATACAAGCTTTTGGATTGGTTTTTAAAATATCTAAAAGTATTTTTTGTCTATTTGGTAATTTTGTAAGTAAATCATAATATGTTAATTTGTAGTTTTCTTCTTCTAAAATTGCTTGAGAAGTTATATCTCTAGCAATCCCAATAATCCCGATTACTTTACCTTCTTCATTATAAAAAGGGGCTTTGTTTATTTCAAAGTGTCTTAAAACACCTCTTATTGTTCCACACTCTTTTACTGTAATTGCTTCAAGCTTTTCTAAAACTTCTAAATCAGATTCTTGACAATTTTCTCCAAAAGTATGCCAATTTGGACTATTTGAAAATCTATCTCTCTCTTTTTGTACAAAATATAGGTCATTTTTCCCAATAGCATCTTCTGGAAGAGCATTTAAAAACATTTTGCAAGTAGCATCATTTGCATAGATATAATTTCTATTTAAATCTTTAATCCATAATAAATCAGGAAGATTTTCTGTAATTAGTTTAAGAAGATTTTCTGATTTAATAAGATTAGACATTTTTTTCCTTATTTTATTTTTAAAATTCGGATATTATATCATCAAAAGCTTAGTCTTAGGTTGTTATTCATAGCTAACTTTCCTTATTTTTTCATTATTTTTAATTTTTAACTCATCATAAAAAAGCTGAAATTTCTTTTTTTCTTCAAAAGATATTGGTGTTCTAATTGATTTATACTCTACAATTTTCCCATCTTTTAAAACACCTGAGATTTCAGCATAAACCCAATAAAATCCACTATCTTTTCTAAGATTTTTTACAAAACCACTCCATTTCCCTTTTGTTTGTAAATCTTCCCAAAGCTCTTTGAAAATAGATTTTGGCATATCAGGATGTCTTACAATATTATGTGATTTTCCTATAAGTTCATCAATACTATAACCTGAAATTTCTGCAAAAGTTTCATTTGCATAAGTAATTATTCCTTTTAAATCGGTTCTTGAAACTATAAGTTCATCTATTGGTACAATAGTCTCTATTAAAAAATTACCACTATTAAATTGCATATTATTTTCCTGTTTCATCAAACTGTTTTGCGAAACCTATTAAATCTTTTCTTTTTAAATCACCATGATAAACAATATCTTCAACTCTTACATCTTTATCATTTAAAACTTTTGGAACAGCATCAGAATTTTCTAATACTTGCATGTGGCTAGCTAACTCCTCTTCGCTATAACTCATCTGCATATCTGCACTACCAATGTATGGAATTGCTTCAATAACTTTTAGTTTTTTTAGCTCCTCTTCTACATTTTCACCTTCAATAGTAATAATTATTCTTCCTTTTTCATCATGCATATGATAATCACAAACACCAGATTTTTTTAGATTTTCTATAACACTATCAAGATACTTTGGTAGAGTTTGTACAACTATACTTGAAATATTCATTTTTTTACTCCTTTAAATTATAAAAGTTTATATGTTCGTCATCACTTGCGACAAAAAGTTCATCTTCATTTAAGAATAAAATATTTGTCAAAATTGCTTTATTGTTTATAAGTTTATATAAAATCTCTTTTGAATTTGTATCAAAGACAGCAACACTATTTTGTTCATCAAAACAGAAAGCTGCTTTGTTTGAGCTAGGACTTAAAGCTCCTGTATATATTAAAAAATTTGTACTTAAATAGTAAGGTTTAGAAAAACCAAAATTGTAAATAGCAACCCTTCTATCTTGTCCAGCTGTTAGTAATCTATCTTTTTTTACATCAACTTGAAAAACTCTATCAACATTTTGTCCTTTAAAAGTTTTTGTTTTTTTAAAGGTTTTAATATCAATTTGTGAAATTATTCCACTCTCATCTGCAACAAAAAGAGTATCTTTCTTTTCATTTAAAACAAAGTGAGAAAAAGAGGATTGAGAAATTTGTAACTCATTTAAAATTCTCTTCTCTTTTATATTATATATATAAATTTGATTCGATAAAAGTGCATAGATTATATTTTGGCTATCTAAAAACTTTGCATAAGCTATAAAAAGTCTATCTTTATGGCTTATGATATTTTCTAATTTTTCATTTTCATAGATAAAAATATCTCTTCCTCCACTTTGACCTTGAGATAAAATTAGAATTTTATTATCTATTATATCTGTACTATAAACCTTACTATCAATTGCTTGATTTGTAAAATCTTTGATTTTCTCTATTTCAATCTTTTTTATTAACTCTTTTTTCTCTATATCAAAAATATCAACACTACTAGCAGTTGTTGAAGCTAGAAGAAGATTCTCCTTTAAAACTAAGTTTGTAACTCCACCACTAGCTTTTAAAGAGAATTTAGGATTTAACTCTTTTATATCATTTGAATATAGATTTAAAATAAAAACAAAAAATAAAATATATTTTAAAAATTTCATAAACTACTTACCTTTATTGCATTTGTTGGACAAACTTTTATACAAAATCCACAAGATGTACAATTTGTATTTATACTTGGACGAAACATCCCTAAAAAATTTATGGCATCATCTAAACAAGGGTCTTTACAGGAAAAACACATTGTACTTTGCCAAGATAGACAAGATAATACATCAATATCTATTTTAGCTTCAATTTGCTTTTTATACTCTATATCTAAAACCTTATTTTTACAAGCTTCTGCACATAAATTACAATATGTACAACCTGAATTTGAAAAATCAAGTATTGGTGTACCATCATTGAGAATTTTTATAATACTCTCTTCACAAACTTTTTCACAATCTTTAGTTTTACACTCTATACAGTTTGTCAAAAAAAGATTAATATCTTTAAAATAGGGTGGTCTTATAGCTGTTTCTTGCTTTTCTTTTGTTTTAAAAGGTTTTGCAAGAGAGCTAAAAAGCTCTCTTCTTTGCATTTTATTTTACACCTTCTGTTACAACATCAATTAAGTTTGATTTATCATTTAAATCGCTACTTCTAAATTCTGGTGCAAAGTTGTTTTTTGGAACATTTACACTATTAGATTGTGGAGCATGGCAAGCTGAACAGTTAAATCTTGCATTTGATAAATGATCTAAAGGTTTAATAATAGGTTTTAAATCACTACTATTTGCTACTTCTTTTCCATCTCTTTCTAAATTACCATCTTTAGCAATAGCAACCGCTTCTCTAAAGCTTGTAAAGTGAGATTTTGGAATAGGAGTTGCTCCCATTGATTCTGCAACAGCTGGATCATGACAAGCTGTACATTGGTTATTATCTATTGTAATAGGAAGCATTCCTTCTGTATCATGTGGAATCATAGGTGGAGCATTTTCAAATGCTCTTTTAATTTTTGTACTTCCACCAGCTGGATCTGTCCCATATTTTGTCTCATCACTTACAACTTTATCTTCAGAGAATAAAGTATCTTGTCTAAGACCAATAGAATCATCTTTTATAGTTTTTGTTGCAGCAAAGCTAATTGTTGTAACTATCGCAGCTACAAATAGACTTAAAGTTAATTTTCCTAACTTCATTTTTTATCCTTTATATAGTTTCTTATTGAAAAATTAAGTGCATCATCGTCGCACACTTCAACACATCTAGCACAAGAAGTACACTCTTGTAATACAGGCTCACTTGATTTTGTAATCATATGAAGTACTTGAACTTCAGGACAAACAACCTTACATTTCATACAAGCAGTACATTTTTCGTGGTCGTGATGAACTCTAATTAGGCTAAATCTTCCAATTAGTGAATAAAATCCACCAAGAGGACAAATATGCCCACACCAACCATTTTTTAAAACAAATAGATCAAACAAAAATATTACTAAAATTGTAGCCCAACCAAATCCAAGACCAAATATTATTCCTCTATGTACCATAGATACAGGAGATACAAGTTCAAATGCTGTTACTCCTGTAACTATTGATAAAATCAAAGTAAGTGCAACTGCCCAGTATCTAATATTTCTTGATGCTGGTTGATTCTTCTGAATTTGTTGGAAATTAAACTTTCTTCTTAAATAATTTGCAAAATCTGTTATTATATTTACAGGGCATACCCAAGAACAAAATGCTCGTCCTCCAAGAATAAAGTAAAATATAGCTACTAAAAAAGCACCTAGTAAAATATCAAAAGATAATATTGCACCTGCAAATAACATTTGAAGTACTGCAAAAGGGTCACTTAATGGAATTTTTTCAAAAATTAATGAGGCACTTAAATTTCCCATTAAGATATTTATTCCATATATATTTGCAAGACTATAAAGAACTAAAATAGAGATTTGTGTAAATCTTCTAGCTATTAAAAATCTATACTTTTTCATTCTAATAAATCCTTCATATCACTATTTAGCGAATCTATTGCATTCTTTTTATTGATATTTGTTTTTGTTTTCTCTATTGTTGCATTTTTTACTCTTTTTTCATCTTCTTCATCCCAACCTTTAATATAGTGGTCTCCTGCTTTTCCAAGAGCAACTTCTCGTGGAAGTACAAAAATTGCTGGTTTTTCAGTAATACAGGCTTTTTCACAAAGCCCACAACCTGTACAAATATCTGTATTTACAACTGGTTTTAAAAATGCATGTTTTCCTGTTCGTTCATTTTTTTCATAAACTATCTCTATAGCCTCTCCTAAAATTGGACAGGCTCTATAACAGGCATCACATTGTATTCCCCAAAAAGCAACACAAGATTTTATATCAACAACAGCAACTCCCATTTGCATCTGTTTTATTTCAAATGCACCTTCACTATTTCTTACTTTTTTCTCATCTAGTGCATCTGTTGGACAAATAGGAACGCAAGGAATATCAACACACATATAACAAGGAATATCTCTTGGAACAAAGAAAGGAGTTCCTAAAGGTAAATTATCACCAGGTTTTGCTAATTTTAGTGTATCAAAAGGACAAGCTTCTACACAAAGACCACACTTAATACAAGTTGCTAAAAAATCACTTTCAGCAAGAGCTGCTGGTGGTCTAAGTATTAAAGAACTAGCCTTTACTTCACTTAAATATGCACTCCAAGTTAAACCACCAAGAATAGCTAGACCTAATGCTCTAGCACTTTTAAGAAGAAATTTTCTTCTATCTTCTTGATAGTTTTTTACTATATTCATCTTTTATCCTTATGCTTTGTAAATTTTTACCGCACATTTTTTAAAGTCTGTTTGACCTGATTGTGGACAAGTTGCATCTAAACAAACTTTGTTTATAAATACTTTTTCATCAAACCAAGGAACAAAAACTAATCCTCTTGAAGGTCTATTTCTCCCTCTTGTTTCAACTCTTGCTTTTACTTTTCCTCTTCTACTTTCAACCCATGCAAGTTCACCTTGTTTTACACCATATTTATTTGCATCTTCTGGGTGCATATAACAAAGTGCTTCAGGAACTGCTCTATAAAGCTCTGGAACTCTCATAGTCATAGTTCCACTATGCCAATGTTCTAAAACTCTTCCTGTACTAAGCCATACTGGATACTCTTCATTTGGTATTTCAGGTGGATCCATATATGGTCTTGCAAAGATTTTTGCTTTATTTTTTAGAGATTTTTTAGTTTGGTCTTTAACTCCTAATAAATCTCCTTGAGCTAACTCTTTTGCTAATGTTCCATAAAATGCAAAATCACTATTTGGATTTGCTAGTTTTGCATAAGGGTCATATTTTGTATTAAATCTCCAAGATGTCTCTTTTCCATCAACAACTGGCCATTTTAACCCTCTTACTTTATGATAAGTATCAAAATCTGCTAAATCGTGTGCATGTCCTCTTCCAAAATCTGCATACTCTTCAAATAGATATTTTTGGATAAAGAATCCATAACCTTTCCATGGTTTTCCATCACTTCCTAGTACATTTCTATTATCTCCAAATGCTTCACTATTATCAAAACCAGCTTGTATTGGGTCTTTTTGGTCTGCTTTGTATGATTTTGCTCTATTATTTGCAAATAAAATCTCATACATTGTTGTATTTTCATTGTATCCCATAGCTTTTGCAGCCTCAATCATACTTGGAAGTTTTACCTCACCATTTGTACTAAGTAAGCTTTGTTCACCCCAAACATCTTTTACTGTAAATCTTTTAGATAGCTCTACCCATTGCCATGTATCACTCATAGCATCTCCAACAGGAACTACTTGTTGTCTCCAAAGTTGTGTTCTTCTTTCAGCATTTCCATATCCACCCCATTTTTCATAAATCATAGCAGATGGTAAAATAAGGTCTGATACTTTTGCAGAAATTCCAGGATATCCATCTGATGTTACGATAAAGTTATCCATCTCTCTTGCTGCTTTTATCCAGTGAGTTGCACTTGCTGTGTCTTGATATGGGTTACAAACATTTACCCAAGCAAATTTTATATTTCCATCTTCGATATCTCTATGAATTTTCATAATATGTTGAGTACCTTTTGGATTTATAGTTCCAAGTGGTACATTCCATACTTTTTCAGTAATTTCTCTATGTTTTGGATTTTCATTCATCATATCTGCTGGAAGTCTATGCGTAAATGTTCCAACTTCTCTTGCTGTTCCACAAGCACTAGGTTGTCCAGTTAGTGAGAATGCTCCACTTCCAGGATGTGCTTGTTTATTTAGTAAGAAGTGAACATTATATGAAAGTGTATTTACCCAAGTTCC
This sequence comes from Aliarcobacter faecis, assembly GCF_013201705.1. Classification (NCBI taxonomy): domain Bacteria; kingdom Pseudomonadati; phylum Campylobacterota; class Epsilonproteobacteria; order Campylobacterales; family Arcobacteraceae; genus Aliarcobacter; species Aliarcobacter faecis. Next base: position 1,858,084 of record NZ_CP053837.1, on the reverse strand, counting down.
TCTTGTGTGTTGGTTCATTCCCATTGTCCAGAAACTTACAACTTTTCTATCTTTTTCAATATACCAATCTGCTAGTTGTTGAAGTTTTTTCTTGAATACTTCAATATCTTCATCAGGGTCTCCTTTTGAGATTTTTGCAACATAATCAAGAGTATAAGGTTCTAGGAATTTTTTGTACTCTTCAAAACTAATCTCCCAGTGAGCAAGACCAGTGTTTTTATTTACCATTTTATCACCAGCTTTATATCCATAAGGAGCAAGAGCTGGAGCTTCTGTTTCAGAGACAGTTTTTTCCATCTCTTTAGAAATTATTTCCATTTCAGCTTTTGAATATTTTCCATCTATTATAGATTTCTCGTCACTTCTTCTCATTCCATAGCCAATATTAACTGGACTTGCAGCAAAAACAATATGCTCTTTTACAAAATCCCAATCAATAGCTTCTGGACGATTGTAAACAATCTCCCTAGCAATATAATTCCATAGAGCTAAATCTGTATTTGGAGTAAAAATTATTTCCATATCAGCAATATCAGAAGTTCTATGTCTATAAGTAGAGATATTTATAACTTTTACTTTCTCAGGATCACTTAATTTTCTATCAGTTACTCTTGACCATAAAATAGGGTGCATTTCAGCCATATTTGAACCCCAACAAACAACAGTATCTGTTAGTTCAATATCATCATAACAACCACTTGGCTCATCAATACCAAATGTTTGATAAAACCCAACAACCGCACTTGCCATACAGTGTCTTGCATTTGGATCAATAGCATTTGATCTAAATCCAGCTTTCATCATTTTAAGCGCTGCATAACCTTCCATAATTGTATATTGACCACTAGCAAATACACCAATTCCTTCTGGACCTTTCTCTTTTAAAGCTTTTTTAATATGTTTTTCCATCTCATCAAAAGCTCTTTTCCATGATATTGGAGCAAAATCACCTTTTTTATCAAATTCACCTTTAGAATTTACTCTTAAAAGAGGAGTTTTAAGTCTATCAGCTCCATACATAATTTTTGCATTAAAGTATCCTTTAATACAGTTAAGCCCTCTATTAACAGGAGCTGCTGGGTCACCTTTTACTGCAACAATTTTTCCCTCTTTTGTTGCAAGCATAATTCCACAACCTGTTCCACAAAATCTACAGGCTGCTTTATCCCAACGCCAACCACTTTCAGCATTAGATGCTTGTGCTTGAAGCTCTGATGGTACACTCATACCAATAGCTGCTGCTGCACTTGCTACTGCTGAACTTTTTAGAAAATCTCTTCTTGAAAGTGACATTTCTTCTCCTTTTGAAATAAATTTTTAAACAATAAATATTAACAAATAGGGGAATTAAATGCCTTGACACTAGTCAAATTATTTAATCAATTAAGTAATTTATAAGTTGTAAAAATAAATAAACTATTTACTTTTACAAAATAGCATAATTTTTTCAAGTTCGTTTTTAAGTTCCATTAATCTTTTATTTGAGTGAAGGAGTTGTTCTTGAGTTTGAATAGCTATATCTTCACTTCTATTTAGCTGTTTTGAGATATCACTTTTATCTTGAAGTTCATTTATAATCTCATCAAATTCGCTTGTTAGTTCTTCTAGTTTATATGAAGCATTTTTTGATTGTTCTAGGGCACTATTTGAATCAATAATTGCACTATTTATTTTATTTAAAAAGCTATTGAACATATTACTAGCTTCTATTAATTCTCCTTCAGCTTCAATTTTTAGTGGTTTTAAAGGCTCTTCTAAATCTTGATCCATTATTTTTTTAGACTCTTCAATAAATTTTAGAGCATTTTTTTCCATAGTTTTTAGCTCTAAAAAACTATATAAAATAAGTAAAACTATTAAAAGAGCGAAGAAATATTGAGTATTTTTTAAAAAGTTTATTTTTTGTTCACTATTTATTGTATGAAGGCTTACAAGAGCATCAACTTCAGATAACAAAATAGAGTTTGAATTATAAATATTGTTTACAATATTTGTAAGTTCATCTTTTTTAGATTCATCTAAAAGTAGCTCTTTGAAGAGTTCTATATTTTTAAGAAAATTTGTCCAAAGGAGTTCAACTTTTAACATCTGTTTATCTATTTTTATATTTGGGGAATCTTTTAATTTATCTAAATTATTACCACCTTTTAGACTTGAAAGGTTGTATATAAACTCGCTTATACTCTCATCTAGTTCATTTTGATTAGCTGTTTTATTTGAGTATAAGTAGAATATATTTTTAGAGATATTTTGAGTTAGCATTCTTTGTTTTCCAGCAATATTTATAATCATTGCATCTTTTTGATTTTTATTATTTAAATAGATTGTTGTTGTAACGATACTACTCATTAAAAGAGTAAATAAAATTCCTAATATTTTGATTTTTGTACTAATGCTACTTTTTTTCATATTGCTACCCCCGTAAAAATTGAATTTAATGCAAATTTATTTTTAATTATAATCTCTTGATTTTCAATATCAATTATATCATCTCTTGAAAGTTTTTTTAGAACTCTCGATAAAGTTTCAGGTTGAATGTGTAGCATAAAACTAACTTCTTGTCTTTTTAAGCTATTAAACATTTTTAAATCTTGAACTAACATATAAGCAACTTTTGCTGTTGCATCAAAAACCAACTCTCTATTTACTAAACATTGAAGTTGATGACTCTTATTTAAAAGAGAGTTCATAAGCTCTTTTACAAGAATATTATTATCTAAAAAGTGTTCTTGTAGTTTTAAAAAATCTACAGATAAAACTATTGAATCTTCTATAAAAGAGGCATTTGAAAAACAGTAAATATCACTACTATTAATAGAGCTAAGTTCACTAATAAGTGAATTAGAGTAAATATGATATAAAAATATTTCATTATCAAATTTATCATATTTATAAATTTTTATTAAGCCACTAACCAAAAAAAGAAGATGATTTTTTACATCTGTTTCATAAAATAAAATTGTATCTTTGTCATATTTTGATATATGTGAAAAATTGCTTAGTAATTCTATTTGATTATTATTTAGATTTTTAAAAAAATCTAAACTTTGAATACTCTCTTGAAGTGTCATAAAAATCCCTAAATAGTTTTATTTAAGCAAGTATATATTAAGCTTGTACAAAAGACAATTAAAACGCTATATAATCGGAGAGACAATGGATTTTAGAATTTTTATAAAAGCAGTTGGAACTGGAATTAAAGGAAATAGAGATTTAACTTTTGATGAGAGTTATGAAATAGTTAGACAGATATTAAAGCAAGAACTAACAGAAGCACAAATAGGTGCTTTTTTGATTGCTTGGAGAGTAAAACTTGAGACTAGTGAAGAGTTTAAAGGAGCAATTAAAGCTTTAAATAGTTTTATTAAATATAAAGAAGTTCCAAACTCTTTGAATTTAGGATATAACTTTGATGGAAGAGAAAAATACCCATATTTATTTCCTTTATATGAGACTATTTTAGAAGAGTTTTTCAAAAAAAATAGCGATGTAGAAAAATTAAATCTTGTTATTAGTGGAGATTTATTACAACCAGCAAAAAAAGGAATTACTACAAAAGATATATTTGAAAATTTTGACAAGGGTCAATATTTACACTACTTTGATAGAGTAGAATACTTAAACGAACTAAGTAGTTTAACATCTCTTAGAAATGAACTTAGATTAAGAACAGCTTTTAATACAGTTGAAAAGCTTTTAAATCCATCTAAGAGTGAATATGGAGTTTGTGGGGCATTTCATAAGCCTTATGTATCTAAATATCTTGATATGTTTGAAAATGATTTTAAAGATATTACGGTTATAAGAGGAAATGAAGGTGATATTGAAATATTTAAAGATTCAAAATTTTGGCAAAAAAAAGATGGACAAATTTTGGAAACAGAGTTTTTCTTAAAAGATTATGGAATAAATTTTGATAGAACTTTTGAAAATATAACTTTGGAAGAGAATTTAAATATTTTAAGAAATTATGATGATGAGATTTTAAAATTAGCGAAATTTAATGTAGCTTTATATCTTATTTTCGCAAAAAGAGTAGCTAATCTTGATGAAGCTTGGCAAAGGTTAAATTAAAAAAGGATTTGAATGCTTATAGATGGATTTGGAAGAAAGCATGACTATTTAAGAGTATCTGTAACTGAAAGATGTAATTTTAGATGTCATTACTGTATGCCAGAGAAACCATTTTCTTGGGTTCCTAGAGAGAATTTATTATCTTATGAAGATCTATTTAAATTTATAAAAGTAAGTATTGATGAGGGTATAAAAAAGGTTAGAATCACAGGAGGAGAACCTCTTTTAAGAGATAATTTAGATTATTTTATAAAATTAATAAGTGATTATAAAAGTGATATAGATTTAGCTCTTACGACAAATGGTTTTTTACTTCCACAAATGGCACAAAAATTAAAAAATGCAGGATTAAAAAGAATAAATATATCTCTTGATACTTTAAATCAAGAAAGAGCAAAACAAATAGCACAAAAAGATGTTTTAGATACAGTTTTAGAAGGTATAAGAAAAGCAAAAGAGGTAGGATTAAAAATAAAAATAAATTGTGTACCTTTAAAAGGGATAAATGATATTGATATTTTAGAGGTTTTAGAGTTTTGTAAAAAAGAGGGTTTTCCAGTTAGATATATTGAGTTTATGGAGAACTCTTTTGCAAAAAATAGTGCAAAAGGTTTAACTTCGAATGAAATTTTAGAAATTATTTCTAAAAAATATCCAAATTTTGTAAAAGTTCTAAGAGATACAACTTCTCCAGCTCAATATTATGCTTTAGAAGATGGATATGAGTTTGGAATAATCGAACCACACAAAGATGATTTTTGCTCATCATGTAATCGTATTAGATTAACAGCTGAAGGTTTTTTGATTCCTTGTTTATATTTTGAAGATGCAATGAGTATAAAAGAGGCAATAAGAGCAAATGATATAGATAAAGCAACAGAAGTTTTAAAGTTAGTTTTAAAAAATAAACCAGAAAAGAATAGATGGTCAAATGCAAGTGATAATAAAGTTTCAGGAAGAGCTTTTTATCAAACAGGTGGATAATTTAAGAAATTTAAAGTAAATATAAAGCAAACTTTATATAAAATTCGCACCTATTTTCATTTGGAAATAAATTTACATTATACCTATTAGGAGGTCAAAATGGCTTTAGATCAGGAATTAAAAGCAAGTATTATAGCAAAATATGCAAAAAAAGATGGAGATACAGGTTCAGCTGAAGTTCAAATTGCACTATTAACAGAGCAAATCAAAACTTTAACAGAGCATTTAAAAGTATTTAAAAAAGATCACTCTTCAAGATTAGGTCTATTAAAAATGGTTGGAAAAAGAAAAAAACTTTTAACATATTTAAGAAGAACAGACTATGCAAGATTTACTGAATTAGTTGCTTCTTTAGGAATTAGAGCAAAATAATTTTTCTTTAGAAATTTAAAAAAGGGACTATGGTTTTTCATAGTCCCTTTTTTTATACACAAAGATTAATCATAGTTTTTGTAGAATAAAGAAAAATTATGAATAATGGAAAAATTATAATATGTTATTAACAAAAAAAAGTGAATATGCACTACTATCTTTAATATCAATTGCAAAACATCAAGAACCTATAAATGTAGATATTTTATCAAAAGAGCTTGAAATCTCTAAATCATTTTTAGCAAAAATAATGCAAAATTTAGCAAAAGCAGAATTGGTTATATCTCATAGAGGAGTAAATGGTGGTTTTGTTTTAAATAAACCAATAGATCAACTTACAATTTTAGAGATAGTTGTAGCTGCTGAAGAGCGAAATCCTATGGTTTTTGAGTGTTCTGACTCGATTGATTCTTGCCCAAATAATAAAGCAAAACTTTGTAACATTTGGCCACTTTTAAATAATTTACAATTTAGAGTAAATGATTTTTTAGCACAATTAACTCTAAAAGATATAGCATAATGAGACTTTTTCATATATCGCATACAGATTTAGATGGTTTCTCTTGCCAATTTCTAACATCAAAAGTTTTCTCTAAAACTCACTATTTTAATGCAAATTATGGAGTAGAGGTAAAACTTAGTATTTCAAAAGTTTTAGAAGATATTAAAAATCACAAAGATGAAGAGATTTTATTAATTATTAGTGATTTGAATTTAACTTTACAAGAAAGTATCGATTTAGATATAGAGATAAATAGATTAAATAGTGATGGTTTCAAAGTAACTTTACAGCTTTTAGATCATCATATAACTGGTAAAAAGAGTGCAGAAAAATTTGATTGGTATTTTTTAGATGATAAAAGATGTGCTACAAAGATAGTTTATGATTATCTTTTAGAAAAGTTTAATGCTAATATCAAAAACTATGAAAGCTTAGTAAATTGTATAAATGCAGTTGATATTTGGCTTGAAAAAGAGAGAGATAATTTTGAGTTTGGAAAAGTTTTAATGTCAATGCTTATAAAAGCAAGAGAGATAAACTCTATACTATTTCCTAATCTTGATAGAGAGTACAAATTTTATTTACTTGAAAAAGCAAAAGATTTTTTAAGTTTTGAGAATGCAAATATAAAGTTAGATAATGAAGTTCATTTTTTAAAAAAAGAGTTCTTAAAACTTGATAATTTTGATGATACTTTGGATAATTTAAGTGCAAAATATCTTGTAAAAACTCTTGAAACTATCAAAGAAGAATTAACAGTTGTTTATAAAGAGCAAAAAGGTCTTTTAACTTATTGTTTAGGTGCTATTTCTATTCCTGCTAATACATTTTTAAAAGCAAATAAAGATTATGACTTTTTTATAGATATCAATAAAAAGGGAAATGCCTCTTTTAGAGCTGATGGAAAACTTGATGTTTCACTTCTTGCCCAAAAGATTGCAAATGGTGGTGGACACATAAATGCAAGTGGTGGAAAGTTTGAAGATTTTAAAGAGAGTATTGATTATTTATCAGTTAAAATGTATGTTCAAGAAAAACTTGACAATCTAAAGTAAGGAGAATATTATGGAGTGCGAATTTCCAACAGTAAACTCAAATAAAGATGAGATAAAAGCTATTTTTGAGGAGATAAAAACTATTGCAATAGTTGGGCTTTCTCCAGATAGTGAAAAAGCATCGTATAGAGTGGCAGAGTATTTAAAAAATGCTGGTTTTAAAATAGTTCCAATCTATCCAAAAGAAGATGAGATTTTAGGTGAAAAAGTTTATAGAAGCTTGGTTGAAATACCATTTGATATAGATATGGTTGATATTTTTAGAAAACCAGATGCTATTGCTAAAGTTGTAGATGAAGTTTTAAAAATAAAAGATGAAAAAAATATTAAAACTGTTTGGTTTCAATTAGGTTTAGCAAACAATGAAGCTGCACAAAAGGCAAAGAGTGCAGGGCTTAATGTTGTTCAAAATAAATGTACAAAGATAGAGCATAAGGCTATATTTAATTAACTCTTTTGATTTTTAAGTTTGAGTAGGATTAACTGTGTTGTAAAAAGTTATTTTTGCAACACATCCACTAATATTATCTTTTCTATTTTTTATTGATATTTTTGCATTTAAAGCATCACTTGCAATTTTGGCCAAATAAAGTCCTAATCCAACTCCATTTTTAGTTCCCATTTTTTTAAAAGGAGCAAAAACATCTATATTCTCATCAATTCCACTACCTTCATCTATTATTTTTATAACTATTTTCTCATCTATTTTTTTTAGTTTTATTAAGATTTTATGGTTATCAGGGGTAAATTTTATGGCATTTTGAACAAAGTTTTGCAAAATTTGATTAAATAGAGTTATTCTAATAGATGTATGTAAACTTGAAACATTTGATGTAAAAATTGTATCAATTCCTCTTTGATTTGAAAGCATTTTATAATCATTAGTTTTTCTTTTTATATAATCAACTAAATCTATTTCAATAGGACTTTCAAATTGTGCTCCTTCAGTTCTTCCAATGTCTAAAATAGAGCTAATCATTATATTCATATCATCAATTTGTTTAACTGTAAGTTTTAAAGCCTCTTCATACTCCTCTTTTTCTCTACTTTTTTTAAGCAATAGCTCATTTTTTAGTTTCATAACAGCAAGTGGAGTTTTAAGCTCATGAGCAATTCCTACAAAAAGCTCTTTTTTAAATTTTACATAAGTTGCAATTCTATTTGTCAAAGAGTTAATAGAGTTTGCAAGAGTTAAAAATTCATCTGGTAAATCTTTTGTATCAATTTGACTTAAGCTCTTTTCATCCATATTTGATAATTTTTTATTTATTTGCATAATTGGTTTTAAAAGTGATTTTGAAACAATAAGTGAATATAAAAGCATTAAAATAAAACCTGGAATTGCCAAAATAAAAAGATTTTTAAAAATAATTGAGTATAAAAGATTTCTTTCAAGGGTTATATCTTTTGTAATTTGTAAAGCTGTACCATCTACTAAAGGATAAATTAGTTTTAAATAATATTCATCGTTTTTTTGAAAATTTAAAAACTCTATTTTTTGTATATGTTCTGATATTAGTTCTATAGATTGAGATTGTGTTTTTACTGGCTTAAAACTATCTTTTATATACCCTTGTTCTATCTTTTTTGCTTGATAAAGTAAATTTTCTTGCATATTATCATAAAAAGAGCTTTTGGCATATTCATAAAAGATAAAAGAGAGGATTATTATAAACAAAGAGGAAGCAAATATTAGTTTTCTATAAAACTGTTTATAAATGCTTTTACTCTCCATTTTGCAAATTTAAAAGTTATTTATCTTCTGCTTGATTTGGATAACAAAATCTGTAACCTCTTCTTCTAATTGTCTCAATAGTTGAGATATTTAGAGGTTTATCCATTTTTTGTCTAATTTGGTTAATTGCAACTTCAATAACATTTGGAGTTACAAGTTCTGGCTCTTCCCAAATAGCATCTAATAGTTGCTCTTTACTTACAATTTGGTCTCTATGTCTAGCTAAGTGTGTTAAAACTTCAAAAGGTTTACCTTTTAGTTCAATCTCTTCACCTGCATATTCTATTTTTTCTTCATCTGGATTTATAACTAAATCATCAATTTCAATAATATTTGTTCCACCAAATCTTAGTCTTGCTTCAATTCTTGCTAGTAAAATATCAAAGTCAAAAGGTTTTTTAATAAAATCATCAGCACCAGATTTTAGTGCTTCAATTTCACTTTCCTTATCATCTCTTGCTGAAATAATTACAACAGCAGTTCGTGAACTTCTATTTTTAACAATTTTGCATAATTCAATCCCATCTCCATCAGGAAGCATCCAATCTGTTAAAACTAAGTCATAGTTTCTAATATCTATAAAATATTCAGCATCTTTGTAGTTTTCTGCAGTATCAACTTGATATCCAAAATCAGTCAATCCCTCTTGCAGAGTTCTATTTAATGTAATCTCGTCCTCAATTATTAAAATTCTCATAAAAATCCTTAAGTTAAATTTAATCTTAAATTTGTTCGCAAGTATATCATAAAAAATTCAAAATTTAAAGCTTTTTTAAGCTAAATGTTAAAAATTGTAAATATATTCATAAATATGGTTTAAAAATAGCGATAAATAAACTATTTATTAACTCAAAATAGATAAAATACCGCAAATTAAATTCTAAGGAAAAAAATGAAAAAAATAGTTACAAGCTTTGTAGCATCGTTGGCATTAGCTTCAGCATTAAATGCTGCAGAAATTTATGCAACAGTTGATGGAGAAAATATTACAAAACAAGATATTGAGATGATTATTCAAGACCCAAGAATAGATCTTGATAAAATTCCAGCAGAAGCTAGAACACAAGTTGTTGATCAGGCTATTAATAAAAAATTATTAGCAAAAAAAGCAATTAAAGATGGTATTGAAAAAGATGCTCAATATGTTGAAGCTATAGGAAAAATTAAAGAAGATTTAGCATTTCAAGTTTGGCAAAAAAATGAGGTTGATAAACTAAAATTTAGTGATGCTGAAAAAAAAGATTTTTATGAAAAAAATAAAGATAAGTTTAATATTCCAGAAACTTTTGAAGCAAGTCATATTTTAGTTGATACTGAAGCAGAAGCTCAATCAATTATAAATGATTTAAATAAAGCTAGTAATAAAGAGGCAAAATTTAAAGAGTTAGCAAAAGCTAAATCAAAAGATCCTTCAAAAAGTAATGGTGGATATTTAGGAAAATTTGCAGCTGAACAAATGGTTCCAGAGTTTGCAAATGCAGTTAAATTATTAACAAAAGGTGGATATTCAAAATCTCCAGTTAAATCACAATTTGGTTACCATGTTATTTTATTAAAAGATAAATTCCCAGGAAAAGTATTAGCATATAATGAAGTTGAGGGAGAAATTAATCAAGTTTTAATTGGAAATAGTTTTGGTAAAAAAGTAAAAGAGCTTATTGAGAATTTAAGAAAAGACGCAAAAATCGTAATTAAATAAGGAGATTAGATGGGTGTTTTAAATGTTGTAAATGCTGGAGTATTAACAGGAAGTGAAGCTAAAAAGCTTTTCAGGTTTGCAAAAGAGCAAGGTTTTGCAATTCCTGCAGTAAATGTTGTAGGAACAGATTCAGTAAATGCAGTTTTAGAAGCCGCAACAAAGGTAAAATCTCCAGTTATTATTCAATTCTCAAATGGTGGAGCAGGTTTTTATGCTGGAAAAGGTTTAAAAACTGCTGATGCTGCTGTTTTAGGTGCAATTAGTGGAGCAAACCATGTTCATATTATGGCAAAAGCTTATGGAATACCTGTTATTTTACATACAGATCATGCTGCAAAAAAACTTTTACCTTGGATTGATGGATTAATTGAAGCTGGAGCTGAACACTTTGCAAAAACAAAAAGACCTCTTTTTACATCTCATATGTTAGATTTAAGTGAAGAGAGTCTTGGAGAGAATATTGAAATCTGTGTTGAGTATTTTAAGAAGATGAATAAGCTTGATATGATGATTGAAATTGAACTTGGAATTACTGGTGGAGAAGAAGATGGTGTTGATAACTCAGATGTTGATAATGCACTTCTTTATACACAACCAAGTGAGGTGGCATTTGCTTATGAAGAGCTTAGTAAAGTTGGAGAAAATTTTACAATAGCTGCTAGTTTTGGAAATGTTCATGGTGTATATAAACCAGGAAATGTAGTTTTAAGTCCAAAAATTTTAGATAATTCTCAGAAATTTATTGAAGAGAAGTTTAAAACTATTAAAAATCCTGTTGATTTTGTTTTCCATGGAGGTTCAGGTTCTCTTTTAAGTGAAATTAGAGAAGCTATCTCTTATGGTGTTATTAAAATGAATATTGACACAGATACACAATGGGCAACTTGGGATGGAGTAAGAGCTTATGAGGCTAAATATAAAGGGTATTTACAAGGACAAATTGGAAATCCTGAAGGTGAAGATAAGCCAAATAAAAACTATTATGACCCACGAAAATGGCTAAGAGCAGGACAAGAGACTATGATTGCTAGACTTGAAACTGCATTTAGTGACCTTTTAGCTTTAAATAAAAACTAAAAAACTCTTTTTTTGTATCTATTTGTAACAAATAGATACAAAATCTTATAAAATAAATCTCTTTATGTTATTGTAACTCTAATGCTATTTTTATATGTTAGTATTTTGATACTTAATATCAATAAAGGAGTTTATTATGATTTATGAAAGACCACAATACAAAGAACAATATGAAAATTTTATAGGTGGAGAGTGGATTGCTCCAAATAGTAAAGAGTATTTCCAAAATATTTCACCAGTTGATGGGAAAGCTCTTACAAAAATCCCAAGATCAAATGAAAAAGATGTAGATTTAGCAATAGAGGCTGCAAAAAAAGGCTTTGAAGAGTTTAAACATACATCAGTTACACAAAGAAGTGCTTTATTAAATAAAATAGCTGATGTTGTTGAAGCAAATCTTGAAACTTTAGCTGTTGCAGAAACTTTAGATAATGGAAAAGCTATAAGAGAGACTTTAAATGCAGATTTACCACTATTTATAGACCATTTTAGATATTTTGCATCAGTAATTCGTGCAGAGTCTGGAACAGTTGCTGATTTAGATGAAAATACTATCTCTCAAGAAATTTATGAGCCTTATGGAGTTGTTGCACAAATTATTCCTTGGAATTTTCCACTTTTAATGGCTGCTTGGAAATTAGCACCTGCTATTGCTGCTGGAAATTGTGTGATATTAAAACCAGCTAGTTCAACACCACTTTCAATTTTACTATTCTTAGATTTAATAAAAGATGTATTACCAAAAGGTGTTATAAATGTTATAAATGGAGCAGGAGGAAAAATAGGAGAATATCTTGTAACACATCCAGATATTAAAAAAGTGGCATTTACAGGAGAAACATCAACAGGGCAAGAGATTATGAGATATGCCACAAAAAATATTATCCCTTCAACTTTGGAGCTTGGTGGAAAATCTCCAAATATCTTCTTTGAATCAATTATGCAAGAAGATGATGAGTTTTTTGATAAAGCAATAGAAGGGTTAGTTTTATTTGCATTTAATAGTGGAGAGGTTTGTACTTGCCCTTCAAGAGCTTTGATTCAAGAGTCAATTTATGAACCATTTATAAAAAGAGTTATTGAAAGAGTAAAAGCTATAAAATTAGGAAATCCACTTGATACAGAAAATACAATGGGTGCTCAAAATTCACTAAATCAAAAAGAGAAAATTGCAAAATATTTACAAATTGCAAAAGAAGATGGTGCTGAGTGTTTAGTTGGTGGAGATATTTATCATTCAACTATAAATCCAGATGGATTTTATATAGAGCCAACAATCTATAAAGGACATAATAAGATGAGAATTTTCCAAGATGAGATTTTTGGACCAGTTTTATCTGTTACAACTTTTAAAGATGAAAAAGAGGCTATCCAAATAGCAAACGATACAATCTATGGTTTGGGTGCTGGAGTTTGGTCAAGAGATGCTCATCAAATTCATAGAGCTTCAAGAGCTATTGAAGCAGGAAGAATTTGGGTAAATTGTTATCATTTATATCCAGCTCATGCCTCTTTTGGAGGATATAAAAAATCTGGAATTGGAAGAGAAACACATATGATGATGTTAAATAATTATAGACATACAAAAAATATATTAACTTCTTTTAATACAAAAGCTTTAGGATTCTTCTAAAATATAATTAAGCCCATATTTTATGGGCTTAAAAATAGCTCAAAGTTTATAAAAGTTCTATTTTATAACCTGTATTATTTTGATTTACTATTAAATCTTTATGTATTTTACTTCTTAGTCTAAATAGTACACTTCTAAATGCTGCATAACCAGCTGGTTCATCTTGCCAAATAGCATATTCAAGTTGCTCTTGAGATACATTGTGTCCAGGGTTTTCACAAAGATATTTTATAATTTTTATCTCTTTTGATGTTAGTTTTACAGGTTCATCTCCATAATATAAAATCTCTTTCTCTTTATCATATAAATAACCATATTTAAGTTGAATAGTCCGTGATTTTTGCTCTTGATTTAACTCTAATTTATGAATTAAAGTTTTATTTACATTCTCAATAGCATCTAGTTTTATATTTTTTTGTCTATCCTCTTTTGCTTTGCTTAGTGCTATTTCTATTGCTGCATGAAGGTTTGACTTTTTATAAGGTTTTAATAAGTAACCATAAGCAAAAGCCTCCGAAGCTTTTTTTATTGTTGCAAGTTCAGAGTTTGCAGTTAAAAAAACAACAGGAACAAAAGGCATAGTGATTTTTAACTCTTTTGCTAATTCAATACCTGTTGTTGGACCTTTTAAATAGATATCCATTAAAATCAAATCAGGAACTACCCCTTTTTCTAAAATACTAAGAGTTTTACATTTATTTGGTGCAATTCCACAAGGCTCATATCCCAAATCTACCAAATTCTCTTTTAAATTTAGGGCAATAATTGATTCATCTTCTACTATTAGAATTTTTACTTTACTCATTACTCTTCCTCTTCTTTTGAAAATATAATATTACACTCTAATCCTCTATTGTTTTTAAAATCTAGAGTTCCATCTAATTGGTTTTCTACAATAGAGTGAATTAATTGCATTCCTATGGATTCACTTTTATATAGGCTATTTATATTTTTTAAACCCTCTCCATTATCCCTGATTTTTACATTGATTTTATCTCCTATCTTTTTTATATGAATACAAAGTAGATTATCTCTATCCTCTTTAAAAGCATATTTTAAAGAGTTTACACATAGTTCATGGATAACCATACCAATTTGAATACATCTATTTGTTGAAAAAATTATTTTATCTATATGTAAATCTACTTCCAATTTTGTATTTTGAGATATATATAACTCTTTTATATCTTGAACCAATCTTTTTATATAATCTTGTAGATTTATAGAGGCTAAATTTTCACCTAAGTATAAAAACTCATGTACTAATGCCATAGTATTTATTCTACTTTTAGCTTGTCTTAAAATATATTTTATCTTATCATCATCTGCTCTTCTTAATTGCATAGCCAATAAAGATGAGATAATTTCCATATTATTTTTAACTCTATGGTGAATCTCTTTTAATAAAACCTCTTTTTCATTTAAAGATCTTTGAATTTCTAAATTCATATTTTTAATTTTTTTATTTATCTCTTGTTTTTTAGTAATATCTCTACCAAATGCACAAATGTACTCTTTGCCTTCAAAAATAAAACTATGTCCAGATACTTCAACAGGAAAAATATCTCCACTTTTTTTTCTTTGAGTTGTTTCAAGTAGAAAGTTATTAGTATTTTTTATCTTTTGCATAGTCTCTATAGCTGTTTGTCTATTGAAATTTGTATCAAAGACTTCAAGATATTTTCCTATTAATTCATCTCTTCCATAGCCCAAAATATTACAAGCAGTATCATTTAAATATACTATTTTTGCATCTATTGTAAACCAATAGATAGAATCAACAGAATTGTTTAATACAAACTCATAAGGAATTAATCTCTCTTTATCTTTATCTTTTAACTCTATATAAGATTTATAGACTCTTTGTATAGCTTTTTGCATATGAGTTAATATAAAAAATAGTAAGAAAACACTAAAAATAAGAAAGATAAATAGTAAATTTAGGGTTGAACTATAACTATTGCTAAGTTGGTCATATATAAAATAGATAAAAGTTACACCGATAATCAGATAAAAAACTGAAAATTTAGCAGGAATATGTTTGTTGTTATTTAGAAAATTTCTCTTTATTAAACTCATATAATTGCCTTTCATCTTTTTTATGTATTCTAACAAATTTTATTTCATTTGTTTTCTTTTGCGAATAATTTGCGATTTTGTTTAATTACTATTCGATTGTTTTAAGAGATAAATTATTAAGCCATTTAGGAGGTCTTATGTACGAACTTATGCCAAATGAGAAAAAATTTGTACAAGTCATAGATTTAAAGAATAATGGATTTGTAGAGTTTAATTTTGCAGTAGGTGAAGCTATTATGAATGTAGAACTTATGTTACCACACAAAGCTTTTATTGAGTTTTGTCAAAACAATAGAGTATCTTTTTTTACAAAAGAGCAAGAAGAAGAGCTACTAATTGATAATAACCATTGGAAATATGGTTTAAACTAAATTTAAGGAGAGAATATGGAATTAAATATTGCAAGTATTGAAATTGAACCAAAAAGACATACATATAAACATGTTGCTAAAAGGTTAGGTGAAGATAGACCAGCTTCAAGATATGAAGAAGCTGTTCTTGATGCACAACCAACTGAGAATTTTCATTATAGACCACAATGGGAACCTGAATTTGAAATCTATGATAAAA
This sequence comes from Aliarcobacter faecis, assembly GCF_013201705.1. Classification (NCBI taxonomy): domain Bacteria; kingdom Pseudomonadati; phylum Campylobacterota; class Epsilonproteobacteria; order Campylobacterales; family Arcobacteraceae; genus Aliarcobacter; species Aliarcobacter faecis. Next base: position 1,842,304 of record NZ_CP053837.1, on the reverse strand, counting down.
ATAGAACAAAAATTAAAATGAATGATTGGTATGATTTATTAGACCCAAGAAAGTTTCATTATATGTCATATGTTTCAACAAGAGCTTCACAAAATGCCGCAAATGAGCAAAGTTTTGAGTTTATTGAAAAAAGAGGTTTAGTTAATTTTATTAAAAAAGATAATTTACAAAAAGTATATGATTATTTAACACCATTAAGACATTATGAATATGGTGCAAATATGAATAATCTTACAATTGTAGATAGAGTTTATGGAACAGCTATGATGAGTGCTTGTCTATTTCATGCAGAAGATAGAATTGGAATGGCTCAACATATAACAAAAATTATTTTACTTCTTAGTGAGAATGATGTTTCAAAATTAGATGCAGGAAAGGAAGCTTGGTTAAATTGTCCTAAATGGCAAGGTTTAAGAAAAGCTGTTGAAGATTCACTTGTAGAAAAAGACCCAATTAGATTATTTGTTAAACAAAATATTGTTTTTGACGCTTTTGTAATTCCTTTGATGATTAATGAGTTTTCAAAAGAGTTAATACAAAATGATGAAATGACATTTTCAATGTTGAGTGAATTTATAGTTTCTTGTTATGAAGAGACAGTTAAATGGCTAGATAGTGTTTTAAAAGTTATGGTAAATGAATCAAATGAAAATAGAGAATTATTAACTTCTTGGATAAAAGAGGATATAGAAATTATTGAAAATTCAATGGAATCACTAGCTACATTTTCAAGTAATCCTAAAGAATCAATATCAAGAGTGAAGCTTGAATTAATTGAAAGATTAAATAAATCAGGAATAAGTTTATAAAACTTATAAATTAAATAAAAAGGTGAATATATGTCAGCAAGTATAGCATTATTATGTCTTCAAGCAACAGAAGATGGAAGAGCAATAGCAGAAGCTATAAAAGAAGATAATGAGGGTGTAATAATTACAAATAAACCAGCAATGATTCAAATTGAGCGGCCAGAAAGAATAACTATAAAAGCTTCAACAGTATCTCAAGCTTTAGGAAGAGATTGGAATCCAGAAGAGTTACAGTTAGTATTGATTTCTTTAGGTGGACAAGTTGATGAGACAGATGAAGAGTTTATAGTTTATTGGAATAATTAATATTAAATAAGGGAGATATTATGAGTGTAGAACCTAGAAAAAAAAGATTAAATAAAAAAGATGCATATAAATATATGACGAGACTTGGTTGGAATCCAACTTATCAAAAAGAGGAAGATGTTTTTCCATATTTAGAAATGGAGGGATTAAAAATTCACGATTGGGAAGCTTGGGAAGATCCATTTAGAATGACAATGGACTCTTACTGGAAATTACAAGCTGAAAAAGATAAAAAGCTTTACTCAATTATAGATGCATTTGCTCAAAATAATGCACAAAAGAATATTACAGATGCAAGATATGTAAATGCTTTAAAACTATTTTTGACAGGTGTAACTCCACTTGAATATAAAGTTGTTCAAGGTTTTTCTCATGCTGCAAGAGCTTTTAAAGGAGAAGGTGCTTCTATTGCTTGTCAAATGCAAGCTATTGATGAGTTAAGACATTTCCAAACTCAAGTTCATACTATGAGTCATTATAATAAATATTTTGATGGTTTTCATAGTTTTCCTATTATGCATGATAGAATTTGGTATTTATCTGTTCCTAAATCATTTGGTGATGATGCAAGTACAGCAGGACCTTTTGAGTATTTAACTGCTATTTCATTCTCTTTTGAGTTTGTATTAACAAGTCTATTATTTGTTCCTTTTATGAGTGGAGCTGCTTATAATGGAGATATGGCAACAGTTACATTTGGTTTTTCAGCTCAAAGTGATGAATCAAGACATATGACTTTAGGTCTATCTGCTATTAAATTTATGTTAGAGCAAGATGAGGCAAATGTACCCATTGTTCAAAAATGGATGGATAAGTGGTTATGGAGAGGTTATAGAATGTTAGGTCTTGTAGCTATGATGATGGATTATATGCTACCAAATTCACCAACTTCATGGGCGGAAGCAGTTGAGTTATATATAGAGCAAAACTGTATGGCACTATATAAAGATTTAGAAAAATATGGAATTGTAATTCCTATGGATTTAGTAAATACAATTGTTGCTGAAAAAACACATTTACCTCATCAAGTTTGGAATATTTTTTATAATCATACAAATGCGGCAAATATTCATATTTGGATGCCAGATGAAAATAAAATGAATTGGTTAAGTCAAAAATATCCAGATACTTTTGATAAATATTATAGACCAATGTTTGAAAGATATATTGAATTAGAGAAAAAAGGTGAGAGATATTATTCAGAAACTTTACCTATAATTTGTCAAACTTGTCAAATTCCATTAGGATTTACAGATATTGAAGGTGGCAACCCTCATGTTTATACACATAAGACATCTGAATATAACGGTGAGATTTTCCATACTTGTTCTAATGGTTGTAAAAATATATTTGATGCACAACCTGAGAAATATATTCAAGCTTGGTTACCTCCTCATCAGATTTTCCAAGGAAATTGTGGTGGTGCTACAATTCCAGAAGTTTTAAAATGGTATCAAATAGAGTATGGTGTTGATAATATGGATTATGTAGGTTCACCTGATGAAGCGATGTGGAATAAATTAAAAAATATATAAAAGGAGAAAAAATGGCAATTCAATCAATCGGAGAATATCCAATTATAATGAAAGATGATGTGAAAAATTTTCATGGAAATCAGTTAGTTTATCTTTATTGGTATGGACATAGGGTAGTATCTTCTCCTAGAGCTTTTCCTTTATCTCCTGATATGCCTTTTGGTGCAATAATTTCGGATTTAATTCCTATAACATATAAAATTGAACCAGATTATGAAAATTTGGATTTTGATAAAACTGAAGTTATTTGGGAAATAGATGGAAAAAGAGTAAATCCTGATTTCTCAAAAAGTTTAAAAGATAATGGTGTAGGACATAAATCTTTTATAACATTTATAACACCTTCTTTAGTAGGGAAAGTAGGAGCATAAATAATGGCTTATAAATTAGAGATAGAACCAACAGGGGATATTGTTGAAGTTCAAGAGGGGCAAACTCTTCTTGATGCGGCACTAAGACAAGGGGTTTATATCCCTCATGCTTGTAATCATGGTCTTTGTGGAACTTGTAAAGTTGAGGTTTTAGAAGGTGAAGTTGATTATGGTAATGCTTCATCTTTTGCTTTAATGGATAGTGAAAGAGATGATGGATATTGTTTAGCTTGTACAGCAACTATTACTGAAAATGTAGTTATTGAAGCTGATATAGAAGTAGATATAGATGCAAGAACTATTCCTATAAAAGATGTTTGGGGAACAGTAATAAAAAGAGAGATGCTAACACCTAGAATTTTAGGATTATGGATAGAGCTTGATGCAGATTTGGATTTTCAAGCAGGGCAATACATAAATTATCATATTCCAGTTTTTGAAGAACCAAGAGCTTTCTCTTTAGCAAATCAACCTAGTTCGGGAAGAGTTATTGAATTAAATATTGGAATAATTCCAGATGGTGAGGCAACTCCTTGGATTCATAAAAATGTGAAAGTTGGAGATAAAAGAAAAATTACTGGTCCTTTTGGAAGATTCTTTGTAAAAAAATCTGCAAATAAACCTATGATTTTCTTTGCTGGAGGTTCAGGACTTTCTAGCCCAAAATCTATGATTTTAGATGAATTAGAAAATGGTTGTACTCTTCCAATAACTTTATTTCATGGAGCAAGAAATAAAGAAGAGCTTTATTATGCTGAGCTTTTTTGGGATTTAGAGAAAAAATATCCAAATTTTAGGTATGTTCCTGTTTTATCAGCAAATGAAGATCCCTTTTGGAGTGGTGAAGTTGGCTTTACAAATGATGTTGCTAAAAAGATGTATGATGGAAAATTTGATGGAAATAAAGCATATTTATGTGGACCTCCTATGATGACAGAAGCTTGTATAAAAGTTTTAATGCAAGGAAGATTATTTGAAAAAGATATTCATACAGAAAAGTTCTTCTCAAAAGCAGATTTATACTCAAATAGTGTAAAAAGTCCACTTTTTAAATCTATTTAAAGATACAATTACAATTGTATCTTTTTATATAATATAGGAGATTTCTATAAATTAATAAGGTTTATTTATGTTAGATATACAAACAATAATCTATTTTTTAGCATTAGGCTCATTTGTAGGTGTTATTGCTGGACTTTTTGGAATAGGTGGTGGTGGAATGATAGTTCCTATTTTAACTATCATATTTTTAAATAATAGTGTGATTGATGAGAAAAATGTTGTTCATTTAGCATTAGGAACATCTATGGCTATTATAATAGTTACTTCAATTTCAAGTATAAAAGCCCAGCAAAAGAAAAAAGCAATAGTTTGGGATATTGTAAAAATGATGGTTCCAGGGATTATAGTTGGTACTTTTTTAGCAACTTTTATAGCTTCTAAGTTAGATTCATTTTATCTATCAATAATATTTGCTTCTTTTATGTTTTACTCTTCAATTCTTATGTTTATGGGTAAAAAACCAAAATCAGAAAATAAAATATTTACTCCTAAAACTCATATTATTTCAGGTGGAGTAATAGGGGCTTTATCCTCTTTAGTATCAATTGGTGGAGGGATTATGAGTGTACCTTATTTATTGTTACAAAATATTGATATTAAAAAAGCTATTGCGACATCCTCTGCTATTGGTTTACCAATAGCGATTTCAGGAACAATAGGATATATGATAAATGGTTGGGAATATAGTTCACTAGATAATTATACTTTAGGATTCATATATCTTCCTGCCTTGGTTTGTGTCGCATTTGCTAGTTATTTAACTGCACCAATAGGAGTAATGTTAGTACATAAGATAAATGTAGATTTAATGAAAAAGATATTTTCACTTTTAACTTTGGCATTAAGTATTAAAATGTTGATTTCAGTATTTTAAAATATATAATAATTTTTTAGGAGTTGTACTTTGAGTTATAAAAGAGTTGGAATAGTTGGTGTTGGAAATGTAGGTTCATCAATAGCTTATAATTTAGCATTTCAAGATATATGTGATGAGATTTTATTAAAAGATATAAGAGAAGATTTTACAAAAGCTGTTGCTTTAGATATCTCTCAAGCCATTAGTTCTATAAACTCTAAAACTACAATAAAAGCAACTTGTAGTGATGAAGAGTTTAAGGATTGTGATATTGTAGTTATTACAGCAGGAATTGCTAGAAAACCTAATATGAGTAGAGATGATTTGCTTTTTACAAATGCAAAAATAATGAATTCAATTGTACAAAATGTTGTTAAATATAATAAAGATTCAATTTTAATAATAGTATCAAATCCACTAGATGCTATGGTTTATTGTGCCTTAAAAGCTTCAAATTTTCCAAGAAATAGAGTTTTAGGAATGGCTGGAATTTTAGATAGTTCTAGAATGTCATATTTTATAAAAAAGAAAATTGGATACAAAAAAATAGAAGCTATGGTTTTAGGTGGACATGGAGATGATATGGTTCCTCTTATAAAACATACAAAAGTGGATGGGATACCTTTAGATGAAGTTTTAAATGAAAATGAGATAGAAGATATTATAGAGAAAACAAAAAATGGTGGTATAGAAATAGTAAAACTTCTTCAAACAGGTTCAGCATATTTCGCACCAGCTCAAGCAACAGTTTTAATGCTTGAAGCAATATTAGAAGATAAAAAAACAGCTTACCCTTGTGCTGTTAATCTTGAAGGTGAATATGGATATAAAGATGTAGTAACAGGAGTTCCTATTGTTTTAGGAGAAAAAGGTGTTCTACAAATTATAGAAATGGAACTTTCAAGTAAAGAAAAAAAAGAGTTTGCAAACTCAGTAAACTCAGTAAAAACTTTGATTAAAAAGTTAGAAGAAAATATTTAACCCTACTATAAAAGAGGAGTTAATCTTCTTCTTTTTAATTTCTCAAAAAAACCTTATTTTGCGATTAATCTGCGAATATTTTTAAGTAAAGTTCAAATAGTTAAAAAGCCAAAAGCTTTTTAAACATATAACTTAAGGATAAGCTTTGAAATATGATGTTTTTGTGAAAGATAAAATTCAAACTCAAAAATGTACTGAAGATAAAAACTTGATGGATAGTTTATATGTATTCAAAGATTTAGTGCCAAAAGCTTGTCACAATGGTGCTTGTGGTTTATGTAAAATCAAAGTTCATAAAGGTTTTTTTATTAAAGACAAAATGAATAGAAAACATATATCTCAAGAGGAGGAGAACGACAATATTTTATTGGCTTGTAAAGTTTTTCCAAAATGTGATATGGAAATCGAATTCATATCAAAAAAGAACGATAGCATACTTAATTTAAGGAGAGCAAAATGAGTGGAGTTATGAGAATAGGACATGTTGATTTAAATGTATTAGATATTAATGTGTCAAGAAATTATTATGTAAATATTATGGGAATGGAAGTAACTAGAGAAGATAGTGATGGAACACTTTATTTAAAATGTTGGGATGAGTGGGATAAATATAGTTTAGTATTAAGACCTAGTGATGAGGCTACATTTAATAACGTTGCATATAAAGTTCAAAAAGACTCAGATATTGATGATTTAAAAGCAAAAATTGAAGCTTATGGAGTTTCAACTGAAATTTTACCAGCAGGAACTGTTGTAGAGTGTGGAAGAGTATTAAAATTTATTGCTCCAAGTGGTCATGAATTTAATCTCTATGCTGAAAAAACTTTTGTTGGTAAAGATGTAGGTTGTACAAATCCTAGACCTTGGCCATTTGAAGGTAAAGGAATTAAAGCTCACTGGATAGATCATGCTTTATTAATGTGTAAAGGTCCAGAAAAGGTTATGGAGGGAACTAAATTTTTTCAAGAAGTTTTAGAATTTAGCTTAGCAGAGCAAGTTTGTGTTGGTCCAAATGGTTCACTTCAAGCTGCTACTTGGTTATCAAGAACTTCAACTCCTCATGATTTAGCATTTGTTGCTGGTCACGAAACTGGTATGCATCACTTTGCATTCTTTTTAGATGGATGGAATGATATTTTAAGAGCAGCAGATGTTATGGCTATGCATAATGTAAAAATAGATGTAACTCCACAAAGACATGGTATTACAAGAGGAGAGACGATTTATTTCTTTGACCCATCAGGACATAGATTGGAGACATTTGCAGGATTAGGATATTTAATGCAACCTGATATGCCAACTGTAACTTGGACAGAAGATGAATTATGGAGAGGAATTTTCTACCATACAGGTCAAGAAAATGGTGCTTTTACAACAGCTTATACACTTTGTGCATATAAATAGATATGAATATAGTAGTTGAGAAAACAATATCAAGGCAAGCAGCAATTGAAGCTTGTCTTTGTGCTATTGAAAAAGCCGAAGAATTAGATATTGAAATTAATGTATCTGTTACAGATAATAAAGGTTTAGAGATGGCTTTTATTAGAATGGAAAACTCTTTTATCCACTCTATTAATATAGCTAAAGATAAAGCTTATACAAGTGCTAGTTTTGGTTTTCCAACTGCACAGTGGACACAAATTTTTAAACAGATGCCTCATTTAGAGCAAGGTTTTTCAAATAGGGATAGATTGATCCCTTTTGGTGGAGGATTACCAATTTTTGAAAATGGTGTTAAAGTTGGTGCGATTGGTGTTTCTGGTGGAACAGAAGACGAAGATATAATTTGTGCAGAGTATGCAATTAAAAAAATAGGATTAGAATAATGAAAAAAGTACAACACTATATTAATGGAAAATTTATGGATTCACAATGTGGTGAATTTTTTGATAACTTTAACCCAGCAACAGCAGAACTAATCTCTAAAGTAGCTCTTGGAAGAGAAGCTGAAGTAAATGCAGCAGTTGCTGCTGCAAAAGCAGCACTTACAGGGGAATGGGGACAGATGAAATTAAACGATAGAGTTGCTTTAATGTATGAAGTTGCAAATGAGATAAATAGAAGATTTGATGATTTTTTAGAAGCAGAGTGTTTAGATACAGGAAAACCATACTCAATTGCTAGACATATTGATATTCCAAGGGGTGGAGCAAACTTCAAAGTATTTGCTGATACTATGAAATCTTATGCAGACGAGGCATATAGAGCTGATACTCCTGATGGAAAAACAATGCTAAATTATAGTATGAGAAAACCAAAAGGGGTAATTGCTGTTATCTCTCCTTGGAATTTACCACTACTGCTTATGACTTGGAAAGTAGGTCCTGCTATGGCTTGTGGAAACTCTGTTGTAGTTAAACCTTCACAAGTTACACCAACAACAACTTCACTTTTAGGAGAAGTTATGAGTAAAGTTGGAGTTCCTGCAGGTGCTTATAACGTTGTTCAAGGAAAAGGAAGTATCACAGGAAATCTTCTAACAGCTCATAAAGATATAGATGCTATTACATTTACAGGTGAAACTGTTACAGGTGAGATGATTATGAAAGCTTGTTCTGTTGGAGTAAAAGATGTATCTTTAGAACTAGGTGGAAAAAATCCAGCAATTATTTTTGCTGATTGTGATATGCAAAAAGCAGTACATGAAACAACAAGATCTTGTTTTGCAAACTCTGGACAGGTGTGTTTGGGAACTGAAAGAGTTTATGTTCAAAGAGAGATTTTTGATGAGTTTGTTTCAAAACTAAAAGAATCAGCTTCAAAATTAAAACTTGGAGTTCAACATGATGAGAGTGTTGATATGGGTCCACTTGTAAGTGCTTCTCATAGAGATAAAGTTTTAGAGTACTATGAGATTGCTAAAAAAGAGGGTGCAAATATAGTTTTAGGTGGAGGAGTTCCTAAAATGGAAGGTTCTTTAGCAAATGGATTTTGGATTGAACCAACAATTTGGACAGGATTACCAGAGAGTGCAACAGTAGTTCAACAAGAGGTATTTGGACCTTGTTGTCATGTTACTCCTTTTGATACAGAAGATGAAGTTATACGAATGGCAAATGATACAAAATATGGATTGGCTTCTACAATATTTACTGAAAATTTAGATAAAGCTCATAGAGTTGCTTCACAAATTGATTCAGGAATTGTATGGATTAACTCTTGGTTCTTAAGAGATTTAAGAACACCATTTGGTGGAATGAAAGCCTCAGGTATAGGAAGAGAAGGTGGACATCACTCATTAGAGTTCTATACAGAGCTAAAAAATATTTGTATTAAAATGTAAAGGCAAAAAATGGAAAAAGCAAAAATTGAGAAATATGGAAATGAGTTATATGAAGCACTGAAAAATCAAAAAACAATTGAGCCTATTACTTCAAGAGAGCTAGATTGTACTATTGAAGATGCTTATGCTATTCAACACCATTTTTTAGCAAGAAGATTAGCTGATGATAAATCAAAGATTATTGGTAAAAAAATAGGGGTTACATCAAAAGTTGTAATGGATATGTTGGGTGTTCATCAGCCAGATTTTGGATATTTACTATCAGATATGATTTATAATGATGGCGATGTAATAGATGTAACAAATAGTATGATTCAACCAAAAGCAGAGGGTGAAATAGCCTTTGTTTTAAAAGAAGATTTAATGGGACCAGGTGTTACAACAGCTGATGTTTTAAGAGCTACAAAGTTTGTAATGCCTTGTTTTGAAATAGTTGATTCAAGAATTAAAGATTGGAAAATAAAAATTCAAGATACTGTTGCAGATAATGCCTCTTGTGGTTATATAGTATTTGGTGGACAGTTTGCTAATCCAAGAGATATAGATTTAATGACTTGTGGAATTACACTAGAGAGAAATGGAGAACTTCTTCATACAGGAGCTGGAGCAGCTGCATTAGGAAGTCCTGTAAATGCAGTCGCTTGGCTTGCAAATACACTTGGAGAATTTGGTGTAGGTTTAAAAGCAGGAGAAGTTATCTTATCTGGTGCATTATGTGCTATGGTAACTATTCAAGCTGGTGATAATATGACAATAAATATTGGTGGAATTGGTTCTGCTTCGTGTAGATTTGTATAATAAATAGTAATTTTTAAAGAGCAACTTGTTGCTCTCTTTAGAGTTTGCTTCTTTAGGTAAAATTTATTTTTACCCTTAAAAGAAGTTAATATAGAAAAGGTCCCTTCAAAATGGGGACAATTTTTAAGGAATAAATATGAAAATTAATTGTGCATTAATTGGGTCTGGAAATATTGGAACAGATTTAATGTATAAACTTCAAAGAAGTGAAGTTTTAAATCCATTATGGATGGTTGGAATTGACCCAGATTCAGATGGATTAAGAAAAGCAAAAGAAGCAGGAATGAAAATAACTCACGAAGGTGTTGATGGTTTAATTCCTTTTATAAAAGAAGATGGAGTAAGAATTGCATTTGATGCAACTTCAGCCTATGTTCATGGAGAAAATAATAGAAAATTAGCAGAACTAGGAGTTATGGTAATAGACCTAACACCAGCAGCAATTGGACCATTTTGTGTACCTTCAGTAAATTTAGATGAATTATTAAAACAAAATGCCCAAAATGTAAATATGGTAACTTGTGGTGGACAAGCAACTATTCCTATGGTAGCAGCAGTTTCAAGTGTGCAAGAGGTTGATTATGCAGAGATTATTGCAACAGTTGCTTCAAAATCAGCAGGTCCAGGAACTAGAGCAAATATTGATGAGTTTACAGAAACAACAGCACTTGGAATTGAAAAAGTTGGAAATGTAAAAAAAGGTAAAGCTATTATTATTTTAAATCCAGCAGAACCACCACTTATGATGAGAGATACAGTTCATTGTCAAACAAAAGATGAGCCAAATAAAGAGGCAATTACAAAATCTGTTCATGAAATGATAAAAAAAGTACAACAATTTGTACCAGGATATAAGCTAAAAAATGGACCAGTTTTTGATGGAAATAAAGTTTCTATTTTCCTTGAAGTTGAAGGATTAGGAGATTATTTACCAAAATATGCTGGAAATTTAGACATTATTACAGCAGCTGCTACAAATATTGCAGAAAAAATGGCTGAAAAAATCAAAGGAGCATAATATGGATTTAAGAGGTAAAAAAGTAACAATTCATGATATGTCTTTAAGAGATGGAATGCACTCTATTAGACATCAATTTACATTAGAGCAGATGAAAAATATGTCTAAAGCTATGGATGAAGCTGGTGTTCCTATGATAGAAGTTACTCATGGAGATGGTTTAGGTGGTAGTTCACTTAATTATGGGTATGGCTTACATAGTGATGAAGAGTGGATTGAAACTGCTGTTAAAAATGTAAAAAATGCAAAGATTTCTGCACTTTTACTTCCAGGAATTGGAATTGTAAAAGATTTAGAAAGAGCTGTAAAAAAAGGAATTACAACTGTTAGAGTTGCAACACATTGTACAGAGGCTGATGTTTCAGCTCAACATATAAAAGCAGCTGTTTCTATGGGGCTTGATACTGTTGGATTTCTAATGATGGCTCATATGGTTACACCTGAAAAACTTTTGCAAGAGGCTTCTAAAATGGTATCTTATGGAGCAAATTGTATCTATGCAACAGATTCAGCTGGATATATGTTACCAGATGATGTAAGTGCTAGAATTGCAATATTAAAAAAAGAGTTTGGAGATGATATAGAAATTGGTTTTCATGGACACAATAATATGTCAATGGGAGTTACAAATTCCCTTGCAGCCATTGAAGCAGGAGCAAATAGAATAGATGCAAGTTTAGCTGGATTTGGAGCAGGTTCTGGAAATACTGCAACTGAAGTTTTAGTTGCTGCATTAAATAGAATGGGCGTAGAAACTGGTATAGATTTAAATAAAATTGAAGATGCAGCAGAAGATATAGCACTTCCTATTATGGGACGACCTACAAGAATTTCAAGAGACTCTTTAACTTTGGGTTATGCTGGAGTTTACTCATCATTTTTACTTTTTGCTAGACGAGCTCAAGAGAAATATGGAATTGATGCTAGAGCATTGTTGGTTGAATTAGGAAAAAGAGGAATTATTGGTGGGCAAGAAGATATGATTGAAGATTTAGCACTAGATATGGCTAAAGCAAAAGGATTAATATAATGGGTTTAGATAAAGCAACAATAGAAAAATTGGCAAAACATTGTGAAGATGCCGAATTAGAAGCTTATGAGATAACAAAAATTACAGATGATTATCCAGATATGAGTTATGAAGATGCTTATGAGATTCAATGGACTGCAAGAAGAGCAAAAGAATCAAGAGGGCATAAAATTGTAGGTATGAAAATGGGATTAACTTCTCAAGCAAAGATGAAGCAAATGGGAGTTCCAAACCCTTGTTATGGATATTTAGCTGATTATTTTAGCTTTGGTGATGGAGCAGAAATTAAAATTGATGAGTTAATTCACCCAAAAGTTGAAGCTGAAATTGCTTTTGTTTTAAAAAGTGATTTAAGTGGACCAGGGTGTCATATAGGAGATGTTTTAGCTGCAACTGATTTTGTAATGCCTGCTGTTGAGATTATCGATTCAAGATATAAGGATTTTAAGTTTGATTTAAAATCTGTAATTGCAGATAACTCTTCATCTTCAAGATATGTTACAGGTGGACAAGCTAGAAGTGTTGAAGGTCTAGATCTAAAAACTTTAGGTGTTGTTATGCAAATAAATGGGGAAGTTGTAGAAGTAGGTGCTGGAGCTGCTGTTTTAGGACATCCTGCAACTGCTATTGCTATGCTTGCAAATATGCTATCAGATAGAGGAGAAATTTTAAAAGCAGGAACATATATTCTTTCAGGTGCAATTACAGCAGCAGTTAGTGTAAAAAAAGGTGATAATGTTACTGTTAAATTCCAGAATTTAGGAACAGTATCATTTAGATTTATTTAGAAATCGAACATTTTTTAAAAAAGCAACTCGTTGCTTTCTTTAGGATTTGCTTCTTTAAAGATGGCTTTGCCATCTTGCTAAAAGAAGTTAAAAGATAAGGTCCCTTTAAAAATGGGACATTTTTAAAGGAATATGTATGCCAATAGCAATGATAAATATTATTGAAGGAAGAAGTGATGAAAAAAAAGAGAAACTAATAGAAAAAGTTTCTCTTGCAATTGCCGAATCACTTGATGCACCTATTGAAACTGTAAGAGTTATTATAAATGAGATGCCAAAGCAACACTTTGGAATTGGTGGAAAAAGCGTTAAAAAAATGGGTAAATAAAAATTAATTTATAAGTAGGAGAGAAAATGTCAAATCCAGAGATAGCAAATATTGTGAAAACAGGTAGTTTTAATACAAACTATCATGATTTAGGAAAAGGTGAAACAATAATCTTTATTCATGGTTCAGGACCAGGGGTTTCAGCTTATGCAAATTGGAGATTATCTATGCCAGTTCTTGCTGAAAAGTTTAGAGTTATAGCTCCTGATATGGTTGGATTTGGTTATACAGATAGACCAGCAGGAATTAAATATAATATGCAAAATTGGGCAAAACAAATTATTGATTTAATGGATGCTCTTGATATCAAAAAAGCTCATTTAGTTGGAAACTCTTTTGGTGGAGCATTAGCTTTATATTTGGTTATTAATCATAAAGAGAGATTTGATAAATTGGTTTTAATGGGTGCAGTTGGAGTTGAGTTTGATTTAACTTATGGACTTGATAAAGCTTGGGGATATACTCCAAGTATTGAAAATATGAAAGAGTTACTTGATATTTTTGCTTATGATAGAAGTATTGTAACAGATGATTTAGCAAAATTAAGATACGAAGCTAGTATTCGTCCAGGTTTTCAAGAGTCTTTCTCTTCGATGTTTCCAGCTCCACGACAAAATGGGGTTGATTTAATGCAAAATGATGAACAAGATATTAAAAAAATTACAAATGAAACTTTAATTATTCATGGAAGAGAAGATAAAGTTATACCTTTACAAAATTCTATTAGATTAAATCAAATTATCTTAAAATCTCAATTACATATTTTTGGTCAATGTGGACACTGGACTCAAATTGAGCATAAAGATAGATTTAACAATCTATTATTAAATTTCTTTTTGGAGAAATAATAAAGGAAGAGTATGAGATTTTTAGTTTTGGGTGCTGGTGGTATAGGCTCTTATTTTGGCACAAGGTTAATAAATGCAGGTCATGATGTAACTTTTGTAGCAAGAGGAAAGCATTTAGAAGCTTTACAGCAAGGAAAGTTGAAGTTGCAGCACCCGGACTTCTTTTTTGAAAAGAAAGTTTTCTCCTATTCATTAAATGAAATTAAAAAAATTGAGGCACACAATTTTGATGCTGTTTTATTAACCACTAAATCAACTTCAACTATATCTTTGGCAAATGGCTTAAAACAGTGGTTTGCTAATGGTAAAAAACACCCATATATTATCTCTTTACAAAATGGAGTAGATAATGAAGATAACCTTTCTAGCGAATTAGACGAAACCTATATAATTGCAGGACTTACAAGAAAAATTGGTGCTCATATTGTAAGTCCTGCTTTTATTGAAGCAAAAGGTAGTGCGGAAACAATTTTAGGTGCTATCAAAAAAACACCACAAAACCAGATTTTTTTAAAAGAATTGACAGATATTTTTAATAAGGCATTAATACCAACACAAATTTCAAAAAATATAAAATTAGAATTATGGAAAAAATTAATAATAAATAATGGTGTAAATGCTATTTGTGCACTTTTAAGAAAAGAGACACAAGTTGTAACACAAGATGAAAAATTATCAAAAATAGTTTATGGGCTTATGAAAGAGACAGCACAGGCAGCTTTAAATCAAAATATAAATATTTCGCAAAAAGATGTTGATGAGATGTTTGAACTAATCAAAAAATTTGATTCTATAAAACCTTCTATGTTGGTTGATGTAGAGAATAATAGAGAGTTAGAATTAGATGAAATTTGTACAGTTGTAATAAAAAACTGTGAAGCTCAAGGTAAAGATGCACCATATACAAGAACAATATCTTCTTTACTTGAATTTACTTATAAAAACTCTTAAGGCTCTATATTGGTATATAAAATAATCGAAATACTTTTTCCAGTATTTGTTATAGTTTTAATAGGAATAATTTATTCAAAAAGAGTAAAAATTGATATAGACTCTATAAATAAAATCAACTTAGATATTTTTATCCCTTTTTTGGTTTTTTACTCTATTGCGACTCAACTACCACATATTTCACATCTTGGTTATTTCTCTTTAGGAGCTGTTATTGTCGTATTTGGTTCAGGAGTGCTTTTATATCCATTTGTTAAATTAATGAAAATAGATATTAATAGTTTTCTACCTGCTATGATGTTTAATAACTCAATAAATTTAGGGCTTCCTTTGGCACTACTATCTTTTGGACAAGAGGCTATGGCTTTGTTTATTGCCTTATCTTTGGTTCAAGTTATTGGACAATTTACAGTTGCTGAAATGATGTATGGAGGAAAAATAGATTTAAAAGCAATGCTTAAAAATCCAGTAATTATTGCAACAATTTTTGGACTATTTTTCAACTATTTTAATATCTCTTTTCCCAAAACTATCAATATTAGCCTTGAATTATTATCTCAAATTGCTATTCCTTTGATTTTGTTTGCTCTTGGAGTTAGACTTTCAACTGTAAAGTTTGAGAATATAAAAATAGGAATTTTAGGAGCTATTTTATGTCCACTTTCTGGACTTATTATGGCATTTTTGGCTATTTATATTTTTAATTATAGTGAACTTCAACAAAAACTTTTAATTCTATTTGGACTACTGCCAACAGCTGTTTTAAATGCAATTTTGGCTGAAAAATATAAAAAAGATTCTGCTATGGTAGCTTCGATAGTTGCAATTGGAAATCTATTTACAATTATTTATCTGCCAATAGCACTATATTTTTTACTTTAGGATTTTTATGAAATATTATATTCTACTTCTTTTAGGAGTAGCTTTTTGGTTTGGAAGTTATATTTTAGAAAGTTGAAATCCCCTCTTTTAAAAAGAGAGGATAATTATTAGAATTTGTAAGATAGAAAAACTCTATATGTATCAGTATTGTCTTTTGGTAAGATTTTTTTCTCAATCTCTACATGTTCAACTTCAGCTTTAAATAAAATATCTTTATAAACTGGATAAATAAACATTGTTCCTACAGCAGTAACATCACCTAAAGCATTCTTATTTGAGAAAGATTTTCCAGCATAAGGAATAAGAGTTGCATCTAAAATAGGTACAACAATAGCTCCTACAACAGTATTTGTATCCTCTCTTGTAGGAACTCCACCACCATGAACTGGCATAGCTGTAAATGGAGTATCAGATACTCCTAGCCCCTCTCCTAGATAAACTTCTCCATTTGTACTTCCATTGTAAGCAACTAAATAACCCAATTTCCAAATACCTAAAGGACCTGTTGCTTTAGCACCAAATAGTTGCCCTTTTTTATCCTTTTGAGTTTTATTATAAGAGTTTAAATATTGAGCAGATAGTGTATGGTTGCCTACTTTATAATCAGTTTGAAAATATGTAGCATTTTTATCATCATTTGAAGTTATACCATTTAGATTAAAATATTGAGCTTGTAGGGTTAAATTCTCAATAGATTCATTTTTTAAATAAGCTGTATATGCTCCATCTTCTATTTTCTCAAAATTTGCTATATCTTTAGAACTATCAGCTCCTTGATACTTATTTACATAACCAGCAATAATTGTTGTATTTGGAATATCTCTATTTGTCAATAAATAAGCCTCAAAAGAGTCTTTTACTATTGTTTCAGAAGATTTTCCTTCTAATGCTGAACTTAGAAGAGGTGTTTGGATAAATTGTCTTCCCGCTTTTATTGAAGAGTTATATAAAGTATACTCTAAATAAGCCTCGGATAATATAGCCCCAGAATCATAAAAATTAGTAACTCTATCATTGTTTATATTTTTAATATCATCAGTGAAAATATGAGAAGCTTGAAATGTTGCACCAGCTTTAAAACCATAAAAACTATCTGTTATAATTCCTAGCCTACCACCAATAGCAAAAATATCATCAGATTTTGCATTCCCCAAGAAATTTGAGTTTACATAAGCAGTTTTTACCTCTCCACTTACTTTTGAATTTTTAAAAGCATCTTCTAAATTATCTGCAAGTAGGGGAGCTGATAATACAAATGAAGCAATTATGCTAAGATTTTTTTTCATTTTATAACCCTTGATTTAAAATTTGTTATTTAAGAAAATCAATCTTGAAACTATTTTCCTAAATCTTAAACAGAATATATTTTAATTAAATCGCAGTTTAATCGCTTTTTGTAGATTTAGTATATTTGATGATTAAATATTATTTCTTCTCTTCATTTGTTACAAGAGCAAGATTATTCAAACTATATTTTTGGAGTAAGTCTAAAACTTTTACAACTCTTTCATAAGGAACTTTTTTATCAATTTTTACTATCACAGAATTTTCTTTGTTTTTTATAGCTTTTAAGTTATCTTCTAAAGAGTCAAAAGATACTTCTATTCCTTTTATAGCTAGTTTATTAACACTTAATTCAATAAAAACTTGCTCCTCTTTTATCTGTATCTCTTTTGCATTTGATGTTGGTAAATCAAGCATAAGAGCTACTTCCTCTTTTTTAAATACACTTGTTATTATAAAAAATATAAGTAGAATAAATACAACATCAACAACTGGCGTCAAATCTAAAGTTAAGGGGTCTCTTCTTCTTTTCATTTTTTAACCAATTAACTCTTTTTTCGCTTTTACTTCGATAGTATCAATGGCTGAAATCAAGTGATTATAGGCTATTTGATGGGGAATTGCTACAACAATTCCACTAACAGTAGTAATCAAAGCAACCGCAATTCCTCCTGTAACCATTGCAGGGTCACCTAAACCTTTTACAGTAATCTCTTCAAATATCATATAAATACCAATAACTGTACCTAAAAGTCCTAATAATGGAGAAATAATTGCAATATTTCTTATAATAGTAATCCCAAATTCTAATTTTTTTGTCTCATATTCAATTTGAGCTTCAAGAGGTTTGCTTCTATCAAGTTTATCTTTTATTTGAAGAATTACTATATTTTTTCTGTAAAGTGTAAGAAATTTCCAAATAATAATAGTAAATCCAATAATATTTAAAAATATCAAAATATATACAATGGCTCCACCTTTATCTATAAACTCTAAAATATTCATATAATAGCCTTTTTAATTTTTTGTAGTATTATATTGAAAAATTATTTATAGATGGATATTTATGCAGTTTTTTAACTCAAAAATAGATGAAATAAGGCTAAATGGTCAAAAATATTTTGTAAAAAGAGATGATTTATTAAGTAATGATTTTAGTGGAAATAAAGCTAGAAAATTTCACTATTTCTTAGATAAAGATTTAAGCTTTTTTAAAAAGATTATTTCACATGGAAGTATTCAGTCAAATGCAATGTACTCTCTAAGTATATTAGCTAAAATAAAAGGTTTAGATTTTATTTATTATGCTAAAAATCTCCCAAGTTATTTAGAAAAAAATCCAAGTGGAAATTATAAAGAGGCTCTTAAAAATAAGATGATTTTAAAATTAGAAGAGTTAAAAAATAATTTTTTAGAAGATGAACTTTTTATACCTGAAGGAGGAGCTTTAAAAGAGGCAAAATATGGTTTACAAGTTTTAGCAAATGAGATTAAAAGTTGGGTAAAAGAGCAAAAATTAGAAGATACAAAATTAAAAGTTTTTTTACCAAGTGGTACAGGAACAACAGCTCTTTATTTACAAAAATATTTACCTTTTGAAGTTCTTACTTGCTCTTGTGTAGGAGATGATGAGTATTTAAAAAAACAGTTTGATATGTTTGAAACTACAAATCATCCAACAATTTTAAAAAAAGAGAAGAAGTATCATTTTGGAAAGCTCTATAAAGAGTTTTATTTAAAACATTTAGAACTTTTAGAAAAGACTAATATCGAATTTGACCTGCTTTATGATAGTTTAGGATGGATTGTTTTTGAAAACTATGTAAAAAATTTTGAAAATAAAGATAATTATACTTTTTTATATATTCATCAAGGAGGAGTTTTGGGAAATGAAACAATGCTTGAAAGATATAGATATAAATTTACTAATATTTAGATATAATCCACAACTATGAAGAAAAATAATATTATACTAATTGGTTTTATGGGTGTTGGAAAAGGCACAGTTGCAAGAGCTTTGGTTAAAAATTCATCAATGTATGCAATAGATACAGATGATTTAATAGAAAGTATGGAAAATAGAAAAATTAAAAAGATTTTTACTATTGAGGGTGAACCATATTTTAGAAGTTTGGAAAAAAAGACTGCTTTATGGCTTGAAGAAAATGTACAAAATACGATTATTTCAACAGGTGGAGGATTTTTTAAACAAGAAAATCTTGCAAATATTGGAACAATAATCTATCTTGAATCATCTTTTGAGGGTATATTAAAAAGAATAAAAAAAGCTCCAAATGCAAAAAATAAGCTTAAAAAAAGACCACTTTTACAAAACAAAAAAGAGGCTTTAAAGTTATATAATAACAGAAAAGTGGAGTATGAAAAAGTTGCAGATATTGTAGTTAATGTTGAAAATAAAGATATAAATCTTGTTGTTAAAGAGATATTAGGAAAAGTAAATGAGAATAATTAATACAAAAGATAAAAACTTTAAAGTAGAGTTTGAAAATATTTTACAAAGAGCAAAAAGTGATATAAAAGGTGTTTCAAAAATAGTTGAAAATATTATTGATGAGATTGTAGAAGATGGAAATGAAGCTTTAAAAAGACATATTGAAAAATTTGATAAATGGATAGTAAAATCTGATGATGATTTACTAATTTCACAAGATTTAATGAAAAAAGCCTATGATAATTTAGATGAAAATTTAAGAGCTTCTCTTCACAAAGCTTTTGATAGAATTAAAAATTATCACGAAAAACAGCTTCCAAAATCTTGGATTGATTTTGAAGATAATGGAACTATTTTAGGACAAAAAGTAACTCCTGTTGATAGAGCAGGGCTTTATATTCCTGGTGGGAAAGCTGCTTACCCAAGTAGTCTTTTGATGAATGCAATTCCAGCTCTTGTAGCAAAAGTAAAAGAGATAGTAGTTTGTACACCAACTCCAAATAATGAGGTAAATGAGCTACTTTTAGCTGCCTGTTATTTGTGTAAGGTTGCAAAAGTTTATAAAGTTGGAGGGGCAAGTGCTATTGCAGCTATGGCTTATGGAACACAAACAATTTCTAAAGTAGATGTTATAACAGGACCTGGAAATATTTTTGTAGCAACAGCTAAAAAGATGGTTTTTGGTGAAGTAAATATTGATATGATAGCAGGTCCATCTGAAATTGGAATAATAGCTGATGAGAGTGCAAATGCAAAATATGTAGCTTTTGATTTATTATCTCAAGCAGAGCATGATGAGATGGCAAGTTCTATTTTGATAACTACAAGTGAATTTTTGGCAAAAAATGTAAGTCTTGAAGTTCAAAATATCTTAAAAACTCTAAGTAGAAAAGAGATTGCACAAAAATCAATAGATGATAGAGGATCTATTATTGTAGCTTCAAATATGGATGAAGTAATAGAACTTATGAATGAAATAGCACCTGAACACCTTGAAGTTATGACAAAAAATCCTTTTGAATTACTTCCTTATATAAAACATGCTGGAGCAATATTTTTAGGTGAAAATACTCCTGAACCAATAGGAGATTATATAGCTGGTCCAAATCATACACTTCCAACAGGAAGTACAGCTAAATTTTATAGTCCTTTAAATGTGGAAAATTTCTTGAAAAAAAGCTCAATTATTAGTTTTTCAAAAAAAGCTATCGATGAGTTAGGAGAAGCTTGTGCATTATTAGCTGATACTGAAGGGCTTGAAGCTCATGCAAAAAGTGTAAGAGTACGATTGGAAGATAAATAATGTCAAAATTTAAAGATTGGTTTACTGAAGATGAAGATGATATCTTTTTTGGAAGTCCAAAATCAAAGTTTTTTGATATTATGGAGCAAACACATAGAGATCTAGTTGAAGATGAACTGGATAAAGTTTTTGAAAAATTAGCTATTTTGGAACTTATTGTAAGTCAAGGAAAAGATGAAGATTTTGATATAAACTCATATTTACAAGAGTTTAAAGAAAAAAATCAAGATGATGTAAACTCTATGAAAAAAGGTCTTTATATGGAAGTTTCTGGAGAGATTATTAGTAGGTTGGATAGTTAAGTGGAAGTTTTAGAAAAAGTAAAAGAACAGATAAAAAAGTTTATAGAAGTTTGTGCTTATCCAAAGGCTTTAGAGTTATTAGACCAACTTGCAACTGGAAAGATGCTAAGAAGTAAGCTAATAGTTAAAATTGCTGGAGTAAATGAAGAGTCTATAAAACTTTGTGCAATAGTTGAGATGATTCATGCCGCATCACTTTTACATGATGATGTAATAGACGAAGCAGTTACAAGAAGAGGAAAACCATCTATAAATGCACTTTATAGTGATAAAACTTCTATTATGTTTGGAGATATTTTATATTCAAGAGCTTTTACAGAATTATCGCAAATGGATAAAAATATAGCTTATCATATCTCAAACTCTGTTACAAAACTTAGTATTGGTGAGATGATGGATGTTGATTTAACAGATGCTTTTAATAGCTCTTATGAGAATTACTTGATTATGATTTATAATAAAACAGCATCATTAATAGAAGCTAGTGCTAGAAGTGCTGCTATTTTAGCAAATCTTGATGAGGAAAAATATGCAAGTTATGGAAAGAATTTAGGACTTGCTTTTCAAATGATTGATGATATTTTGGATATTACACAAGATGAAAAAACTTTGGGAAAACCTGCTATGTTGGATTTTGTTGAAGGAAAAGTAACTATTCCATATTTATATCTTTATGATAGGGTTGAAGATAAAGAGTATTTAAAATCTTTATATAAAAAAGAGTTAGATGAAAAAGAGTTAACTTGGATAAAGGTACAAATGCAAAATACAAATGCCTTAGATGATGCAATAAAAGAGGCAAAAAATATAGGACTTTTAGCAATTGACTCTATAAAAGATGAAAAAAATAGTATTGAATTAGTTAATATCATGAAGGCTATGATAGAAAGAGATTTTTAATATGGGTTATTTAGTAATTAGTTTTTCACATAAAAATATTGATATAAAACAAAGAGAAAAATTAGCTTTTAGTGCAGATGAAGATAAAGAGAGATTTATAAGACAACTTTTAGATTTTAGTTTTACAAAAGAGCTAGTTTTATTATCAACTTGTAATAGAGTTGAGATTATAGGAAAAAGTTCAAATATAAAACAAAGTAGTAAAAATATTATTGAAAAATTAGCATACTATTCAGGGCTAGATTTTGATTTTTTATATGATAGAGCAGATATTTATGATGGAGATGCCGCTGTTCACCATCTTTTTGCTGTTGCTTCAGCTCTTGATTCACTTGTAATTGGAGAGACACAAATTGTTGGACAATTAAAAGATGCTTTTAGATTTTCGCAAAGTAAAAATTTCTGTGCAGAACATATGTCAAGAGTTATGCACTATGCTTTTAAGTGTGCAGCACAAGTAAGAACAGCTACAAGTTTAGGAACTGGTTCAGTCTCTGTTGCTTCAACAGCAGTTGCAAAAGCAAAAGAGTTAATAGGTGATACAAATGGTGTAAAAGCTTTAGTTATAGGAGCTGGAGCTATGAGTGAGTTAGCAATTAAACATTTAATTGCTGCTGGATTTAGTGTAACACTTACAAGCAGAGATATTAAAAAGGCTCAAATTTTAGCAGATAGTTTTCTTTCAGAGAGTACTAAATCACAAGAAGTAAGAGTTGAAGTTGAGCCATATTCAAATTTGGAAGATTTACTAGAGAGTATTCCAGTAATGATAACAGCAACATCAGCTCCATATCCAATAATCACACAAGAAAATGCACCAGTTTCAAGTATAAGTAGATATTGGTTTGATATTGCAGTTCCAAGAGATATAGATGAAAATATCTCTATGTTTGATTTAGAAATATATGCAGTTGATGATTTACAAGAGATTGTAAATGCAAATATGACACAAAGGTCAGCTCAAGCAAAAGAGGCTTATACTATTGTAGGTCGTTCTACTTTGGAGTTTTATGACTGGTTGAAAAATTTAGATATTGAGCCTGTTATTAAAAATTTGTATCTAAAAGGTGAACAAATTATAGATAAAAAGCTTCAAAATGCTATAAAAAAAGGTTATGTTCCAAAGGAGTATGAGGATAATATTAAAAAACTTTGTCAGACAATTATTACAGAGTATCTTCATCTTCCATCAAAACAGTTAAAAAGTATTTCAAAAAATATGGAGTGTGATTTAGTTACAACAACTGTGCAAAATATGTTTACACAAACAGCAAATAATGTTGAATCTTTAAAATGTGAACATATTTCAAAATCAAATAATTAATAAATATTTAAAAATATAGGAAAATTTATATGAAATTTAGCAAACTTTTTATTCCAACAACA
Source organism: Aliarcobacter faecis (assembly GCF_013201705.1). Taxonomy (NCBI): domain Bacteria; kingdom Pseudomonadati; phylum Campylobacterota; class Epsilonproteobacteria; order Campylobacterales; family Arcobacteraceae; genus Aliarcobacter; species Aliarcobacter faecis. The sequence continues at coordinate 1,818,828 of NZ_CP053837.1, read as the reverse complement.
AAAGAGATGCCATCAGATGCAACTTTACCATCTCATCAATATTTAGTTAGAGGTGGATTTGTAGCACAAACAGGTGCAGGGATTTATGATTTTATGCCTTTAGGAAAAATTGTATTAGATAAGATAAAAGCAATTGTAAAAAAAGAGATGGATGAAGCAGGAGCTTTAGAGGTACAATTTGGATTTGTAACACCACTTAGTCTTTGGGAAGAGTCAGGAAGAGACTTAACAATGGGTAGTGAAATGTTAAGATTTAAAGATAGAAAAGGTGGAAACTTTGTCTTAAGTCCTACAAATGAAGAAGCTGTTGTAAATATGGTAAAAAATAGAGTTACTTCATATAAAGATTTACCATTACATTTATATCAAATAAATACAAAGTTTAGAGATGAAGCACGACCTAGATTTGGGTTAATGAGAGGAAGAGAGTTTTTAATGAAAGATGGATACTCTTTTCACTCAAATGAAGAGGATTTAGTTAGAGAATTTAATCTTATGGAAGCTACATATAAAAAAATATATACAAAATTAGGACTTAGTTTTAGAGTAGTTGAAGCTGATAGTGGAGCTATTGGTGGAAGTGGCTCTAAAGAGTTTCATGTTCTTGCTTCTAGTGGAGAAGATACTATTGTAGTTTGTTACTCTTGTGAATATGCAGCAAATATAGAAGCAGCTAAAAGAAAAAAAGTTAATTATGATTTTTCTAGGGGTGAAGAGAAAAAAGTAGAAACACCAAATTGTAAAACTATTGATGAAGTTGCAGATTTTTTACAAGTTCCAACATCTCAAACTCTTAAAGCAGTTATAAAAAAAGCTATCTTTAAAGATGGCTCAAAAATAGTTGTTTTTTTTGTAAGAGGAAGTGATGAGTTAGAAGAGACAAAAGCCTTAAACTCTATTGATGCTTTAGAGCTTATTGAAGCAAATGAAGATGAGATAAAAGAGGTAGGATTAGTTGCAGGATATTGTGGTATTAAAAATCTGGTAAAAGATATTTTAGTAGTAATTGATAGTGAATTAGAAGCTTCAAACTCTTTAGTTTGTGGAGCGAATGAAGAGAATTATCATCTTATTAATGTAGATTTAACTAAAATAGCAAATTTAACTTTTAAAGATTTAATTGCTGTAAAAGAGGGTGATATTTGCTATTGTTGTGGTGGAACTTTGTCATATACAAAAGGAATTGAAGCTGGACATATTTTCCAACTAGGAGATAAATATTCTAAAGCTATGAATGCAACATTTTTAGATGAAAATGGAAAAGCAAAACCATTTATTATGGGATGCTATGGAGTTGGAGTTTCAAGACTTGTAGCAGCTATTATTGAACAAAATCATGATGATAAAGGTTGTATTTGGACAAAAGAGACAGCACCTTTTATGGTTGATATTATTGTTTCAAACTCAAAAAATGAAGAAGAGGCAAAAATAGGAGAAGATATTTATAAAGAATTAAAAAATTTAAATATTGAAACTATTTTAGATGATAGAATAAATGCTAGATTTGGTTTTAAAATGGGTGATTTTGAGCTTTTAGGTTTCCCTTATGCAATAATTATAGGAAAAAAATTAGCTGAAGGCTTCGTTGAAATAGTAGATAGAAAAACTTTGGAAAAAGTTGAAGTAAAAGTTGAAGATATTGTAGAAAAAATTTTTAATTTAATAAAGGGGTAAAATATGGATATAGAAAAAGAGTTAAAAGAGGAAGTTGTACAAATCACAAAAGATTTTGACAAATTGATTCCAGATAATATTCTTGAACTTCTAATTAAATATTCACTATCATTTCTAATGGCAATTTTAATATTTGTAATTGGAAAATGGTTTGCCTCAAAAGTTGTGAAAATTTTAGGAACAGTTTTAAAAAAAGCTGGAGTTGAAAGCACTTTAGTTAGATTTTTACAAAATATTGTTTATTATGTTTTAATAACAGTTATTGTTTTAGCTGCATTAAATAAGATTGGTGTTGAAACAACATCATTTATTGCTATTTTAGGGGCTGCTGGTTTAGCAGTTGGTTTGGCTTTAAAAGATTCATTAAATAATTTTGCTTCAGGTGTTATGATTATTTTATTTAGACCATTTAAAGCAGGAGATAGTGTAAATGCTGGTGGTGTTAGTGGAACTGTAACAGAAGTTACAATTTTTAATACAGTTTTTTTAACAGCTGATAATCAAAGAATAATTGTACCAAATGGAGCTATTACAAAAGGTTCAATTACAAATGTAAATGCAAATTCTACAAGAAGAGTTGATTTAGTTATAGGGATATCTTATGAGGATAATATTAAAAAAGTAAAAGAGATTTTAACAAATATTATAAATAACAATCCAAAGATTTTGCTTGATAAACCAGTTTCAATAAATGTTGCCGAATTAGCAGATTTTTCAGTTAATTTATCAATTAATGTTTGGGTAAATACAGGTGATTATGGTTCGGTTAAAGCTGAACTTTTAGAGACTATCAAAACAACATTTGATGAGGTTGGTATCTCTATTCCTTATCCAAAACAAGATGTATATCAATATAGTAAAAATTGAGATACCAAAACTATTAGTTCTTATCTTAACAAAACTACAAGAGAGTGGTTATAAACCATATCTTGTAGGTGGTTGTGTAAGAGATTTCTTTTTAAACAAACAAAATAAAGATTTTGATATTGAAATTTTCAATTTAGACTCTTTAGAAAATATAGTTCCTATTTTAGAAAACTTTGGCAAACTTAATAGTGTTGGAAAATCTTTTGGAGTTTTAAAACTTCATACAAAAGAGCTAGAGTTTGATTTCTCTCTTCCTAGAACAGAAGAGAAAACTGGTAAAACTCATAAAGATTTTTTAGTTAAAACCAATTCAAAATTATCATTTTTCGAAGCTGCAAAAAGGCGAGATTTTACTATAAATGCTATTTATTACGATTACTTTTCAAATAGTTTTATAGACCCATTTTTTGGAATAGATGATTTAAAAGATAGAAAAATAAAACATATAGATGATAAAACTTTTGTAGAAGATAGTTTAAGAGTTTATAGAGCTATTGGCTTTGCTTCAAGATTTGATTTTGAAATAGATTTAAAAACAAAAGAGTTATGTTTAAATATCATTAAAAATGGTGAACTAAATATTTTGCCAAAAGAGAGAGTTTTTGAAGAGTTAAGAAAGCTTTTTTTAAAATCTTTAAAACCCTCTATTGGATTAAAACTTTTTGATTATTTTCAAATCTTTTCTATAAATTTTGAAAGTAGTTATAAAGCAGTTGATAATTTTGCAAAAGATTTAAAAGATAAGAATTTGAAAGATTTTAGAAAACTATATCTATTTTTCACGATTTTTCTTAAGAATTTAGATGAAAAAAAGATTTTAAAGTTTTTAGAAAAGATTACAAATGATAAGAAATTTATAGAAAATATTTTACTTTTATCTGAAAATTCGACAAATTTTGATGAAAAAGAGTTAAAAAAGTTATCTTTAATTTTAAATTTAGAAGATTTGATTTTAGTTGAAAAAGCTTTAGAAAAAGAGAATATCTTAAAAATAGAAAATTTAGCAAAAGATTTAAATATTTTTGATAAAGCTTTAAAAATAGAGGTTTTAGGAAAAGATTTAATTAATTTAGGATTTAAAGAGTCAAGAGAGTTTAAAGAGATTTTAGATTTTGCTTTGAATTTACAAATAGAAAAAGGTTCAAATAAACAAGAAATAATAGATAATATTATAAAAAAGTATAAAATTAAAATATTTCAAAGTTAAAAATTAATACAATCACATATTTTAAAAAAGGAGATAGAAAAGATGAAAAAAATACTTTCGGTAGTTGCTGCTTTAGGACTTGCTAGTTCTTTATATGCAAATAATACAAATACAGGATGTGGGCTTGGTTCTATAGTTATCAAAAACCAAAACTCTTCAGTTTTACAAGCTTTAGCAGCTACAACAAATGGAACTTCAGGAAACCAAACTTTTGGTATTTCAAGTGGTACTTCAAATTGTAACAAACCATCAAACTTTGTTTCAAATGATAGATTAAATCAATTTGTAAATGAAAATATGGATGAACTTGCTATGGATATTTCAGCAGGAAAAGGTGAAACTTTAAATACAGTTGCAACTTTAATGAATGTTGAAAATAAAGATGAGTTTGCTTCAAAATTACAAGCAAATTTTTCTGATATTTATACAAGTGAAAAAGTAAGTTCAGCAGAAGTTATAGATAACATTGCAAAACAAATCTAATTTTATAAAATTGGGGTTTAAATTTTTTATATTTAAACTCCTTTTTTTTACTACTCTTTTTTCAAGTGATATTGAAATTTTTATAGAAAAAAATAAGATCTATGAAAATCCTTATTGGGCAAAACTTCTACACTATAGAAATGGTGAAAGCGAGATAGATTCAACTAACTTTTTTGTTTCTAAAGAGGGAAAGTATGATTTAAAAAAAGAGTTAATTGAGACTATAAAATCTTTAGAGAATAATGAAAATGATATTTTATGCAGATTTCCACTAAGAGTTGAGTGGTTAAAAGAGCAAATTCCAAATTTACAAAATAGTATAAAATCTTATAGTTGTGAAGAGTTAGATAAATATTTGGATTTAACAGATGCAAAATTTGTAACTTTGGTTTTTCCAACCTCTCATATAAACTCTCCTGCATCTATGTATGGACACACTTTTTTAAAGATTTCAAGTAGTAAAGATACTCCACTTATTTCAAATGCTATAAATTATGCTGCAAAAACAGATGAGAAGAATGGGCTTATTTTCGCTTTTCAAGGAATTTTTGGTGGATATGAAGGAAGATACTCTATTTTACCTTATTATGAAAAATTAAAAGAGTATAACAATCTTGAGCAAAGAGATGTTTGGGAGTATGATTTAAATTTAAATCAAGAAGAGATTAAAAAATTAACTCTGCACTCTTGGGAGTTAAAAGACTCTTATGCTGACTATTTTTTCTTTAAAGAGAACTGTTCTTATGCTATTTTATGGCTTTTAGAAGTTGCTAGACCAACTCTTGATTTAGTAGATAATTTTTTATTTAAAACTATTCCTCTTGATACGATTAAACTAATTTCAAAAAATAATTTGATTGAAAAATCAAATTATAGATATTCAACTATGAAAAAAATGAAGTTTATTGTAGATGAAAAGATAGAAAATAGAGCTTATATAAAAGAGTTTTTAAATGAAGATAAAAATTTAGAAGAGAGTTTAAGTAAAGATGACAAGATTGCATATTTGGATTTAAAGAGTACATATTTACAGTATGAAAGAGCTGAAAATAGGCTTGAAAAAGGTGAATACACAAAAAAATATCTGAATATCTTAAAACTAAGAAGTAGTTTTAAGGAACCTTCAAGTTTTGATATAAAAGAACCTATAAACCCTATAAACTCTCATGATTCAGCAAGAATTAGTTTATTTTATAACTCAAATGATAGTTTTTTATTTGGTATAAAACCAGCTTATAGCGATATTTATGATATTGAAGATGGTTATTTAGAAGGAGCTTATATTGATTTTTTTGATTTAAATTTAGAAAAAAAGAAAAATAGTAGTTTAAAACTAGATAGATTTACTTTTCTAAAAATAAAATCTCTAGCTTCACAAGATTTACTATTTAAACCAATTTCTTGGGGAGTTGATGTAGCAATCGAACATTTTAGTGATGAACTATTTTTTAAGCTAAAACCAGAAGCTGGAGTCTCTTATAGTTTTTTTAATACAATTTTTTACTCTAATTTAGTTTCAAATGTTTTATATAAAGCAAATGAACAGTATATCTCTTTGGGTTCTAATGTAGGATTTATAATAAATAGTTTTCAAAATATAAAATTTGGTAGCTCTTTTTCTTATGATAAATACAATGAAAAATTTGAAAATAGGGTTTTTGAAGCATTTTCTACTTATAAAATAGATAGAAATTTAGCTTTAAATCTAAATTATAAAAACAATAATCTAGAAAAAAAACAAGATATTTTTAAATTTGGTATTTATTACTATTTTTAACATATGTAAATAACTTTTACATACATAATAGTCAGAAAATATTATATAATCTTTTCTTGCCCCAGTCTATATATGGCGAAATCATATTTTATTGGGTCAAGATTATCAAACTCTTTTAGTTTATTTGTTATTTCCAAAGCAGATTTTAAATCATAACTCTTTCTATCTAAAAGCCCAAGTTTTACTGATACATTAAAAGTGTGAGTATCAAGTGGTAAAATCAAATCTTTTTTGTCAATATTTTTCCATAAACCTAAATCCAAATTATCATCTCGTACCATCCATCGCAAAAACATATTCCATCTTTTATATGGAGCATTCCCAATCTCTTTTATAAACCCTTTTTTATCTCTTTTTAGAGGATTTCCTATTAAAAAATCAAAACCTTGTGAGGAGTAGTTTGCTTTTAATTTGATTTTTTGTATCACAAAATCAATCCCTTCTAAAACACAATTATCTTTTTTATACCCATCATAGAACAAATCTTCTAAATTATTTTCATTTTTTAATCTTCTAAAAGTTTTGAAAATGGCTATTACATCAGCACTATTTTGGAATCTATAATAGTGATTTTTAAGCTCTTTTTCAATCTCTTCTTCACTTTTATTTAAAAGAGAAAAATCTAAACTATCTAAAAATTTTACTATTAATTTTGCATTTCCATAAGCAAACAAAGCACATAAAAGTATGGCAAAATCATCATTTTGTCTTTTTGCTACTAATAGTGGATCAGGTTTTTCATAACTTAATTCAAAATTTGTATTTCTACTATTTGACTCAATATCTAAGAGTTCTTTTAATTCTTTATCTTTTTTTAGCATTTTAACCCAAAACTTATTTTTGGATATAATAGCCAAAATTTTATTAGGAATATAATGCAAAATATATTAATTACGGGATGTTCAAGTGGAATTGGGCTTCAAACAGCACTTATTTTAAAAGAGAATGGAATAAAAGTTTATACAAGTGCAAGAGATGAAAAAGATGTACAAAAACTTAGAAATTTAGGTTTTGAAACTTTTAAAATTGATGTTCGGAATAAAGATGAGATAAGTTATGCCTTAAAAATTATTTTGCAAAATGATAAAAAACTAGACTCTGTTTTTAATAATGCTGGTTTTGGACAACCAGGAGCTGTTGAGGATTTAAGTGTGGAAGTTTTAAAAGAGCAATTTGATACAAATTTTTTTGGGCTTCACGAAGTAACTATTCAAACTATGAAAATATTTAGAGCTCAAGGTTATGGAAAACTTATTCAACATAGTTCTGTTTTAGGAATTATCTCTTTAAGATTTCGTGGTGCTTATAATGCTAGTAAATATGCTATTGAAGGGCTTTGTGATACTTTGAGATTGGAAACTTTAAATAGTAATATTTTTGTAAGTACTATAAATACAGGTCCTGTTACTTCAAAATTTAGAGAAAATGCTTTAAATAATTTTAGAAAAAATATTAAAATAGAAGAAAGCTTTTGGGAGAGTAGTTATAAAAATGAGCTAAAAGCTAGGCTTGAAAATAAAGATGATAAATCAGCTTTTAATCTTCCAGCTTCAAGTGTTGCAAATATAGTTTTGAAAATTTTAAATAGTAAAAAACCAAAGCCAAGATATTATGTTACAAAAGCAACACATATTTTAGGCTTTGCAAAAAGAGTTCTAAGCCAAAGTTGGCTTGATAAATTACTTGCAAAAGTATGACTAAGGCTTATAAACTCTATTTGGACTCCCATTTACAGTATGAAAAATCATAACACCATATTTTTTTGAGTAATATTTTAAAAGTAAATGTTGTAAAGTTGGCTCGATTGATGGAATAAACCAAGCATTATTTGATATAACCATCATATATTTTGTTTCATTTAGATTTTCAAAAATTTTATCTGTTGTTGCTTCATAACAAATAGCATTTCTAAATTTTTCACCTTTTATTAAAAAATCTGTAGCAGTAGAGGCTTTTGAATAATCACTAGCCCCATTATAAAAAATATTATTTATTAAATCAACTAAAAATTTTGGAAGTGGTATCTCTTCACCAAATGGAACAAGTACAACTTTTTTTGCAACTTCATAATTTCCTTCAAAAAAGTGATAAGAAGCATTGAAAATTTCTCTATTTTCTAGATATAAAGAACCAACTATAATATCAATATTATAAGAATATTCTAATAATCTATTTAAAATTTCTGGCTTTTTATTTAAGACAAAAGAGAAAGCAGTTTCAGGTAAAACAACTAAATCTTTTTTTTGTTCTATAGCTTCTTCTATTTTTGCAAAATTATTCTCAATTAAATCATTTACATACTCTTTTTGCCATTTTAAATCTTGATTTACCATCATTTGAGGCATTGAAATATTTATGTTTGGCTCTGCTAAATTTATATTTTTAGAAAAATCAAGTGCAAAAATCATTATAAATAAAGCAATAAATCTAAATTTTTTTAGATAAATAAAAAGTACTAAAGAGATAATAATTAGTGCAAAAGCCAATTTTGAAGTGCTAAAATATGAGTCAATAAAAAGAAGTTCTAGTTTTAACCAATTAAATCCAAAAGGAGAGATAAATGTAAAAATAAAGATAGCAAAGCTTCTAAAAATTAGATTGTCAATTAAAGCAAATAAATGAAATATTATTCCAAAAACTATACCAATCCCTAAAAGAACAATTGGAAAAATATATGTTAAATCATAGTATTGAAGACTAATTGCCATCCAATTACACCAAAAAATTCCAGTGAAAAAACCAGCAAAAAATAGAGACTTTTTAGGAATACTCAAAAGAAGATAAATTCCAAAAACTCCAAAAATAGAGTTGATGATTTTTATTTCAAAACTAAAATGGCTAAAATAGATAAAAGCACTAAGCATAAGTGCTGTTATGAAGCCTTTTATTATATTTATTTTGTTAAAATGATTGGTTTTTAATAAAAACATTATAAACTACTTTTTAAAAGGAAATTTAATGGAAGGTCAAAGTGCAGATATTTTAAGCTCATTATTACCTCTTGTTGCATTATTTGCAATATTTTACTTTTTAATTATTAGACCGCAACAAAAACAAGCGAAAGCTCATAAAGATATGATTGCAGGTCTTAAAAAAGGTGATAAGATTGTAACAAATGGTGGCTTAATGGTTGAAGTTGTTAAGGTTGAAGAGACATATTTTTTAATCAAAAACAACGATAATTCAGAAATGAAATTAGCAAAAGAGTTCGTTGCTAGATTAATAACTGAATAAATTATATAAGATATGAAATTTCATATCTTATACTTTCAAATCTCTTATTTTAAGGATTAAAATTGAAAATTTTTAATTTCAAACTCGTTATTTTTATAATTAGTATTATTTTTGGTGTTATTTTTGCTATCCCATCACTTTTACAAACAGATTATGGAAAAAAAATAAATTTAGGTCTTGACCTTCAAGGTGGACTTCATTTGCTTTTAGGTGTAAATACTCATGAAGCAGTAACTTCAAAGATGAAATCAATAGCAACAGCAGTTAAATATTTTAGTGATGATGAAGAACTTTTAATAGATGGATTAACTGTTGAAAATGATAATGTTGTTTTTTCTGTTTTAGACAAAGATGAGATGCCTAAAATAGACAAAATGTTAGCGGAGATTAGTGGTTTAGAAATCTCTAAAGATAATTTAGAATATAAATTAAAGCTTACAAATGAAGAAGTTTTAAAAACTAAAGATTTTTCTGTTGTTCAAGCTGTTGAGACTATTAGAAATAGACTCGATCAATTTGGGCTTAGTGAACCAACTGTTCTAAGACAAGGTGAAAGCGATATAGTTGTTCAACTTCCAGGTATTAAAACAGCTGAAGATGAAAAAGCAGCTAGAGATTTAATCTCAAAACCAGCAAATCTTGAGCTTATGGCAGTTGATGAAGATAAAAATGAGCAAGTATATCAAATGACTAGCTCACAAGCTGCAGCTTATGGAGATTTGATTTTAGAGGATACAAATAATCCAAATAAAAAATATTTAGTTAAAGAGATACCAATTTTAGATGGAAGTCAAATTGTTGATGCAAAAGTTGCATATAATCAATCAAATCAGCCAATTATTAATTTTACTCTAAACTCGGCAGGAGCTAGAATTTTTGCTGATTTTACAGGAAAAAGTGTTGGTAAAAGATTAGCAATTGTACTTGATGGAAAAGTTTATTCAGCTCCAAATATTAATGAAAGAATTGGTGGTGGAAGTGGACAAATTTCTGGTGGATTTACGGTTGCTGAAGCAGGAAATGTAGCAATTGCTCTTAGAAGTGGAGCATTATTAGCTAGTGTAAATCTTTTAGAAAAAAGAAGTGTTGGACCATCTCTTGGAGCTGATAGTATAAAGGCTTCGATGATAGCACTAATTAGTGGAACTGTTTTAATTTTCCTATTTATGATAGTTTATTATAGAAGAGCAGGACTTATTGCAAATATTGCTCTTATTGCAAATGTTTTTATTCTTTTAGCTGTAATTGCTCTTTTTGGAGCTACTTTAACACTTCCTGGTATGGCTGGAATTATTCTTACAATTGGTATGGCAATTGATGCCAATGTAATTATTAATGAGAGAATTAGAGAAGTATTAAGAAGTGGTGCAAGTGTCCATAAAGCAATAGAAGATGGATATTCAAATGCTCTTAGAGCTATTATTGATGCAAATATTACAACTTTACTTGTAGCAGTTGTTTTATACGCTTATGGAAGTGGTGCTATAAAAGGTTTTGCCGTTACTATTTCAATTGGAGTTTTAACATCAATGCTTACATCAATAGTTGGAACTCATGGTATTTATCAAGCAATTTTGCCAAAAATTGCAAAAGATAAAAATAATAAAAAATGGTTTGGAGTTGCATAATGGAAATTTTTAACAATAGTAAAACTTATGATTTTATGGGTAAGAAAATTACCTTTTTAGCTATTTCTGGAATTTTAATTATAGCTTCAATTTTTCTATTATTAACTAGAGGTTTAAATTATGGTATTGATTTTATTGGTGGTACAATAGTTCAAGTTAAATATGATGGTCCTGCACCAATAGATAAAATAAGAGAAGTTTTAGAAGGTACTAAATATGCTGGGTCTAATGTAACAGAGTTTGGAAACTCTGAGGAAGTAACTATTAGATTTACAGGTAGTTCAAGTGATGTAACAAATGATATTAGTGATCAAATGAATAAGATTTTGGTTCCAACTGGAAAATTTGAGATTAGAAAAATTGATATGGTTGGAGCAAAAGTTGGTTCAGAACTTAAAACAAAAGGAACTATGGCACTTATTATGGCTCTTTTAGCTTTGCTTATATATATAGCAGTTAGATTTGAGTGGAGATTTGCTATTGCTTCTGTTATTGGTCTTATTCATGATGTTATTATTACTTTAGGACTTTTAAGTCTATTTAAAATTGATATAAATCTGGATATGGTAGCTGCTATTTTAACCTTAGTTGGATATACAGTAAATGATACTATTATTGTAAATGATAGAATTAGAGAAAGTTTATATACAAGTAAAGAGAGAGATTTAGATAAATTAATAAATGAATCAGTTAGTAGAACATTATCAAGAACAATATTAACATCTTTAGCAACACTTTTTGTTGTTTCAACAATGTTAATATTTGGTGGTGAAATTATTTATGCCTTCTCCTTTACTCTATTTGTAGGAATTATAATTGGAACATACTCTTCAATTTTTGTAGTTTCTCCATTTATTAAATTCCTAGGATTTAATATTGATGCTTATAGAAGTAAAGAGGCTCAAAAAGAGGCAAATAGAAAAGAGAAAGAGAAGTTAAGAGCTATGTATGAACAAGGAAGAGTTTAAAACTCTTCTTTTGAAAAAGGCTTAATTATGAATTCAATTAAAGTTTTGATTTCAATTATTATTGCATTGACAATTGCTGTTATAATAATTTTTTCTATAATATTAAATAATGATACAAAAAAAGAGAAAGAACAAGTAAATAAAAATCCAAGCTCTATTCAACAAAGAAAAGATGCATTAAAAGAGGTTTTTAAATAGACTCTTTTTTTAAGAGTAAAAAGATAAAGTAAGCTCCAAAAAAACTTATTGGTGCTAAAACATATTTATAAATATATCCATCAACTACCAAATATCCAAAAAAGTTTAGAATAAAAATAAATATCATAATTTTTAAAGTTGTATCAATATATTTATTTAAAGAATCTATTTTTAGATATTCAAGCTTTGTCAGAACTATTACTAAAAAAAATAGATTAATAATTAAAGAAAAAAATGAGGCTTCATAATCTTTTAGATTTATGATATTTAATATTTGCACAAAAATAGATATAAGAACTACAAAAATTGAACCAAATTTTGAAATAGCATTTAGTTCAAAAAATTTCTTTAAACAACATTTTGAAGTTGGCCAAAGAAGCCTAGAATTTTTATTTTTCATCTCTTATCTTATCAAAAATAGATTCAATATCAACTTCCCCACTATTTTCAAAGTTTTTCATAGTGTGTAGTTCAAAAACAACAACCTTTTTATCTTTTAGATTTGAAGAATTACTTGCACCAAAGCCTGATGAAAAGAGTCTATCTCTTGGGATATTAAGTCTTATTAATTCTCTAATTACATTATTAGCTCTTGCAGTTGATAAATCTAATGCATCTTGATATTTTGATTTTTTAACTTCATTCTCTTCAGCATAACCTTTTACATTTATTTCTGTATCACTTGGAAGTGTTTCAAAAAGTTTAGCTAAACGTTTAAGGAAACTAGGGGCATGTTCATTTGTAATATCTGCTTTTCCTGATTCAAAGATAAGTTGAGCAGGAATTGTCATAATACTTCCTTCTGAAGATTCAATAATATGTCCACCTTTAATTCTTTTATTTTCTAATTCATCAAGTTTTGAATAAGCTTCCATTATCATTTTTTGACCCTCTTCAGAGTCATCATTAGGGTCATCTGTTGTTGATTTTTCGCTTTTATCTTGCTCTTTTAAAGTATCAGCTGCGGCATTAAAATTATAAATTTTTATAAACTCATCTTTTAATGCTTTTTGTTTTTCAATATTTGCCGAAGCTAAAGCATATAAAGCAATAAAAAGAGCTAGTAAAAGACTTAAAAAGTCTGCAAAAGGAACAGCCCACTTTTCACCAGCAGGACATTCACACTTACATTTTTTTTTAGACATAATTACACTTTATATGGCATTGCAGTTACCATTTTTGTAAGTTTAAGTTTAAGCTCACCTGGTGCATCACCTCTAGCCATACCCTTACAAGCGGCCACAATTAGTTGTTGCTCTTTTATTACTAAATGAGCTTTTGCTTTTAGTTTATGTCCCCAAGGACCTAAAAACATATAAGATCCAGCAATACCTGTAACAGTTGCTGTAAATGCTCCAGCAATACCAGCAGCCATTTCAGCAGGATTATCAAGTTTTTGAAGTGCTAGGATTAGTCCAAGTACTGCTCCAACAAGTCCCATTGTAGGTGCAGTTTCTCCAGCTAATAACCAATAATGAGAAGCTCCATGATAGTAGTGTTCAGTCTCTTCAATAATAGGTTCAAGGTTTTCTTCTATTTGTTCCTCTTTACTACCATCAACAACCATACTTAAAGCCTCTTTTAAAAAATCATGGTTAATATTCTGGATATCTTTTTCTAATGCTAAAACACCCTGTTTTTTTACAACAATTGCGTATTCAATTAATTCATCAATTCTTGCTTCAAAGTTAATTGGAAGTTTTTTAAAAACTAATTTAATCTCTTTAAAAGCAGCTTTTACTAGATGAGATTCAGTTGCAGTTATTGCTGCAAGCATAGCTGTAGGAATAACGATAAGAAATGAGGTAAAGTGCAGAAGATGAAGGGGATTTCCTCCCTCCATAATATCTCCTACTGAAATAGAAGTAAGTGCGCCTATCATTCCTATAAGTACTGATAAATCCATTTATTATCCTGTGAAAAATTTAGTTTTATTATATCTTAATTACTTAAAAATTTGCTGTCATAATTTATATATCTTTTTAAAAAGTGGATTTTTATCATTTTTTAGATATTATGTTTGCCTTATTTTAGAAAAACAAATATAAAAAAGGATGCAAAATGAATTGGGGAAAAGTTACCTTTATCTTTTTTACTTTAATGTCTCTTACAACAACGGCTGGATTTTTATATGAGCAAAATGTAGTTGCTCTATTTGTAGCTGCTGGGGTTAATTTAATCTCTACAATATTAAAAATGGGTGTTAAAAATCTTTTATCAGCAGAGCTACTTGCAAGCTCACTTGTTGCAGATTTACACTTAATTCCTGCATTTTTGGTATTTGTATTTTCTGGAAATTTAAAATTGGTAATAGCTTTGGCAATAGGTGCAATTATTGCAAATTTATTTTCAGTTGCTTTAACTTTAATTGAGAGTGCTAAAAATAATGATAAGGATGAGTTTTGATAGAATATAATTCAAAAAATATTGAAAAAAAATGGCAAGATTTTTGGCAAGAAAATGGCTCTTTTGAACCAAGTGAAGATTATAAAAAAGAGAAAAAATATATTTTAAGTATGTTTCCATACCCAAGTGGTAGAATTCATATGGGACATGTGAGAAATTATTGTTTAGGTGATGCTTTTGCTAGACATTTTAGAAAAAATGGTTTCAATGTTCTTCATCCAATAGGTTGGGATAGTTTTGGAATGCCTGCGGAAAATGCAGCTATAAAAAATAAGCTTCACCCAAAAAAATGGACTTATGAAAATATTGATTATATGAGAGAAGAGTTAAAATCTTTAGGATTGTCTTTTAGTAAGAATCAAGAGTTTGCAACAAGTGATGAGCTTTATACAAAGTGGGAACAAGAGTTTATCATTAAAATGTATGAAGAAGGAATTGTTTATAGAAAAAGTGCAACAGTAAATTGGTGTAATGATTGTCAAACAGTTTTAGCAAATGAGCAAGTTGTTGAGGGTTGTTGTTGGAGATGTGATAATGAGGTTGTTCCAAAAGAGATGCCAGGTTATTATATAGCAATTACAAAATATGCACAAACTTTACTTGATGATTTAAAACTTTTAGAAAACTCTTGGCCATCTCAAGTTTTAACAATGCAAGAAAACTGGATTGGAAGAAGTGAAGGTTTAGAGTTTAAGTTTGATTTATCTATGGAATCAAGAGGGAAATTAAATAGAGTATTTACAAAATATTTTGTATTTACAACAAGACCTGATACTATTTATGGAGTTACTTATTCAGCACTTGCTCCTGAACATCCAATAGTAAAATATATTTTAGAAAATGAACTTTTACCAAAGAATAAATTAAATGCAATAAAAAATATGCAAAAAATCCCAGAAAGAGAAAGGGGAGCTTTAGAAAAAGAGGGAATTGACCTTGAAATTGAAGCTGTTCATCCATTAACTGGACAAAAAATACCAGTTTGGGTTGCAAATTTTGTTTTAAGCTCTTATGGAGAGGGTGCTGTTATGGCAGTTCCAGCACATGATCAAAGAGATTTTGAGTTTGCAAAAAAATATAATTTACCAATTAAGCAAGTAATTATTGGAAGTAATGGAGTTGTAGAAAAACCAACAGAAGCTTTTGTTGATGATGGAATTTTAATTGATAGTGAGAGTTTTTCAGGACTTAAAAATAGTGATGCAAAACAAGCAATTATTTACCACTTTGAACAGAACTCTTTTGGTATTAAAAAGATTAATTTTAAATTAAGAGATTGGGGAGTTTCAAGACAAAGATATTGGGGAGCTCCTATCCCTTTTGTACATTGTAATAGTTGTGGATTAGTTCCTGAGAAGTTGGAAAATCTTCCTGTTGCCTTACCTAGTGATGTTGAGATTACAGGGGAGGGAAATCCACTAGACCTTCATCCTACTTGGAAAAAATGTTCTTGTCCAAATTGTGGTAAAGAAGCAACAAGAGAGACTGACACTTTAGATACTTTTGTTCAATCATCTTGGTATTTTTTAAGATATGCAACAAATTATAAAAAATGGAAAAAAGAGGGAATCTCAGAAAGTGATAGCTCTTATTGGATGGATGTTGATCAATATATTGGTGGAATTGAACATGCTATTTTACACCTTCTATATGCAAGATTTTTTACAAAAGTATTAAAAGATTTGGGATATACAGAATCAAATGAACCATTTAAAAGACTTTTAACTCAAGGCATGGTTTTAAAAGATGGTGCAAAGATGTCTAAATCAAAAGGAAATGTAGTAGATCCAGATATGATTATAGATAAATATGGTGCTGATACAGCTAGACTATTTATTCTATTTGCTGCTCCACCTACAAAAGAGTTAGAGTGGAATGATAGTGCTGTCGAGGGTGCTTATAAATTTATAAAAAGATTTTATGAAAGAGCGAAAAATGTAACAAAAGTTGGAATTGATAACTTTAAAAATCTTGAACAAAACTCTTTAAATAAAGATGAAAAAGAGGCTAGAAGAAAAGTATATGAAGCTCTTATTAAATCAAATGAGGTATTTAATAAAACTTATGCTTTTAATACTTTAATTGCTTCTTGTATGGAGGCTTTAAATGCTCTATCTGCTCAACAAAATGATAGTGTTTGGGCAGAAGCTTACTATATTTTAACAAATATTTTAGAGCCTATTATTCCTCATGCTAGTTGGGAATTAGCAAATAAATTGTTTGAGCTTAAAAACTTTGATAATGTTTTAGAAATAAAAGAAGAGGTATTTACAAAAGATAGTATAGTTTTAGCAGTTACAATTAATGGTAAAAAAAGATGTGAGATTGAAGTAAGTCCAAATGCTTCAAATGATGAGATTTTAGCTTTAGCAAAACAAAATTCTGCTAAATGGTTACAAGATTTTACAATTATAAAAGAGATTGTTGTTCCAAATAAGCTTGTAAATTTTGTAATTAAAGGATAAAAAATGAGAGTTTCTAAAGGTTTTTTAGTTTTAGTTTTTACAATAATTCTTGGTCTTACTTTTACAGCTTGTGGATATAGACCAAGTGTAAATTATGCAAAACAAGAGATGAGAGGAAATGTTTTTGTAAGATTAAATGTTAGTTTAGAAGACCCTAGAAACTCTGTTTTAGTAAAAGATGCTGTTACAAAAATTTTAATCCAGAAATTGGGTTCTAATATGGTTGATAACGAGAAAGATGCTGATGTTGTTATGGATTTAGGAATAAATAGAGTATCTATGGAGACTTTACAATATGATAGAGATGGATATAATAAATTATATAGAGCGAATGTATTTATTGGTGTAAAATATTTTAGAAAAGATAATAACAATAAAGTAAAAAGCTTTACAGTTGATGGTGAACATGATTTTGCAATTGAAACAGGAACTAGTATAAATGACTCTCATAGATTTGATGCAATTACAAAAGCAAGTGATAAAGCTGTAACTGAAGTATTATCAAGAATGGCAGTGTCATCTTTTAAATGAGTTTAAAAAATTTAACTTTAAAAGAGTTTTTGGAACATAAAACTCTCTATTATGACAAAATAGATTATAGTTATATAAAAAAATCTGCTGATATTTTGTTAAAACATATAAAACTTCCTTTTACTATTCATATTGTTGGAACAAATGGAAAAGGAAGTACGGGAAGATTTTTATCTTATTATTTATATAAAAATGGTTTTAAAACTCTTCATTATAGCTCTCCACATATAAAAAAATTTAATGAACGAATTTGGATAAATGGAAGTGATGTTAGTGATGAGTTGTTAGAAATATCTCATAATTTCTTACTTAATATTTATGATGAAGAACTTTTAAATAAGCTTACATATTTTGAATATACAACTCTTTTAGCTTTTTATATAGCAAAAGATTGTGATTATTTGGTACTTGAAGCAGGACTTGGTGGAGAGTTTGATGCTACAAATGTGGTAAAAAATGACTTAAGTTTAATTACAACTATTGGGCTTGATCATATCTCTTTTTTAGGGGATACCATAGAAAAAATAGCTAGAACAAAGATGCGTTCAGTTGATACAAAAATGATTATAGGTTATCAAGAGTTTGAAGAAGTTTATGAGACAGCAATTAAAGTAAAAGATGAGCTAAAAATTGAATTTAATAGAAATATAGAGATTTTAAAAGTTGAAGATTTTAATATAGATTATAATTTCTCTTTTGCTAACTATTTAAAAAGAAATTTAAGTCTGGTTTTAAAGGCTTTAAATGAGTTGCCTTTTTCTAAAACTAATCCTATAAATCTTGAAATCTTTAATTCAACACCACTTTTTGGAAGATGTCAAAAAATAAGAAAAAATTTAACTATTGATGTTGGGCATAATCCATTAGCTGCTACTGTTTTACTAAAAGAGTTTGAAAATAAAAAGGTAAATTTAATCTATAACTCTTATGCTGATAAGGATTATAAAGAGGTTCTTACAATTTTAAAACCAATTATAAAATCTATATTTATAATAGATTTACAGGATACTAGGATAGTTAAAAAAGAGAAATTAATAGAAGTTATAGATGAGTTAAATTTGGATTTAAAAGAGGATTTAAATTTTAAAGAAGATGAAGAGTATTTAGCTTTTGGTTCTTTTTTAGTTATTGAAAAGATTTTGGAAAAAATAGGTTATGAAAACTCTTGAACAACAACTGCAAGAGCTATATTTACAAAAGCAAGAGCTAGAAAGTAAAATATTAGAGTTAGAGAACTCTATAAAAAATCAAACTATAAAAGAGAAAAAAGAGTTTTCAAAGCTTGAAAAAATCGAGCTTTTTAGAAAAACTTTTATTTGTAGAGAAGATATTTTTGCAAAAAAATGGAAGAGTAAAGATGGTTTAAAAGAGGGGTTTAGTCCTGTAACTTCTACTTTTATGGGGGAAGATTATCTTCCTTTTACAAATAAAGATTTAGAAGAGCATTTAAGAGGAAATGTTTTTTTAGCTTCATATTTAATAAATAAAAATCAAGAGTGTAAATATGTTGTTTTAGAGCTAAATAGTGAAGATGTTTTTAGGCTTCAAAGAGCTTTATTAGAGCTAAATATACCAGTTTCTTACTCTCTTAGTTCATATAACTCTATTTTTGCTTGGATATTTTTTAAAGAGATGATAAGTTCAAAAATAGCATATAGTTTTTTATATTTTCTACAAAAAAAGGCAAATATTAGTGCAAAACTCTATCCAAATAGTGAGTTTGCAACAAGAGAAAAATTAGGAAATTATATAGAGCTTCCTTTACAACTTCAATATAGAAATAAAAACCGTACAGTTTTTTTAGATATTAATACAAAAAAAATTTATAATGACCAGTGGGGTTATTTATCAAATATAAAAAGAGCTACTAAAGAACAAGTATATAGTTTTGCTAAAGTTTTAAGCCCACAAAATGCACAAAAAGATTTGAAAAATATAGATTTTCCACTTAATAGTTTTGAGATTATTTTAGATAGTGGAATTAAAATTCCTATTATAAATCTTTCAAAAAGTTTTATAAGTAAATTAAAATCTTTTGCAACTTTTGAAAACCCTCAAATAAAACTTCTATTATCTTTGCGAAAACCACTATATAATACTCCAAAATATTTAAAAGGTTATGAAGAGAGTAGTGAATTTTTAACTCTTCCACGAGGATTAAAAGAGTTGATCTTCTCATATTTTAAAGAGAATTTACTAAATTTTAGTGTAAAAGATAATCGTATTTTTGAAGAAATAGAGACAAAAGAGATTAAATTTACTCTAAGACCAGAGCAAGAAGATGCTATAAGAGAGATTTTAAAATTTGATAGCTCTATTTGTGTAGCACCACCTGGATTTGGTAAAACACTTATTGGAGCAAAAATCTTTGAACAAAGAGCAGTAAAAACTTTGATTATTGTAAACAAAAATATGTTACTTGACCAGTGGATAAGCCGTTTTGTGGACTACTTTGGATATAAGAAATCTGATA
Source organism: Aliarcobacter faecis (assembly GCF_013201705.1). NCBI lineage: Bacteria > Pseudomonadati > Campylobacterota > Epsilonproteobacteria > Campylobacterales > Arcobacteraceae > Aliarcobacter > Aliarcobacter faecis. The sequence goes on along the minus strand of NZ_CP053837.1, from coordinate 1,798,917 downwards.
TTGGATACTTAGGAAAGAGTCAAAATAAGCTTAATGGAAATATAGATATAGCTACTATGCAAAGTTTAAATAATAGTGTGGAGATAATAAAAAATTACACTCAAGTAATTGTTGATGAGTGCCATCATATTCCTGCCTTGACTTTTGAGCAGATTGTAAAAAACTTCAAAGGAAGATATATTTTAGGGCTTAGTGCCACACCAAATAGAAAAGATGAGCTTGAAGCTATTTTATATCAGCAATTAGGCTCTATCTCTTATGAGTATAAAAAGCCAAAAACACACTCAAATAAGTTACAAGTTATAAAAACAGAGTTTACAAGTTCTAGTGATAACTACTCAACAATAATAAATGAATTGGTTGTAGATGAAAATAGAAATCAAAAAATTATAGAAACTATAAAGAAAAATGTTGATAGAAAAATACTTCTTTTGAGTGATAGGATTGAACATTTAAATATTTTAGAAACTATGTTAAAAAATGAAAATATTCCTTTTATTGCAATTCATGGAAGTCAAAATAGAAAAGAGCAAGTAGAAAATATGCAAAAGGTAAAATCTAGCTCTTTGATATTAGCAACTAGCTCTTTTTTTGGAGAAGGGATAGATTTCCCCCATTTAAATACTATTATTTTTGCAACTCCCATCTCTTTTTATGGAAGATTGATACAATATTTAGGGAGAATTGGAAGAGGAAATCAAGAGTGTTTAGCTATTGATTTTTTAGATTCTAAAAATCCTATGTTAAACTCTACTTACAAAAAAAGGCTTGAAGGCTATAAAAATATGCATTATAAATAATAATTATTTATAATAAAAATAAAACTTCTATATATAAATATTTATTATATTTTAATACTCTTTTTTATACACTAAAAAATATTTTTTATTAGGAGTTAATTATGAAATTAGGAAAAATTCTAATTGTTAGTTCGTTGTTATTTAGTTCAGTTTTTGCAGCAGAGTTTTTAAGTTATGATGCATATAGCAAAAAATTAAAAGAGGAAGCAAAACAATCAGGAATGATGGCAACAACTCAAGAGGTAAAAGATGCCCTAAATGCAAAAGATTGGGCAGTTGTTGATGTAAGAACTATGGAAGAGTGGGCCGGAGCTGCTATAAAAGGTTCTCAAAGAGTAGGGCGTGAAGCTCCTGAAAAAGCTTTAGAAAATATTGTTTTAGATGATGATGGAAAATTTATAAAAGATAAATTAATTGTTGTTTGTAATACAGCTTCAAGAGCTGCTATTGAAGCACAAGCTTTTAAACAAATGGGATTTACAACAGTAAAAATATATGAAATAAACAGATGGATTGATGAGTGTAACCCTGTTGTTACAAAATATACAGCTGGTGAGCATAAAGAAGGAACTAAAACTAAGTTTGGTAACTATTATGCTGAGCATTGTAAAAAATAGATAAAAAGTAGAGATTTCTACTTTTTACAAAAAATATCTCTGTTTTATATGCTCTTTGATTTTATCTATTTCAACTAAAATAAATCCATCTACACAGCCGTTAAAATCTTTATCAACATTAAAATCTAAAAATTTAACTCCATCATCTTGTGTTAATTCACTATATTGCTTATATAATGGTGGAATTGTTACTCCAATATTTCCTAATGCCGATTTTAAAGCTCTAAAATCTTCTTTTATATCTCCTAATTTAAAAAAATCTCTTAAATCATAAATATTATTTGTATAGTAATAAGGAGTTTTTGCTTCTACTAATCTTCTAGGTTCACTAAAATAGTGACTATAATAAAATACAATTAAATCTTTTGCAATTGCTGGAAAAGTTCCTGAAATAGAAACAGGTCCAAACATATATTTTATATTAGGATTTGCTTTTAAATATGTTCCAATTCCAAACCAAAGATAATCCAATGCTCTTGTTCCCCAATATTTTGGTTGTACAAAACTACGACCTAGTTCTACTGAATTTTGAAGATAAAAGATAAATTCATCATTAAATTTAAATAAAGAGTTTGAGTAGAAACCTTTTGTACCCAATCTTTTAAATACTAAATCAGAGTTGGCAATTCTATAAGCTCCTATAATCTCTAATTCACTTTTATCATATAGAATTATATGTTGGTAATAAATATCGTATTTATCAGTATCTCTTTTTTTATTTACACCTTCTCCAATTTTTCTAAATGAAAGTTCTCTTAATCTTCCAATCTCCTTTAAAACAATAGAATCTTCTACATAGTCATATAAATATATTTTTTTTCCATCATTTGTTTCACCTAAAAGTTGAGATTTTTTTAGCTCATTTAGTAAATCGATTCTACTAACAGGATGAGCTATGGCATTTTGTGTTTGAAAGAATGATTTTTTACCATTTTTTAAAGCATAAAGATGTTTTTTATATAAATTTATTAAAAAATCTTTATTTAAACCTCTTGGAGTAAGATTTTCATTTGGAATTATTTGTCCAATTTTTATATTTATAATTTTTGATTTTTTATTAAACATCTCATTTGATAATAAAAGAGTTGAAAAAGTTTTATTTAATAAAGAGATTGTATAAAAAGTTTTAGAATTTTTTGCATCTAAAAATATTGGTAAAATTGGTGAATTACTATTTTTTGCAAAATTTAAAAAACCTTTATTCCAAGAAGGATCTTTTATCCCTTTTGGTGTAGCACGACTTACTTCTCCTGCTGGAAAAATAATTAAAGCTTCTTCATTGTTTAAAGCTTCATATACTTTTTTAATACTCTCTTTTGTTTGCCTATCTTTGTAATTATCTATTGGAATAATAAGAGAATTTAAAGCTTCAAATCCAACTAAAAAATCGTTTGCTAAAATTCTTACATCTTTTCTTACATTACCAACTAATTTTAATAAACATAGAGCATCAAGTCCACCTAATGGGTGATTTGCAATAATTATAACTTTTCCACTTGTTGGAATATTTTGTAAATCATTACTTGAAACTGTATAATCAAAGTCGAAATACTCTAATACATTATCTACAAAATCAAAACCTTTTAAATGAGAATTTTGTGATAAAAATTTATTTATTGAATCCTCATGGACAATTTTTTTTGCTATTTTAAATAGGGATTTTTTTAGAAAGTTATCTTTTTCTTTTATTTTTGGAAATTTTTTCTCTATCTCTTTTTCTATATCAATCATTTGTTACTCCTCTTCTATGAAAATTTTAGATAATCAAAGTTTCAAATTAGTTACATAGCTATAGGTAAATCAAAAAGTTTTTAAATGAGATGTGTTAAAATCATTTTATTTTATATAGGAGATTTTATGAGTAAATCTGATATTACAAATATATTTACAATTTTGATTATGGCTTATGGTTATTCAAATAGCAATAATATTGTCTTTATGGTTGGACTTTTTGCTTTTAGTGGTGCAATTACAAATACTTTAGCAATACATATGCTTTTTGAAAAAGTTCCATTTTTGTATGGAAGTGGAGTAATAGAGAGTAAATTTAAAGAGTTTAAACTATCTATAAGAAATCTTTTAATGGAGCAATTTTTTACAAAGGAGAAATTAAATAATTTTTTTCAAGATGAGATGAATAGTGCAAAAACAAATATTAATTTTGAAAAAATATTACAAAATACAGATTTTACTTTGGCTTTTAACTCTTTAAAAGAGTCAATTATGCAATCACCTTTTGGTGGAATGATTGCTATGTTTGGTGGAGAGGGTGCAATAGATGGATTAAAAGAGTCATTTATACAAAAACTCCAAAGTTCTATTATTGAGATATCAAAAACACAAACTTTCCAAGAGACAATGAAAGAAACTTTGAAAAATGAAGATTTTACAAATGATATTTATAATAAATTAACTTTAATTGTAGATTCAAGACTTGAAGAATTAACTCCAAAAATGGTTAAAGATATAGTACAAAATATGATAAAAGATCATATGTTTTGGTTAGTTGTTTGGGGAGCAGTTTTTGGTGGATTAATTGGGTTTATAGGAGCTTTGGTCTCTTAAAACCAAAGCTAAAGAAGTTTATGTATAGTAGGTAAAAACTTTTTCTTCTGTTTTATTTTCATCTTTTATAGAGTTTTTTAACTCTTCTAACTCTTTTTCTATTTTGCTTTTTTCATCTTCAATTCTTTTAATTACAGCTTTTAAAGTCTCTATTTCATTATGTAAAATCTCATTTCTTTTTTTTAAGATAAAAGCTTCATTCTTTGATTTTTCAGCATCTTCCATAGCAAGTCTACTTAATAATTCATAGTTCATAATAAAAATCCTTACAAAATAATATTTCATTATACAATAAATAGGCTTTTTAGTAGTAATTGGGCATAAAACTTTTATATGATAAAATCTTGCAATTTTTTTTAAGGTTTACAATGATTACAATTGATGTTTTAGTTTTATTAGAAGTAGATGGTTTACAAGATAGAGAGAAGTTTGAAAAACATATAAAAAAAGAGGGTTTTATAAAAGTTGAAAATGAGGATTTTGTATATACAGGAAACTCTACAACTACAACTATGGCAACAAAAGCTTATATTTTGGAAGTTTTTAAAAAAGGTTTACAAAAAAGTGGTTTCCAAGATGCTTCAATTGTTTTTTTACTAAATGAAACTCCGTATCCACCTTATATTTGGGATAAAAATACAAATGATTTTGAATTAAGTGAAGATAAAAAATAGTGAAAAATATATATGAGTTTTTAAAAAATTTAAAAAATGAAAAAAGATTAAAAGATTGCCAACTTTTAATAGTAAATGATGACACACAAGCTCAAATAGCTTCTCACATAGTATCTTTTTTAGGTTTTAAACCTTTTGTAATGGCTGATTTTAGAGCAAATTTCAAAGATGATTTACTCTCTTTTAGTGATGAACTTCAAGATATTACAAAAACTTTGCAAGATTTTTATACTTACAAAAAAGAGGATAAAATCCTTATTTCTCCTTTACGAACTATCAGTTTTCCTATGCCTAAAAAAGAGTGCTTTGATGAACTTAAAATAAATTTTGCTGATAAATTAGATTTACAAGAGTTTAAACAAAAACTTTACTCTTGGGGGTACTATTTTGTTGATATTGTTACAAGTGCAGGAGAAGTATCTATTCGAGGGGATATCTTTGATATAGCACCACTTGGAAGTGATTTTGGATATAGAGTAAGTCTGTTTGATGATGAAGTTGAAAGTATTAGAAAATTTGATATAGAAGATCAAAAATCTCAAAAAGAGGAGCTAGAAAGTATTACTATAACTCCTGCTTTTTTGGCTTTAAGTAATGATAATTTTGAAGAACTTAGCCAAAAAGTAGAACTAAGTTCAAGTGATGCTTTTATAAAAGATATACACTCTTTAGGTTTTTGGTATTTAGATAATCTTGCATACTATTTACCTCAAAATATGAACTCTTTTATAACTCAAGAAGCTTTGAATGAGCTTGATGAAGCATATATTTTTGAAGAGAAAAGATTAAATAAAGATAAGTTTCTTACTATTCCTCAAATATATTCAAGTAAAAATTATAAGGAAATAGCTCCACAAAATATAAAAGAGTTTATCTCTTTTCATAAAGATAAGAAAATTACTCTAATCTCTACTAGCGAAGCTAGAATTAAAGCACTTGAACTTCCACTTGATGAAAAGGGTATAAAATATCATTTTAGTGATGAAATAATAAACCTAATGAGCGGTGATGAACTTATAATTTCTTTAAATAAAGAGGTTAAAAAAAGAAAGAAAAAAAGAGTAAAACTAGTTGTTGATGAATTAGTAATTAATGATTTTGTTGTTCATGAAAAGCATGGAATTGGTATTTATAAGGGAATAGAGCCAGTTTCAATTATGGGTGCAAAAAGAGATTTTGTGGTAATTCATTATCAAGGGGAAGATAGGCTTCTAATTCCTGTTGAAAATATCGATACTATTGATAGATATGTAGCTGATGGGGAATCTTATGCAATAGTTGATAAGTTAGGTCGTGGAAGTTTTACAAAACTTAAAGAAAAAGTAAAAGATAGACTTTTTGAAATAGCAAATGATATTATAAAACTAGCAGCTGCTAGAGAGCTTGTAAATGGAATAAAAATCTTTATAGATGACTATTTAATAAAAAGATTTCAAGAAAAAGCTGGATTTACATATACAAAAGATCAAACTAGAAGTATAAATGAGATTTTTGCTGATATAAGCAGTGGAAAAGTTATGGATAGGCTTTTAAGTGGTGATGTTGGTTTTGGGAAAACGGAAGTTGCTATGAATGCTTTAATTGCTGTTATAAATAGTGGTTATCAGGCTATTTTTGTATGTCCTACAACACTTTTGGCAACTCAACATTATCACTCAATAAGTAAAAGATTTAAAGAGTTTGGTATAGATGTTTTTAAGCTAGATGGAAAAACCAGTACAAAAGAGAAAACTTCTATCAAAAAAGGTTTAGAAGATGGAAGCATAAAATTTGTTATTGGAACACACTCTTTATTAGATATAAAAACAGATAATTTAGCTCTTGTCATAATAGATGAAGAGCATAAATTTGGTGTTAAACAAAAAGAGAAATTAAAAGGACTTAGAGAAGATGTACATATTTTTTCTATGAGTGCAACTCCAATTCCACGAACTTTAAATTTAGCCTTATCAAAACTAAAAGGTATGAGTTCTCTTCTTACACCTCCTAGTGAAAGATTAGGAGTGAGAACTTATGTTAAAGAGTATAGTGAAGCACTTATAAAAGAGGTTATTTTAAGAGAAAAAAGAAGAGGTGGACAACTATTTTATGTACATAATAATATTGCTTCTATTGAAGAAAAAAAGAAAGATTTATCACAAATTGTACCAAATATAAAAATAGATATTATTCACTCTCAAATAAAACCCTCTGATGCAGAAAAGATAATAGAGAATTTTGAAAACAGAGAGTTTGATATTTTATTAGCAACTTCAATAGTTGAAAGTGGGATTCATCTTCCAAATGCAAACTCTATAATAATTGATGGAGCAGATAGATTTGGAATTGCTGATTTACATCAATTAAGAGGGAGAGTTGGACGAAGTAACAAAGAGGGATTTTGCTACTATGTAGTTGAAGACAAAAGTAAGATTACTCCCGAAGCTATAAAAAGATTAGTTGCTTTAGAGTCAAACTCATATTTAGGAAGTGGAACAGCTTTAGCTCATCAGGATTTAGAAATAAGAGGTGGTGGAAATATCATAGGAGCTGAACAAAGTGGACATATAAAGCAAATAGGGTATGGTTTATATCTAAAAATGCTTGAAGATACACTAGCCGTATTAAGTGGTGAAACTAAGTCAAATGAACAAAATATAGATATAAAATTAGCAATTTCAGCATATATTAGTGAAGATTATATCAGTGAAGATAGAATTAGATTAGAACTTTATAGAAGATTAAGCAAGGTTTTAAATAAAGAGGCTTTATATGAAATAGAAGAGGAGATGGAAGATAGATTTGGAAAACTTGATACTCCTACAAAACAGTTTATGGAGCTGATTTTAATAAAGATTTTAGCTTTACAAAAAGGTATAACTCAAATAAGCTCTTATGAAACAAATATAACTTTTGTAAAATCTGATGGAGTAAAAGAGAGTATTAAATCAAGAAGTAAAGATGATGACGATATTATAAGTAGTACTTTAGAATATTTACGAAAATAGATAAAAATTTCAAAAAAATTTTGTATTTTGAAAAGATTAGAAAAATATATTAAGAGGGATAGTTTATGCCATTTTTAGAAGAAGAGAAAGAGGAGCTTTTAAAAGTAAAATTTGTAGGTGAAACAGTTATAAAAAGGTTTGAGCAAATAGGTATAGATTCTTTAGAAAAGTTATCAAATAGTAGTGTAGAAGAGATAACACAGATTGTTTCAGATGTTTTAGGAAGTAGCTGTTGGAAGAACTCTCCACAAGCAAAAAAAGCTGTTCTTAATGCCATTGAATTTGCAAGAATGAAGCTTAAATAGATTTGTTAGAATTAGAGATTAAAGTTATAAAATGATAAGATATTTCAAAAAAGAGAGATTTTAAAATTTATATTTCAGCAACTGAACATAAAATTATATGAATTATTTGTAGTTTAAGTAGAGTTCAGGAAAATCTTAAAATAAAGAGAAAAATTGTTTAAAATATTTTTAATTATTGGAATTTTATTTTTAAATTGTTTTGCAAAAGAGATAAAAACTATTGATTTCTCTGGAGATATTGATTTAGTTTTAGGAGATTTTTCTAAATCAAATCTTGAAAAAGTTTGTGATATCTCATATCCAAGTTTTTATAAATTCTGGAAAAAGAATCCTGTATTTAAAGAGAGTGATATAGTGATTTGTAGAGAGTTGTTAGAAGATTATATGGAGAGTTTAGGTTTTTATAACTCTTTAGTCTCTTATACAATAGATGAAGATAAAGCACATTTTGATATCAAAAAGAATGAACAGATAAAAATATCTTCTATAAAAATTGATGATGAATTTAAAGATTTGATAGAGTTAAAAGTAGATGAAGGTTTTAAATCTTCAAATTTTACAAACTCTAAAAAATATATATATAAATATTTGCATGAAAAAGGTTATGCAAAAGCAATATTAGATGCAAAAGCTTATGTTGATATTGATGATTACAAAGTTGATTTAGAGTATAAAATAACTAAAAATAATCTACAATATTTTGGTGAGACAAATATTCAAAATAATGCAAATGTAGATAATGAACTTTTGCAAAGAAATATTGAATATAAAAAGAATCAAGAGTATAGTTCTACTTTAATAGATAAAACTTATGAAAACTTTTTTAATTTTGGTATTTACAAATATATATCAGTTGAGCCAAATTTAGACACTAAAGAAGATATAATCCCTATAAATATAAAATTAATTGAAGGTGATTATAGAGAGACAACTTATGGTATTGGTTATGATACAGATACAAAAGCAAGATTTAAAGCTCAATATAAAAATGAGAATTTTTTAGGAAATTTAAAACAATTTACAATTGGAACAAAGATAAATAGTGAAGGTTATAATATTTACAACAATATTTATAACCCATATTTTATAAGTGATGATATCTCTTTAAATAATGATATCTCTTATGAAGATATGAACTATAAAAGCTACTCCCAAAAAAAGATTGAAGAAAAACTATCTTTTTCAAAAGATTTTTGGAATTTATCACATACTGCTGGAGTTTTACTTGAACACTCTACAATAAAATCAGATTTACAAGAGTATAAAAGTGGTAGTTATCTTTTAAATTCATTTTTTTATCAAACAATTTTTGATAGAAGAGATGATATTTTAAATCCTAAAAATGGTTATTATTTATCTTTTTATATTGAAAATGGGAGTAAATTAATAGCTAGTGAAATGGATTATATAAAAACTCAAAGTGAATTTAGATATATAAAAACTTTTGATAAATTTACAAGTTCATTTAAAACTACTGTTGGAACACTAAATAAAGATTTACCTATATTTAAACACTTTTTTGCAGGTGGAGATTATAGTAATAGAGGGTACTCATATCAGCAAGTAGGAAAGAAAGACCCAGATGACAAACCTTATGGTGGATTATCTATGATTGATAGTAGTTTGGAGTTTGAATATGCTTTAAATAAAGATTTAGGATTGGTAACTTTTTTTGACTCTACAATGTTAAGTCTTGAAGAGAATAAATTTAATGATAAATTTTATAACTCTTATGGAGTTGGAGCTAGATATTATACTCCTATTGGACCATTTAGAGTTGATTTTGGTTTTCCAGTTGATAATGGTGGATTTGTATTTCATATAGGAATAGGACAAGTATTTTGAGAAGTTTAAGAGTTTTAAAATATCTATTTTTTACGATAATTGCTCTATTTTTTGTAGTTTTTTTAGCACTTATAACTTCAAATCAGCTAACACAAAAAATATTTGAATATGTAAGTTCGGAATTTCCTTTAAAATATAGTAAGGTAGAAGGAAGTTTATATAGTGGAATAAAAGTTGAAAATTTAAATTATGATGATATGGTAAAAGCTAAAAGTTTATATATAAAACCTAGTCTTTTATCACTTTTAGTAAAAGAGATTTATATTTATGATTTGAAAATAGAAGAAATAACTTTAGGAGATAAGCTATTTTTATTTATAAATGAGCTAAATAAACCTAAGGAAGAAGAAAAAGAGGAGAGTAGTTTTGATATTCCATTCTCTCTTTTTATAAAAAATTTTGAAGCAACACTTTATAATTTTGCTTATGAAGAGCAAAAAATAGATGAGGTATTTTTAAAAGCAAAAAATCTTAGTTCAAACCTAAAAGATACTATAAGTGGAGATGTTTTTACAAATATAAAATCAAATTTAGCAAATATACAAGCAGATATAAATTTAGATAACAATAACTATAAAATAGAATCAAGAATAGATTTAAAAGAGTATGTAAAATCTCTATTTTTGCTTCAAGCAAAAGGGAATTTGGAAAAAGTAGATTTTTCTATAAATAGTGAACAATTAAAAGTTGAAAATATTGAGCAAAAATTTGATATCAAAGATTTTAAGCTTTTAGGAAATTATGATATTAAAAACTCAAATCTTGAGATTTCTAGCCTAAATTCAAATTTAAAATATGGTGAAATATTTTCAAATATAGAAGCAAAAGCAAAAATGCTAAACAATGATATAGATAGTTTAAATTTCAATGTAGATTTAAAAACAACTATAAAAAAGAGTATTTATGAAGCTTTACAAAGAGATATTGAAATAAAATCAAATTTAACTGGAAATTTAAAAGAGATAAAATTTAAAAATGTTTTAGCTTCAAACCAAATAAGTATTGATAAAACTATTTTGAAAATAGAGGATTTACCTTTAAATGGTGCTGTAAAAATAGATAATAAAAATATAGATATTTTTGCAAACTTATATCTAAAAGAAATTGGAAATATAAAGATAAATAGTTCATATAAAAAAGATATTTTCAAACTAGATTTGGAGTCAAATATAGTAAATTTAAAGTTAGATAGTAAAGATTTTAAGAAAATTATTTTTGATTTAGATATAAAAAACTTAAACCCAAATAATTTTTATGAACTTGACAAAAGTATAAAAATCTCTAAGATTAAGGGAAAAATAAAAGGGGAGTTTAAAGAAAATCTCTCTTTAAATGCAGATTTAGTTTTAAATGACTCATTTTTTATAAATTCAATTTTTAAAACAAAAAAAGATAGTTTTGAAGCCACAGTAAAAAATAGTTCAATTGTTGCAAATATAGATAAAAATGAGGAAGTTACAAATATAAAAACTAATATAAAAGAGCTTAAAAATCTTGAAGTTGAACTAAATAAAATTTTGGAAATACCAGCTTTAAATCTTTTGGGTTCAGTTGATAGTAGTTTACAAATCTCTCCAAATAGTATAGATTTTGAACTATCTAGTCCAAAAATATCACAAGAAAATGAGAGTTTAGAAAAAATAAATATAAAAGGGAAACTAAAAAATGAAACTATTGTTTTTGATAAACTAGATTTTATTATAGGAAAAGTTTATGATATAAATTTAGAAAAAAACTTTACTCTTTTAAAACCTGCATTTTTTAATATCTCTAATTTTAATGGAAATTTTGAATTTGATAATATCCTACTAAAAACTTTAAAACAAGATAAAAATATACTTTTAAATATAGTTACAAAGAACTTATTTTTAGAACATAGCTCTTATGGAAATGGTTTTTTAAATTCAAATTTACATATAAATATAGATGAAGAGAGCAAAATTCTAATTTCAGGAGATATAAAAGTAGATAAACTAAAAGCTTTTTATAATATCCCAGCTCTTAGTATTAGTAAAGATAAAGATATTATTATAGTTTCAAAAAAAGAAAAATTAATAGAAAAAGATTATTTTTTAGAAAATATTGCTTTAGACCTTTCGATACAATCAGATGATATAAAATATAGTGTAAAAAATATTGATTTAAAAGCTAAAGTAGCTTTAAATATAAAAAAAGAGTTCTCAAAATCTCTTAGAATTTATGGTTCAGTTCACGATGTAGCAGGAACATTTAGTGAACTTGGAAAAACATATACTATTGATGATTCAAGTATCCATTTTAAAGGATTAGAGCAAATAGACCCAATTTTAGATATAAAAGCTTCTACAAAAGTTGAGGATATACAAATCTCTATTTTAATAAGTGGAACTTTGAGTAATCCAAGGGTTAATCTAAACTCAAATCCAATGATGAATCAAAAAGATATCTTATCTTATTTGATTTTTGGAACTAACTTTGCAAGTGATTCAAAAAATTTACAAAGTAAACAATCTCAAGCTTCACTATTTTTATTAAATGAACTATCAAAAGATTATGCAAAAGAGTTGGGAGTTGATATGATATATTTTCAATATGACCCAACAACTCAATATATTGAGACTCATATAGGAAAAAATATTGGTGAAAAAAATAAAGTTGTACTAAAAAATAAATCTCAAGGTGGACAAATAGTCTTGATGAGAGAACTCACAAAACTTTGGAATGTAGAACTAGGTTTTGAGGAAAAAACTCAAAGTTTAGATTTGATTTATAAAAGAAGATATTAATTTAAAATATCAGTATGAGACGGGATTTCTTTATTTGATATTTTTAAAACACTATTAACTATTTTAAATAGTACAATAGTGTCATTTGCAAAGTTTGCATAATCTATAAGCTTTTTATTCTTTTCATTTACAAGAATAATTTCTAAAGCCATATTTTATTTGATAATTTTTTATTTTAAATTATAGTTTTCATCATAAAAGCCTCTTTTCTTTTTATTGTCTATGTACTTTATTACATCTTCATAATCTTTTGTGGTAAAAATAGATAAATCTTCATTATTTTTATAAGGGAACTCATCTGAAGTTAATTGTAATTCTCTACCTTTTACAATATCTTCAACAGGAATTCACCAATTATAAGCTAATAATTCTACTACACTTGTAATATCAAAAACATTACCAACTCCAGCAATAGCCCAAGCACTAGCTTTTACATTATCTTTTAACTTATCATGATAGAAGTTTACAAGATTACTTACAGCTACATAATCTTTTGGGAAATCTTTTATAGCTTTTAAATAGTATTTTTCTGCTTCTTTTAAATACTCTTTATTTAAATTATCTATACCACTTAATTGGCTATACACCATACCCAAGTTTGTAGCAGCTCCATCTTGTTTTAGCTCATCTCCTTTTTTAAGCCATACAAGTGCATTTTCATAATCTTTATCTCTAGCATATACAACACCTAAACCAGCTATAGCTTTTTCATATCCTAAATCAACAGCTTGTTTGCACCACTTTATAGCTTCTTTAAAATCACGTTTTGCACTATATACTGTACAAGCTTGGTCTGAGTTTTTTCCTGTTGGTTTAATAGAGTTTGAATACTCTAACCACTCAATAGCTTTCTCATAATCTTTTAATTTTTCATAGTATGCCATTGCTATTTGCGTTGCTGCTTCTGGTTTTCCGTGTTGTACGGCTTGATACCAAAGATTATTAATTCCCATCTGTCTTAATTCATTATCTCTTTCAGCTGGTTCTTCCATATCAGTATGTTTAGGAAAATCTCTTTCCGCATCTTCTTTATGTTTTAAATAAGCTTTTCTTGTATTTTCTGGATTGGCATATTCTTTTTCTTGCTCACAAGCTGCAAAGTTTAAAGTTATTGTAATTAAAATTATTAGTTTAAATATATTTTTTATAAGATTTTTCCTTTTTATTTAAAGCTAGTTTGCTTAAAGTTTTTTATTTCATAATATTCTGATTGAGGATTTTTATTAATTGCATATAAATCATAATCATAAGAGTATTTATATTCAAACTCATATTTTAAATTTACCATTGAAGATTTTAAAATGATAGTATGAATTCCTTTATCATAGTATCTATATAAATCAAATAGAACATCATCATTATGCTTTATAAATAAATCTGAATTTTCTTTAGTATCAAAAGCTCTATTATCTAAAAATAGTTTAAAGCTATCATCAATTAATATTTTTGGGATTTTCAAATTAGTTTGTTTTGTAATATTTAAAGAAGATAGTTTTTTTCCTAAAGAAGTGAAATAAGAGTTCTTTTCTCTTAAGATTTTTTCATATTTTTCATCAATTTCCAACTTCATACCAACTAAAGTAGTATATAAAAACTGTAATTCATTTTTAAAAGCTAAATTAAATATATCTTTATTATCTTTATAGTTTTCTCCTATATAAGTTATTAGTTCTTTAGGAGTTGCTAATTCTAAATATATATTTTTATCACTATTCTTAAAAGCTTCATTTAAAAAATATGGTCTATATTTTGTTCTATCTACTGCTAATATTGTCCTATTTAAAAATATTACTAGTTCACTACTTTCTAGTAGTCCTCTTGCTATTAGTAATACTATTCCTACAAATATCAAAGGAGTAGATACAAATCCACCAATTATAATTAAAGATGAAGAGAAGAGTGTTAAATTTGTAGCTGTAAAATCTCTTTTTTCTTTATAATCAGCAGTTTCTAAAACAGTTATAATTACTTGCATAAATATATTTAATCTAATAGGATTTATTACATTTATAAATATATTTTTACCTTTTAATTTATTTATAACAGCTTTTATAAAATCACTCTCTTTCATACTATTTGATATTTTTAAAACACTATTAACTATTTTAAATAGTACAATAGTATCATTTGCAAAGTTTGTATAATCTATAAGCTTTTTATCTTTTACTATATCATTTAATGAAGACATTTATTTATTATTTTCTTGTTTCTTTTTTCTATAACTCTCTAATCTTTCATCGTAACCACTTTTATGTAGCATTCCTAATCTTCTTTCCTTTTGTTCATAGTTATAAGGAAATTCATCAGAAGTTAATTGTAACTCATATCCTTTTTGTAAATCTTCTAAAGGTATTTCCCAGTCTCCAACTAGCAATTCTGTAACACTTAAGGCATCAAATATATTATTAACTCCAGCAATAGCCCAAGCACTAGCTTTTACATTATCTTTTAAATCATTATGATAGAAGTGAATAAGGTTACTTACAGCTAAAACACTTTTTGGGAAATCTTTTACAGCTTTTTTATAATATTTATAAGCTTCTTCTTTGTTTCCTAATCTATTATATGCAAATCCTAAACTTGTAGCAGCTCCATCTTGTTTTAACTCATCACCTTTTTTAAGCCAAATAATAGCATTATCATAATCTTTTGCACTATTATATACTAAGCCAAGACCAGTAATAGATTTTTCATATCCTAAATCAACAGCTTGTTTACACCATTTTATAGCTTCTTTAAAATCACCTTTTGCACTATATACTGTACAAGCACTATCACTATTTTTCCCTGTTGGTCTTATTGTATTTGACCTTTTTATTAAGTGTAAAGCATCATCATATTTTTCTTGACGAATATAATTATCTACATCTCTTTTAATCCATTCTAAATCATAATTATCTTTAGCCTCTTTTTTTTCTGCTTCTTTTTTAGTTTTTTCTTCTATATAAACTTTATTTCCAAATATTACTAATGTACATAAAATAATTGTAATTGAAGTTATTGTAATTAATTTTTTCATATTATTTGACCTTTTTTATTTATTGAAATTTGTTTGTTTAAAATATTTTATATTTAAATAACAACTGCTCATTGGGTCAGTTGTAATATTTGTATCGTATATAAAACTATATTTAAGATTTACGATAGAAGATATTATTTCTAAATTAGCATTTTTTACTTTATTAGCATTTAATATATTTTTTTCAAAACTATTTAATTCAAGCTTATCTAAATCAAATAAATAATAATCTCTCTCTTTATTAAAATATTCTTTATTCTTTAAAAAAGAGAAATCATTTAATATAAGTTTGAATTTATCATCATCTACTAATAAAGCAGGAATTTTTAAGATAGTTTTTTTATAAAGTTTTTTTGTTACACCACTAACACTAATTATTCTATGAGTAACTCTCTCATCAATTTCCAACTTCATACCAACTAAAGTAGTATATAAAAACTGTAATTCATTTTTAAAAGCTAAATTAAATATATCTTTATTATCTTTATAGTTTTCTCCTATATAAGTTATTAGTTCTTTAGGAGTTGCTAATTCTAAATATATATTTTTATCACTATTCTTAAAAGCTTCATTTAAAAAATATGGTCTATATTTTGTTCTATCTACTGCTAATATTGTCCTATTTAAAAATATTACTAGTTCACTACTTTCTAGTAGTCCTCTTGCTATTAGTAATACTATTCCTACAAATATCAAAGGAGTAGATACAAATCCACCAATTATAATTAAAGATGAAGAGAAGAGTGTTAAATTTGTAGCTGTAAAATCTCTTTTTTCTTGATAATCAACAGTTTCTAAAACAGTTATAATTATTTGCATAAATATACTTAGTCTAACAGGATTTATTACATTTATAAATATATTTTTACCTTTTAATTTATTTATAACAGCTTTTATAAAATCACTCTCTTTCATACTATTTGATATTTTTAAAACACTATTAACTATTTTAAATAGTACAATAGTATCATTTGCAAAGTTTGCATAATCTATAAGCTTTTTATCTTTTTCATCTATTAAAAAATCTACTACTTTTAAAACTGCAAAAACATTTGAGAAGTTTTTTAAACTTGCTTGGTATTTTAATATAGTTTCGTGTTTAGTTTTAGATTGTTCATCTTTTAAAACTTTATCTAAAGCTTCTTCTACTTTTGAAGTAATACCCTCAACATTTTTTATAAATTCAAAACTCTCTTTCATTATCTTTATTTTTTCTACTTCTGCAAATCTATGAAGTTTTGGTTCATTTTGTTTATCTATTTCTTTTTCTATTTTACTTGCTTCTTTTTTATAAGTTTTTTCAAACTTCTCTGCATTTGCTCTAAACTCTTTTCCTTTTAGCATTGCAAATATATATGACTTTTGAAGTAAATAACTATGGGCTTGATTGATTTTATAATCTGTGATTTTTTTAACTATTGTATCTTCATCTAGTGTTTTAATTTGTTCTATAATATACTCTTCAAACTCCAATATATGTTTTAGTTCAGAACTAAAGATATTATTTACTTCTTGTTCTTCATCTATATTTAATCTCGAAGCACAAAGAAGATGGACTATATTTTTAAGTCCTAAAATATAGGATAGTTTTTCTTCATCTTTTTCATACTCTATCTCTTTATAGGTATTTAAGATATATTTTAATTCAGCACTTACAAGCAAAGCTTTTATCTCATCTAAAATCTCTTTTGGAACTCTAAACTCATTATTATCTTTTGCTTTTTTATAAAACTCTATTTCATTACCTTGTGAAAACCCAAATAGTTTTGATAAAAGGCTATTTTCTTTATCATTACTTTGCTCTTTTGTTGGAAAATGAAGGTAGTTTGATTTAAAGAGTTCTTTTACTATTTTTCCTTCTTGAGTAAATGAATTTTTTCTACAAACCAAATCCAATCTAGCATAATCATCTAAATAGCTATCTTTCCCATTATTCTCTTCTAAAGATAAGACCTCTTTATAGATTTCATTTTTATTTATCTCAGCTTTTAAATCTTCCTTTTTATCATCATTCAAATATGGAGTTGGTTTTAGTTTTTGTAAAATCTTATCTATCTCTTTTGCAAGATTTAATATCTCATTATTTAATAACTCATCAAACTTCTCACTAAATATTGTTGCAAATATTACACTTGCTAATAGTTCATTTGCATTATCTTTTATTAAAGTAAATTTTGAATCACTATTATCTAAAAATATAGTACTCTTTAGATAATCTTTTGAATTTCTTGTATGATAAGAGAAGTTATAACCTACGGCTTGAAATCTATTTTTATCAATTTTATAATAAGTACTCGGATTTTTATTTGCTGGATTTATCTCAAACTCTTCAAATAAACTATATTTTATTTGTTTAAACTTTAATATATAAGCTAATCCTGTATCAAACTCATCTTTTTCAAATATCCAATCAAGTTTTCCATTATCTTTTACAAATATATTTTTTATTATAGTTTCATCTGTAAGATATATCTCTACAACTCTTTTATATTTCTCTTCAAGCTCTTCTAAAAGTTTCTCATCTTTCTCTTTTAAATAAAAATAATCTAGTATTGATGTAATAGTTACAGGATAACTATTTATCTCTTGAACTTTTGATATATAACTATTATTTAGTTTATAAGCATATTTAAAACTATCTTCAAGTTCAAAATATCTATCTTCAATCTCTCCTAATATATCATCTATTACACAAAAAATATTTATGTTTTTATCACTCTTTAAATCTGGTTTATGATTTGAATAGCTTTTAAATATAGGTTCTTTTATATCTAAACTTTTAAAGTTTAATCTACTAGCTTCGGTACTATAAAAAGCTTTTTCTTTAATATTCCCTATATTTGATGGTTTTATAGTAGTTTTATCTAATTTATCTATTATAGATTTATCTTTAGTAATATTTAGTTTAAAATTACTATAAGATATTTTTATTTCACTATCTTTTTCTATTGGAATAAAATCTAATTTATGATTGTTTTCATCTATAAAGTATATATCAAGAAATGTTTCATTATATGCTTGTCCCTTGTATGCTACTTTATACTCTTTTATAATATTCTCTTGTGTAATATATAAATATGCAAATGTATGTGTATATACTTGATATGTAAGTAGTGTTTCTTCTTCTATTTGACTTGTCTCTTTTGCATTTCTAAAAGCTCTTGTTGGTCTTAAAGGTTTTAGTAAATCATTTAATGAAGACATTTTTAGTTTTTAGTTTATTTTTGTTGTTTTTCTTTTTCTTCTATATCTCTTTGAACTCTTTCATTAAACTCTTTTACAATTTTTCTTTGAGCTTCTTCATATTTTATAGTCTCTTGTTCTCTTTGTTTATCTTCTTTATACATTCTTAACCAACTTTCATAACCACTTTTTTTTATCATTGCTAAATTATTTTCACTATAGTTATAAGGAAATTCATCTGAAGTTAATTGTAACTGATGACCTTTTTGAATATCTTCTAAAGGTATTTGGAAATCTACAATTAATAAATCAGCTACACTATTAGCTAAAAATATATTATTAATTCCAGCAATAGCCCAAGCACTAGCTCTTACATTATCTTTTAAAAATTTATGATAAAAATGTATTATATTACTAACATTTACTATATCTTTTGGATAGTTCTTTATAGCTTTTAAATAGTACTCTTCAGCTTTTTTTAAATCTCCTAATCTACTGTAAACAAATCCTAAATTAGTAGAAGCTTTTGGTTGATTTAACTCATCACCTTTTATTAGCCATATTAGTGCATTATCATAATCTTTATTACTAGCATAAACAGTACCAAGACCAGTAATAGATTCTTCATATCCTAAATCAACAGCTTGTTTGCACCACTTTATAGCTTCTTTAAAATCACCTTTTGCACTATATACTGTACAAGCTTGGTCTGAGTTTTTTCCTGTTGGTTTAATAGAGTTTGAATACTCTAACCACTCAATAGCTTTCTCATAATCTTTTAATTTTTCATAGTATGCCATTGCTATTTGCGTTGCTGCTTCTGGTTTTCCGTGTTGTACGGCTTGATACCAAAGATTATTAATTCCCATCTGTCTTAATTCATTATCTCTTTCAGCTGGTTCTTCCATATCAGTATGTTTAGGAAAATCTCTTTCCGCATCTTCTTTATGTTTTAAATAAGCTTTTCTTGTATTTTCTGGATTGGCATATTCTTTTTCTTGCTCACAAGCTGCAAAGTTTAAAGTTATTGTAATTAAAATTATTAGTTTAAATATATTTTTCATAAGATTTTTCCTTTTTATTTAAAGCTAGTTTGCTTAAAGTTTTTTATTTCATAATATTCTGATTGAGGATTTTTATTAATTGCATATAAATCATAATCATAAGAGTATTTATATTCAAACTCATATTTTAAATTTACTATTGAAGAGTTTAAAATGATAGTATGAATTCCTTTATCATAGTATCTATATAAATCAAATAAGTAATAATCATTGTCGTTAGGATTTCTAAATAGCTTTCTATCTTTTACATCATATTTTCCACCATTCAGTAAAAACTCAGCATTCTCATCATCAATTAACATTTTTGGGATTTTCAAATTAGTTTGTTTTGTAATATTTCCTTCTTGAATTCTTCTTTCATCAATTTCCAATTTCATACCAACTAAAGTAGTATATAAAAACTGTAACTCATTTTTAAAAGCTAAATCAAATAACTCTTTCTTATTTTTATAATTATTCCCTATAAACTTTATTAACTCTTTAGAAGTTTTGAACTCTAAAGTATTATTAGGTTTCTCTTTAGTTTTAAAAGCTTTATCTAAGAAATAGGGATTATATACTATTTGATTATAGTTTTTATCTTTGTCTATATATGGACCATAAGCAATAAACTCCGTTGAAATACCAGTTTTAGCGAATATAGTTCTTTTTAAAAATGTAGTTAATTCACTATCTTTTATTAATCCTATTGATATACTAAAAATGATTGATGAGAGAGCAGTAACAATTACTACAAGCGTAGTAGGATTAGGGATTAATATTAGTAGAGCTAAAGAGACACTAGAAGCTAAGATAGTTAAATTTGTAGCAGAATAATCTCTTTTTTCTTTGTAATCATTTACTTCTAAAATAGTTATTATTGTTTGCATAAAAATATTTATTTTCATATAAGGAGCTAAATTAGAATAGATATTATTACCTTTTAATTTATTTATAACAGCTTTTATAAAATCAATCTCTTTCATACCATTTGATATTTTTAAAACACTATTAACTATTTTAAATAGTACAATAGTATCATTTGCAAAGTTTGCATAATCTATAAGCTTTTTATCTTTTTCATCTATTAAAAAATCTACTACTTTTAAAACTGCAAAAACATTTGAGAAGTTTTTTAAACTTGCTTGGTATTTTAATATAGTTTCGTGTTTTGTGTTTAAAGTGTCATCTTTTAAAACCTTATCTAAAGCTTCTTCTACTTTTGAAGTAATACCCTCAACATTTTTTATAAATTCAAAACTCTCTTTCATTATCTTTATTTTTTCTACTTCTGCAAATCTATGAAGCTTTGGCTCGTTTTCTTTTGCTATATCTTCTTTTATTTGATTTGCTTCTTTTTTATATTTTTCTGTAAAATTCTCTGCATTTGCTCTAAACTCTTTTCCTTTTAGCATTGCAAATATATATGATTTTTGAAGTAAATAACTATGGGCTTGAGTTATTTTATAATCTATGATTAATTTAGCTTTAAATTCTGTTTCTAAAGTATTTTTCTCTTTTATAATATACTCTTCAAACTCTAAAATATGTTTTAGTTCAGGATTAAAGATACTGTTTATCTCTTGTTCTTCATCTATATTTAGCCTCGAAGCACAAAGAAGATGGACTATATTTTTAAGTCCTAAAATATAGGATAGTTTTTCTTCATCTTTTTCATACTCTATCTCTTTATAGGTATTTAAGATATATTTTAATTCAGCACTTACAAGCAAAGCTTTTATCTCATCTAAAATCTCTTTTGGAACTCTAAACTCATTATTATCTTTTGCTTTTTTATAAAACTCTATTTCATTACCTTGTGAAAACCCAAATAGTTTTGATAAAAGGCTATTTTCTTTATCATTACTTTGCTCTTTTGTTGGAAAATGAAGGTAGTTTGATTTAAAGAGTTCTTTTACTATTTTTCCTTCTTGAGTAAATGAATTTTTTCTACAAACCAAATCCAATCTAGCATAATCATCTAAATAGCTATCTTTCCCATTATTCTCTTCTAAAGATAAGACCTCTTTATAGATTTCATTTTTATTTATCTCAGCTTTTAAATCTTCCTTTTTATCATCATTCAAATATGGAGTTGGTTTTAGTTTTTGTAAAATCTTATCTATCTCTTTTGCAAGATTTAATATCTCATTATTTAATAACTCATCAAACTTCTCACTAAATATTGTTGCAAATATTACACTTGCTAATAGTTCATTTGCATTATCTTTTATTAAAGTAAATTTTGAATCACTATTATCTAAAAATATAGTACTCTTTAGATAATCTTTTGAATTTCTTGTATGATAAGAGAAGTTATAACCTACGGCTTGAAATCTATTTTTATCAATTTTATAATAAGTACTCGGATTTTTATTTGCTGGATTTATCTCAAACTCTTCAAATAAACTATATTTTATTTGCTTAAACTTTAATATATAAGCTAATCCTGTATCAAACTCATCTTTTTCAAATATCCAATCAAGTTTTCCATTATCTTTTACAAATATATTTTTTATTATAGTTTCATCTGTAAGATATATCTCTACAACTCTTTTATATTTCTCTTCAAGCTCTTCTAAAAGTTTCTCATCTTTCTCTTTTAAATAAAAATAATCTAGTATTGATGTAATAGTTACAGGATAACTATTTATCTCTTGAACTTTTGATATATAACTATTATTTAGTTTATAAGCATATTTAAAACTATCTTCAAGTTCAAAATATCTATCTTCAATCTCTCCTAATATATCATCTATTACACAAAAAATATTTATGTTTTTATCACTCTTTAAATCTGGTTTATGATTTGAATAGCTTTTAAATATAGGTTCTTTTATATCTAAACTTTTAAAGTTTAATCTACTAGCTTCGGTACTATAAAAAGCTTTTTCTTTAATATTCCCTATATTTGATGGTTTTATAGTAGTTTTATCTAATTTATCTATTATAGATTTATCTTTAGTAATATTTAGTTTAAAATTACTATAAGATATTTTTATTTCACTATCTTTTTCTATTGGAATAAAATCTAATTTATGATTGTTTTCATCTATAAAGTATATATCAAGAAATGTTTCATTATATGCTTGTCCCTTGTATGCTACTTTATACTCTTTTATAATATTCTCTTGTGTAATATATAAATATGCAAATGTATGTGTATATACTTGATATGTAAGTAGTGTTTCTTCTTCTATTTGACTTGTCTCTTTTGCATTTCTAAAAGCTCTTGTTGGTCTTAAAGGTTTTAACTCATCTTTGCTTCTTCTTAATAAATATAGTCTATATTTTGTGCTATGTATCTTTTCAATATCTTCTTGTGAACTCTCTATAATATCTTTTTCAAAATCAACAACACTATTTTCAGATGTAGGAGTAGGTGGAATAGAAGAAGTATGCTGACCAGGATCTATAAGAACAATCTCTCTTCCTTTGTTAGATTTAAAACCATCTGTTCTTAATAAAAAACTGCTAGAACTATCAGCTACATTTTTCTCTGTTCCTAAACTTGTGATTGTAGATACTTTTGTGCAAGGATTATTACTAGGACAATTCTCTATAGTTGCCCCTAGTAAATCTTTCCAATATAGGGGTTTGGAATCTCCTATTACCATATTTGGTGAAGAAGATTTTAAAACAACCTTTCCTCCACAAGCACATTTTATAGAACCTTTCTCTACTACTTGATAAACATTCCCCATACAATTCCTATTTTAGTAATCTTTAAAATTATTGTATCGTATCTAAAAATAAATTAAAAATAATGAAAGTATGATATTATTTAATAATAAAATACTATATAAATAAATAGAATTAAAGGAATAAAATACTAAAATCATATTTAATTTTTTTTATTTAGGTAAAAATGGTAAGAGAATCAATTTTAGAAGAGTTATCTGGAACTATTGTTGGAAAAGATTGTAAGTATGAAGATAGATATTTACAAGTTGAGTTAGAAATAGATAAAATTTCAAGTGTTACGCAAGAAGCTTGTAATTTTAGACAGATAATTGAAAACTGTGAATATTTGCTTTCTAATGAGACAAAAGATTTTAAACTTGCTTCTTGGTGGTTTTATGCAAATTTTAAGATGAATGATATAAAAGGGCTAGATTATTCAATAGATTGTTTTATCAACTTTATAGATAAATTTCATACATCTTTCTATCCAAAGTTAAATAACTCAAAATTAAATATAATAGATTGGTTAGAAAGTAATTTTTCAAAGGATTTTGAAAATAGTTTAGATTTAAAGAATAGTATAAAAAATACAAATTTATATGAAAAGTTTTTAACTTTGTCTTCAGTTTTTGTAAAAGTGACTAAAGAAGATAGAGAATATTTTAAAGATGTTAAAAAATTTTTACAACCTTCTATTTTGGAAATAGTTGAAAAATTAGAAGAGAAAAAAGAGAATATAGTTGAAGTTACTGAAAAAAATATAAAAGAAGAGATTCCAAAACAAAATAGTGAACTTCAAATTGTTGAAATAACAACAGAATTCGAGGCAAATAAAGTTTTAAGGAATCTAAGAAAAAGTGCTTATTTGTTATCAAAATATTATAGAAAAAATGATTTCTCTAATTTTAAGTCTTTAAGAATTTCAAGATTTTTGTTTCTACTAGATTTTGAAGATATTCCTGCTTCAAATGGGAAAAGAACAGCTATTTATCCACCTTTAATAACGGAGATAGATCTTGTAGAGAGTTTAATAAAGCAAAATAAAAATGCTGAAGCATTAATTTTAGCAGAAGAGATTTTAGAAGATTGTCCATTTTGGATAGATGGTCATTTTTACACATATCAAGCTTTGAAAAATACAAATTTTCATAGACAAGCAGAAGAAGTAAAATCGAATCTTATCCATTTTATAAATATAAATAAGCAGATTCTAAATTTAACATTTATTGAAGACACTCCATTTGTATCTATAAAAACAAAAAACTGGATAGAAAAGGAGAAAAAAGAAAAAGAGTTACAAGTAGTAAATCAGAATATAGAAGTTAAAGAAGAGAGTAATTTTTTTGAGAAAATAGATAATTTTATCTCTGATAATAATATTAATGAGGCAATAAAATTTTTTGAAGAAAAAATTAGTTTATCAAAAAATTTTGAAGAAAAATTTAATTGGAGATTGAAATTCTCAGAATTTGCAATAGGAATTGGGAAAAAAGATATAGCAATAATATTTTTAGAAGAACTAATAAAGGAAATTGAATTTTTTAATCTTTTAGATTGGAATTCTAAATTAGCTTCAAAAGTATATGTTTTAGTTTTAAGTAATTTTTCATATTTGGAATATGAACAAGAGAAGATAAAAAATATCTATAAGAATTTATGTAAAATTGATATAAATAGTGCATTTGAGTTAAATTTAAATTAAAAAGGAGAAATAAATAAATGAAACAATCAGAATCCCCAAAAGAGAGAATAAATGTTACATATAAGCCAGCAATAGGAGATGCTTTAGAAGATGTTGAAATACCTTTCAAACTAACAGTTTTAGGTGATTTCAACCCAAATGAAGAAAAAAAATTGTTAGAAAATAAAAAAGCTATTAAGGTTGATAAAAATAACTTTAATGAAGTTTTAAAGGCTCAAAATATTTCACTAGATTTTAGTGTAAAGAATAAATTAAGTGAAGATGAAAATGATAGTTTAAATGTAGGATTAAAAATAAATCATATTAGTGATTTATCACCAGAAAAAATTGTTGAAAATGTTCCTGAACTGAAGAAGTTAATGGAATTAAGACAAGCTTTAGTTTCTCTAAAAGGACCTCTTGGAAATGTGCCTGCTTTTAGAAAATCTATTGAAAGTGCTATTTCAGATGAAGAACAAAGAAAAAAACTACTTAGTGAACTAAATTTAGTTTTAGATGATATTAAATAAGGAATAAATATGCAAGAACAATTATCTAGTCAAAATACTAAACATAATAATTCAAGCCTACTTGATAGTATAGTTTCTCAGACAAATATTACACAAAATGATGATGGATATAGTATTGTAAAATCTGGTGTTGAAGCTTTAATTCAAGAACTTATTAAAACAGATAATAAAGATGAAAAAATAAATAAATCTTTAATAGATAAATTAATAGCTCAAATTGATGAAAGAATTTCTTTACAAATGGATGAGATAATACATAATCAAGAATTTCAAGCAATAGAATCAAGATGGAAAGGTTTACATTTATTAGTTGAAAGAACTGATTTTAGACAAAACATTATAATGGAAATTATTAATGTTTCAAAAGAAGATTTAATGGAAGATTTTGAAGATAGTTTAGATATTACTCAATCTGGTCTTTATAAACATATTTATACAAGTGGATATGGACAGTTTGGTGGACAACCTGTTGGAACAATAATAGCAGATTATGAAATTTCTCCTTCAAATTATGATATGAAATTATTAAATAAAATATCTTCAATAGCTGCTATGGCTCATGCTCCAGTAATTACAGCAGCTGGACCAAAATTTTTTGGTTTAGATAGTTTTGAAGGCTTACCAGATTTAAAAGATTTAGATGATGTTATGAACTCACCACAATTTGCAGCTTGGAGAGGTTTTAGACAAAATGAAGATTCTAAATATGTAGGATTAACTCTTCCTAGATTTTTATTAAGACCGCCATATCACCCAGAAGATAATCCAATTTCAAAATTTGTTTATAAAGAAAATGTTAGTGCTAGCCATGAAAACTATCTATGGGGAAGTACTGTTTATGCTTTTGCAAGTAAATTAACAGAAAGTTTTGCAAGTTATAGATGGTGCACTAATATTATTGGACCAAAATCAGGTGGAGAAGTAAGAGATTTACCTGTACATACTTTTGAAAGTATGGGTGATATTGAGATGAAAATTCCAACAGAAGTTTTAATTTCAGATAGAAGAGAATATGAGCTTTCAGAACAGGGATTTATTCCATTAATTATGAGAAAGGGGAATAACTCAGCAGCATTTTTTGCAGCAAGTTCAGCACAAATTCCAAAAGTTTTTCCAGATACTCCTGAGGGAAATGTAGCTCAATTAAACTATAAATTAGGAACTCAACTTCCATATTTATTTGCAATTACAAGAATGTCACATTATATAAAAGTTCTTCAAAGAGAGCATATTGGTTCTTGGAGAGAAAGAGCTGATTTGGAAAGAGAGTTGAATAAATGGGCAAAACAATATGTTGCAAATCAAGAAAACCCAAGTGCTGAAATAAGAAGTAAGAGACCATTTAAAAATATGAATATAGAAGTTAATGATGTGGAAAATGATCCAGGTTGGTATAAAGTAAGATTGTCTTTAAGACCACATTTTAAATATATGGGTGCTAGCTTTGAATTATCATTAGTTGGAAAATTAGATAAAGAGTAATTTATGTATAAGGGAAGTTTATTTGAAAGATTATTACCAACTGAGTATGAAACTGTGAAAAATTTAGATTCTTTTTATAGTTCTATTGCAAATAATTTATCAAGAATTTTTTCAACAAATGCAGGAAGTGCACAAATTCTACTTGATTATGGAAAACCTGATTTAAATAATATAAATTTAAGTATGAAAGATTCTATAGAAAAGTTAGAAATGGATTGCGAAAGATGTATCAATAAATATGAACCAAGACTTATCAGAACTAGGGTTCGTATTGATAAAGATTCATTAAAAGCAAACAGAATGGATATTATAATAGATGGATTTTTAAAAATGTCTAGTAAAAATACAGAGCATATTATTTTTAAAGCAAATCTACTAAGTAATGGTAAAACAAAAATATATAAAGAAATATAGATGAAATTTAATGATTACTATAAAAAAGAGTTGATTTCTTTAAGAACTAAAGGATTAGAGTTTTCTAAAAAAAATCCTGGACTTTCTTCGTATTTATCAAAAGAGGGGCAAGATCCTGATGTTGAAAGACTTCTTGAAGGTTTTGCTTTCTTAACTGGAAATTTAAATCAGTTATTGGATCAGGAATTACCTGAGGTTGCACATACTTTAGTTCAAATATTGTGGCCAAATTATAACCGAGTAATTCCATCTTATAGCATAATACAATATGAAGCTAATAAAGATTCAAGCGAAAATATTTTAATAGAAAAAGATACAGAAATATTAAGTAAGGTAAAAGCAAATCTAAAACAGTGTACATTTAAAACAGTTTATGATACAAATATTTTACCAATAGAATTAGGAAATATTGAATATTTTACAAATAATAAAAAAAGTTCAATAGAGTTTTTTTTTAAAACTACAAATTCTTCTACCTTGAATGAAATTAACTTTGATAAATTAAGATTTTTTTTAAATGGTTCAAAATTTATAGCTTATGATTTATATCTATACTTAATAAAATATGTTGAAAATATTACAATATTATTAAAAGATAAAGATAATGAGACATTAAGAAGTATAAATATTGATAAAAATTCTATAAAATCTGTTGGTTTAGATGATAAAGAATATATGCTACCTTATTCAAAAAATCTTTTTAAAGGGTATATCCTATTTCAGGAGTATTATTGCTTTAGAGATAAATTTTTATTTGTTGATATAGAGAATTTAGAGCAAATTAAGAATATAGATGAAAGTATATTAAATAAATGTAGAAATTTTGTAATAAAGATTAATTTTTTAAAAACATTTACAAATCAAGAGATTCCTACAAAAGATAATTTTGTTCTATATGCAACTCCTATAATAAATATTTTTAATACAGATGCTGTTCCTATTAAAAAAAGCATTGAAAATGATGAATATTTAATAGAGCCTATTGAATTAACAAAAGAAGAAGGTGAAGTCTTTGCTGTTGAAAAAGTAAGAACTTGGTCTCATAAAACATCTTCTTATCAGGATTTATTACCTTTTGAAGAATTTGAACATTCATTACAAAATAAAGATTTTTATTCAATTAGAACAAAAACTTCAAATCAAGGAGATAGAACAAATAGTTATATTAGATTTTCAAATATAACAAGAGAGACAATTTTTTCAAATATAAATACAACAGTATCTTTAAAACTTCTTTGTACGAATAGAAATATACCAAGTAGTTTAGGAATAGGAGATATTAATATAGCAAGAATGGGAATAAATACTAAAAATAGAGCTTTTAAAAATATAAGTATTCCATCAATAAGTTATCCTCCTCCAATAGCAAAAGATTTTTTATGGAAAGTTATTTCAAATATGTCCTTAAACTATCTATCTTTAACTGATATAAATACATTAAGAAGAATTTTAGAAGTTTATGATTTTTATGGAGCTTATGATTTAAAGCAAAGAGAGAGAAATGCTAGAAACTTAGAAGGTTTAGTCTCTATTGAATATTCAAAATGTGAATATATAGATAAAGGTTTTCCAATAAGAGGAAACCATATAAACATTAAAATAGATAAAAATAAGTTTTCAACTCTTGGTGAAATATATCTATTTTGTAATGTTTTAAATGAGTTTTTTTCACTTTATAGTAGTATAAACTCTTTTCATAAATTAACTGTTGAAGTATTAAATGAAGATACTTTTGAATGGCCTATTAAAATTGGCAGTAAAAATATAATTTAAAAAAATGTTATTAGAAAAAGTTAATGATAAATTAAATAAGACTATAAAAAATATTAAATTAGCACAAGTTATTAGAATAGCTATTGTATTTTTAAAGCCTTTTTATCCAAATGAAACTGAGAAGGATTTATATAATAATTTAATTTTTAAAGCAAATCCAAGTTTATCATTTCAAAAATCAGATGTATCTAATATAGAATTTAAAGAAGTAGATAAAAAAATTGTTGTGGAAATAACTTTAAATTTTTTATCTATTTTTGGAAGCCAATCACCAATGCCATCAAATTATAGTGAGATGGTTTTAAGAAGTTATGAGACAGATAAAATTTTATATGATTTTTTGAATTTATTTAATCATCATTTACAAAAATTTATCTATCCAATCTGGGAAAAACATAGATATTACGTACAGTATCAAAAAGATTTAAGCGATACTTTTTCTAAATATATTCTCTCTTTTCTTGGTTTAAGAATGAATTTTATAGATAAAAAGTCAAAAATAAATTTGTCAAAACTTCTTTGTTATTCTGGGTTATTAAATATGCGTTTCCAATCAGTAAACAATATAAAATCTATTTTGGGACATTATTTATCACATAATGATTTAGAAATAGTTGAGTTTATTCCTCAAAAGTATAATATTCCAATTTGGCAAAAAGCCAAACTAGGATTAGAAAATTCTAAATTAGGGGAAGATTTTTTAATAGGTGATTATGTTGTTGGTAGAAATAACAAATTTAAAATATTATTAAATAATTCAAAGTTTGAAGATCTTATAGATTATAGTATTTTGGGAGAAAAAATTTATGAACTAGAAGAACTTATTAATTTTATGATGCAAGAACCTCTTAGTTATGATTTGGTTCTACAAATAAAAAAAGATGAGAAAAAAGAATTTATTTTAAAAGATGGAAGTGATTTTTATTTAGGAATTAATTGCTGGATAGGTCAAAAAACAATGGATGAAGAGATACTCATGATAAGAAGGGGCGATAATGAAAATTGAATTAAAAGAATTAATTGATAGTTTAGATATAAAAACAAAAAATTATTTAGAAGAAGGAGCAAAAAGATGTATATCTAGAGGTGGGAATGAGATTATACTTGAAGATATTTTTTATGTTATGTTAATAAATAAAGATAGTTTGCTCTCTAAACTATTTTTACAATATAAAATAGATGATAAAAAATTGTTAAATATATTAGAAAGTAGCTCAAAATTAGTAACAGAAAGTAATAATCCAATTTTTTCAATAGCTTTCATAAATTTTCTAGAGGAGTCATATTATACAGCAGTAATTGAATTCTCTACAAAAATAATAAATGAAGAGTGTATGATTTTGTCTTTTCTTGAGAATTTATTTAAATATTCTAATACTAAATATTTTGAATTTTTTAAACAAATTGATAAAGAAGAGGCAAAAAGTTTAATAAAAGGGCTTAAATTAAAAGATATTGAGATAGATAAATCAAAAAACAATATAAAAACAGAGCTTGAAAAATATACTACAAATTTGACACAATTGGCAAGAGACGATAAGCTAGATATAGTCTTATGCAGAGAAGAAGAGATAAAACAGGCTATAGATATTTTATTAAGAAGAAGAAAAAATAATCCAATTTTAGTTGGAGAAGCTGGTGTTGGAAAAAGTGCGATAGTTGAAGGTTTAGCTTTAAAAATTATTAATAAAGAAGTACCAATTGAACTTTATGATTCTGAAATATTAACTTTAGATATAGGTGCATTACAAGCAGGAACTAGTATTAAAGGAGAGTTTGAAAGAAGGCTTCAAATGATTATACAAGAGGTTCAATCTAGTTCTAAACCAATAATTTTATTTATAGATGAAGCTCATACTTTAATGGGAGCAGGTGGAAGTGAAGGAACTTCTGATGCTGCAAATTTATTGAAACCTGCACTTGCAAGAGGAGAACTTAGAACAATAGCAGCTACAACATGGCTTGAATATAGAAAATATTTTGAAAAAGATCCAGCATTATCAAGAAGATTCCAGAAAATTGATATTTTTGAACCTTCAATTGATGATACTATTACAATTTTAAGAGGTTTATCTAAAAAATATGAAGAAGTACATAATGTCTATATAGAAGATGAAGCTTTAAAAAATACAGTATATTTATCTGCTAGATATATAAATGGAAGACAACTACCTGATAAAGCAATTGATGTTTTAGATACTGCTTGTGCAAATGTAAAAATTAGTAAAACTAATATACCTTTTGAAATACAAAAACTAGAGATAAAAATTAAAGAGAAAAAAAGAGAGCAAGATTCTTTAGAAAGAGATGATAAAAATAGTATTAAAGATTATAAAAAATCAATTATAGAACTTAAAAGTGATATAGAAAGACTTGAAAAAGAGCTAGAAGAATTTACTAATAATTTTATAAAAGAGAAAGAGTTATTAGAAAAACTACAAAAAGAAGATGATAAAAAAATAAGAAAAACTCTTGAAAATGAGCTAGTAAAACTTCATAAAAAAAGTAAGTTTATCAAAGAAAGAGTTTCAAAAGATGAGGTGGCAAAAGTTATATCATCATGGACTGGTGTTCCTCTTGGAAGTATGATTAGTGAACAAATAAAAAATGTAATGGAACTTGAAAAGAATTTACAAAGTAGAGTTATTGGGCAAAATAAAGCAATTGAATATTTAAGTCAGTTTTTACAAATATTTGTATCTGGACTAAAAAAAGAGAATTCTCCTTCAGGAGTATTTTTACTTGTTGGACCAAGTGGTGTTGGAAAAACTGAAACAGCAAGAGCAATAGCTGATTTTATGTATGGTGGAGAAAATTTTTTAACAGTTATTAATATGACAGAATTTCAGGAAAAACATACTATTTCAAGATTAATTGGCTCTCCTCCAGGATATGTTGGATATGGAGAAGGTGGAGAATTAACTGATGCTGTAAGAGTTAAACCATATAGTGTTGTATTATTTGATGAAATAGAAAAAGCACACCCTGATATTTTGAATCTTTTTTATCAAATTTTTGATAGAGGGGAGATTAATGATTCAGAAGGAAGAGTAATTGATTTTAGAAATACAACTATCTTAATGACATCAAATTTGGCTACAGATTTAATAACAAATCTATATTTAAGTAATAAAAATATTAGTTTTGGAGAGCTTACAAATACAATTATTCCAACTTTATCAAACTACTTAAAACCAGCACTCTTAGGAAGAATGAATGTTGTTCCTTATTTAAATCTAGATGAAGAAGCTTTAAAAAATATTGTGAAAGTAAAACTAAAACATATTATTGAACAATTTGCTAAAAAAGAGATTGAATTAAAACTAGATGAAAATTTATTAAATCATATTGTATCTTTGTCAAATAGTATTGATACAGGGGCTAGAAATATTGATTTAATTATAAATTTAAATATTTTACCAAAGTTATCAAAGTTTTACTTAGAATCTATTGTAAGTAAGAGAAAGATTACAGCAATAAAAGTATCTATTGATAAAAATAAAGAGATTCAAGTTAGTTAATTTTATATTATAGGAGAAAAAAATGAAAAAAATTTGTTTAGTTATATTAATTACTTATTTTTTTTCAGGTTGTGCAAAAATGAGTGAAAATTATAAACCACTATATTTAGCAAAACCTGAGATTGAAAATGTAAAGGAAAAATAAATTATGGAATTAGTTTTAGAGATAGTTAAGGGTGAAAAACTATATATTAATTCATATAAATTTAATCAAAAAAGTGGTTTTGTTGGAAGATCAAATGAAGCTAATTTTACACTTGAAGATAAAAGTAGCCATATATCTTCCAAACATGTTTTAATAGAATATAAAGATAGTTTTTATTTTATAACAGATGTTAGTACAAATGGTACATATCTAAAGAATCCTTATAGAAAATTACCAAAAGATATGCCTATTAAAATAAATAATTCGGATATCTTTATTATCGGAGATTATGAAATAAAAGCCAGATTACTTGATAATGAAATTAATACTTTAGGTTTTAATAGTTTCAATCATCTTTTAGGAAATAATAGTGGATTATCTTCAAGAATGCTTATACCTGATGATGATTTTTTATCAGGAAATAATAGTATTATGAAAAATAGTTTTTTAAAAGAAGAGAAATTTGAACCATTAAATAATATTATGGATATATATGAACAAAAAGATAGTTCAATACTTAGTATGCTCAATAATACAACTTCTATGCAAAAAAGTGAAGAGATATTTATTGATGAAACTATTAATAATTTAAATGAACATATTGAAGAAAAATATTTTAATTTAAATGTTTTTGATGAAGGTTTAGAGTGTGAATTAGAAGATGAAATTGAAAACCCGCCACTCTTAAATAGTAGTAGTGTATCTTTTGAAATTTTAGAGAAAAGTTTGGGAATAAATATAAGTTCTTTACAAAAAGAGGAACAGGATAAAATATTAACTGAAATTGCTCAAATAGTTTTATATAGTATTAATTTCCTAAAAATATCTCTGGATATAAAAGATAAAATTTTAAATGATTTATCTTTAGATAAATCAGGTTCTAGTAGTGAAGCTTTAAATCCTATTAGAAGGGATAAAAAAGAGGCTTTAATGGTATTAAGTAATTC
The DNA here is from genome assembly GCF_013201705.1 of Aliarcobacter faecis. Lineage (NCBI taxonomy): Bacteria > Pseudomonadati > Campylobacterota > Epsilonproteobacteria > Campylobacterales > Arcobacteraceae > Aliarcobacter > Aliarcobacter faecis. Next base: position 1,764,937 of record NZ_CP053837.1, on the reverse strand, counting down.
AAAGAATGAGGTAATACTAATATCAGAAGCTATTAAAAAATCATTTACAGAAATAGATAATCATAATCTTGCTCTTGCAAAATCTTGTGAAGTTTTAGTTAATTCTTTCTTAAAAGAGTTTGAAGTTGATAAGCTTGAAGATAGTTTTTATAAAAATTATAACTTTAAATCTTTTATTCCCAAAAAGTTTCAATTGTGGGATGCTTATATTTCAAATTATAATAAGCTTCTAAAAAATAATCAAGAAATGGTTTTAGCTTTAAAAACTGACTTATCAAAAGAGTATGAAAATCAAATAAATTGTTTTAAAACAATATCAATATAGGAGAAAAAATGTTTAAAAAATTTAGAAATTTAATGTTTGTATTATTTGTAATAGCTTTTGCAACAGGTTGTGCAAAAAATCCAACTCATTTAGAATTAGTAATAAAAACAACAGAAGATTTAAATAAAGATGTAGATGGAAGGTCTTCCCCATTAATGCTTACTTTTTATGAATTAGAATCTGCTGAAAAGTTTTCAAAGTTTGATTATTGGACTCTTCTTGAAAAGTCGGGTGATAATTTAAAAGATGATTTAGTTTCTCAATCAAAACATATAATTTTAACAGAACAAAAACAAAATTATAAAGTTTCTTTTGCAGATAAGACAAAATATTTAGGAATTGTAGCTAATTTTAGAGTAATTGATAATGATTATGTTTGGAAAGATGTAGTTGAATTAAAAAAAGGTTCTTACAATTATAGTGAATTTGAAATTAGAAAATTCAATATTGAAAGAGTTAAATAATTATGGAAAACAATAGAGTAGTTTGGAGAGAAGGGTTATTTATAAGACCACAACATTTCCAGCAAAATGATAGGCATTTTGATTTTGAAATAATGAATAGAACAAAAAGTTTAATATCAAATAATTGGGGTTTCTTTCAATTAGAATTAGATGAATATCTTTTAAATAGTGGGAAAATAGTTATAAAAAGAGCATCAGGAGTTTTTAAAGATGGAACAGTATTTGATATAAATGGATTAAATAATAGTTTAGTTTTTGATATTAAAGCAAACCATATAGGAAAAATTTTATATTTATCTTTACCTATTTATATAGATAGTAATGATGAAATACATTTTGAAGAGCAAAAAAATCTTCAAACAAGATTTAGGGCAAGAACAGCATCAAATATACCAAATATAAATTCTGGTGAAACTAGTAGTTGTGATTTATTACTTGCAAGTTATAATTTTAAACTCTCTTTTGAAGAAGAGAATGAGGCATATGTAACTCTACCTATTTGTAAAATTTCAGATGTTACAATAAGTGGAAGCATATCTTTAGATAAAGAATTTGCTCCCATATATTTATATTTCAACTATTCAGATTTACTTTCTTCACAAGTTAAAGAGTTAGTAAGCACAATTGTTTTTAGGGCAGAAAAATTATCAGAAAAGATTACAGATTCTTTGATGAAAACAACAGAAATAGGTGATTATTTATTACTACAATTATTAAATAAAACAGAAAGTCAATTAAATTTTTTATTAACTCAAGATAAAATTCATCCTGATAAAATATTTTATGTTTTAATATCTTTTGCTAGTGAGTTATCTGTTTTTATGAAAAAAGAGAAAAGGCTAGCTAATCAAATAAATTATAAACATGAAGAGCAATATGAAAGCTTCCAAAATATTTTAAAAGAAATTAAATCGATGCTTACAACTGTATTAGAGCAAAATAGTATCTCACTACCTATAAATAAAGTAAAATATGGAATACATATTTCACAAATAAATAATAGAGAACTTTTTGATAACTCTACTTTTGTATTCAGTGTATCTTCTGATATTAGTTCTGTAAAGCTTAGAGAACTTTTAGATGTTAGTTTAAAATTTGGTACAGTTGAAACTATTAGAAATTTAGTAAACTTTCATCTAGTAGGATATAAATTAAAACCTCTTTCAAATGCACCTAAAGAGATCCCTTATAAAGTAAATCATTTATATTTCAAATTGGAATTAACACAAGAGAACTTAGAAGAGTTAAAAAAATCTTCTGGTTTTGCATTTCATCTATCAACAGAAATTCCAAATATTGAATTTAGCCTCTGGGCAATAAAAAATAATTAAGGAAAGCTATGGAAAAAACACAAGTTATTACAAGAGATGTAAATAAAAATAATCTTACAAACTCCTCAAAAAGAAGAGAAAATAGTTTTGAAGAGTTTCAAAAACAGGAAATTGTAAAAAATCTAAATTTTGATAATAGTAAATATAATTCAAGTATAAATCCATTTATTACAGCTTCTACTCCATTATTTGAAGCAGTTTTAGATATAGAGGAAAATAGACAAAATTTAAATGTAGATCAAATTAGAGATGAATTTATATCAAGAGTTAATAGTTTTAATGAGAAATGTGTTGAAAATAAAACAGAGAATATGGAAATTTTAGTTGCAAGATATATTTTATGTACTTTTATTGATGAGAAGCTAAATGAGAAATTATCAGATAATGATAACTGGTTTAATAGAAGTTTATTAAGTGTTTTTCATAATGAAACTTATGGAGGAGAGAATTTTTTTCATTTACTTGATAAATTTCTGAAAACTCCAGCAAAATATATAAATATACTTGAACTTATGTATATATGTTTATCATTGGGTTTTTTAGGTCGATATAGAGTTGTAAATAAAGGGGAAATAGAGATAAGTAATATAAAAGAGAGTTTATATAGACAAATTAAGATTGTACAAGGAAGAGAACCTTTAACATTTTATAAAAAAGTTGAACCATCTCAAAATAAATTTAAATTGTTTAATAAAATTTCATACCCTTTATTAATCTCTTTAATAATCATTTTAATAGTTTTAATTTATCTATTTTTATCTTTTAAACTTTATGAAAGAAATATAAAAATATCACAAGATATAGATAATATTGAATTAAACAAAATAGAAAATATAAATAAGGAAAATAAATAATGAATGCTTTAAATTATAAAAAAATATTTTTATGGACAATATTGTCAGCGTTTATTTTGTCATTGTTCATTATTTTTGTAATGCCTTTTATTTCAGATAGCTTTAAAGAGTTGTCTTTTAGACTTTTAATTGCCTTTTGTATTTTTTTCGGTACTGTAATAATAATCTTATTAATATTATTATTTAGAAAAAAAGAGACTCAAGAAATGTTGAGAGAAAAGGCTCTAAGAAGTGAATATAAAAAGAGTATAGATAAAAAAGTAAAAAACCTAAAACAAAAATTTAATAAAGCTCTAAAAATTGTTAAAAGGGCATCTTTATATAAATTTAAATCAAGATATGAACTACCTTGGTATTTAGTTATGGGTGAAGAGAAAGAGGGAAAAACATCTCTAATTGAATATTCAGGACTTGACTTTCCAATAAATTATGAAGATAGATTTAGTGAAGATGATGAAAACTTTAAATGGTATTTTGCAGAAAAATCTGTTTTTGTAGATTTACCTGGAAACTATATAGAACAAACAAAGAATCCAGAAGACCCGATAATTTGGAAATATTTTTTAAATTTTTTTATAAAAAGAAGATGGAGAAGACCTATAAATGGGATTATTTTAACTATTAGTGTAGATACACTTTTAAATAAAAATAATAAAGATTTAGAAAATTTTGCAAAACAGTTAAGAGATAGATTTGATGAACTTTCAAGAGTATTTATGTCTAGTGTACCTATTTATTTGATTATTACCAAAAGTGATAAAATAAGTGGATTTAATGAATATTTTAATCTTTTAAATCAAGATGAAAAAGATGAAGTTTTTGGAATTACTTTTGAAAATGAAAATTTTGAAAAAGATAATATAAATGAGAAATTTGAAGAGTTAATAAAAAGGTTAAATAGTTCAGTTATTGATAAAATGCACTTTGAGTGGACAGAAAAAAAAAGAGGGAAAATATTTTTATTTACTGAAAAAACATCACAACTTCTCTCAAAAATTACATATTTTACAAATGTATGTTTTTCTGAAACTAGATATAGAAAACCTTTAATGTTAAGAGGAATATATTTTACTACTATTGAGAAAAATTATGGTTCAAATGAGAAAGCAAAGGCATTATTTGTTAAAAAACTTTTAGATGAACTTATTTTTCAAGAAGCTGAGATTAGTAAAATAGATGAGAATTATAGAAATAAAATGAAAAAAATACAAATTTTGAGTTATGTAGCTTCACTTTTGATTGTAGTTTTTGTTGGATTTTTTATGATTAATAGTTTTATTAATTCAAATGATAGTTTAACAGAGTATAAAAGTAAGATTGATGAATTAGTAAACTTAAAAAAGAGTGTAAATCAAAATAGTAGTTTTGAAGATATATCAAAAGTTTTAGAACAAGTAAATATTTTAAGTTTAAATGAAAATAAATTAAAAAATGAGAGTTTTTTCAATAAATATATCTTTAAATTTGAAGATAAATCAAAGCAGCTAAAAGATATTTACAACAATGAGCTTTTAACTTTATTATTAAATAAAAATGCAAGTCAAATAGAAAAAAAGATTACTAATGAATTAGGTGATTTCTCTAAAACTTGGGATAATACAAAAGCATATTTAATGCTTGAACTTGTTGAAAAAAGAGATAAAGAATTTTTACAAGATTATATGAAAAAAAGTTGGGAAAAAGTAGTACAAAATATTGAAACTCAACAAAAATTAGCAAAAAATTGGCAAAATTTACTAGATTTAGGATTTGATTCATATAAGATAAATCATTCTCTAATTGATACATCAAGGGCAAGATTAGTTGAATTAAGTGCAGAACAACTAACTTATGAAGATTGGAAGAGTAAATTTAGTTATTTAAATACAAAGAGCTTTTCATTTTCAGATATTTTAGGTGAGAATATATCTTTATTTGATGGCTCTGGATATAAGATAGATGGTCTTTATACAAAATCTGGATATGAAGCAGTATTAAAAGATGGGAAAAGAGTTTTAGATGAGATACTTTTAAATAATTGGGTAATAGGGAAAAAAGCAAATCTTACAAGTGATGAAAAAGAAGAGTTTTATGAAAAAATTATGCAATTTTATTTTTCTGATTATAGAAAATATTGGTATGAGGCTCTTTCAAATTTAAGTGTAGTTTCATATAATGAATTAACAGAATTAAATCATCAATTAGCTATTTTAACTTCACCTGAGTCCCCTGTTATTTCAATATTAAAGAGTTTAAAAATAAATACAAATTTATATTCTCCAACAGAACAAATACAAACAAATCTTCCTATTGAAAATAGATTAGTTGAAACTATTAGTTCAAAAATTCCTAAAGAAAAAATAGAGCAAATTGATATTGTAGATGTGAAGAGTGTACGAACTTTAAGAGAATTTTATAAACCGTATCATGAACTTTTAGATGATAATTATCAGCCTAGAGGAACACTTACTTCACTATTTAATGAATTTAGTAAAACTTATGAAATAATGAGTAACATAAATGGATCTGTAAATTCAGAAGAAGATGCTTTTAAAATAGTATCTAGTAGAGTTCATGGTAAATTAGCCCCTATGATTGCTCAGTTAAATTTGATGCCAATTCAAGTTAAAAGGTGGTATGAAAATATTATTCAAGGAAATTTAGGATTTATTGCAAAAGGTGCTAAAAACTATATTATAAAAAAATATAAAAAAGATGTAGTATCCTTTTATAATGAGAGACTAAAAAATAAATATCCATTAAATAAAACTAGCCAGGTAAATGTGAAATTAGATGATTTTAGTGAATTCTTTAGAAAAGATGGTATTTTAGATAGCTTTTATAATCAATATGTTGCTGGTTTTATAGAAATAGATTATCAAAAAGCTGTTGCTAAACCTAGAAGTATAGATGGGAATAGATTAAACTTCTCAAAAAACTTTATTGCTAATTTGATTAAGTCTGAACAAATAAGAAAAGCTGTGTTTAAAAATGATGGAACATTAGGAACAAATTTAGCAACAGTTGAATTAACTTATGATGCAAGTACAGTTCTTTATGAGCATGGTCCAATTTTAACAAAAAGAGTATCTTGGCCAAATAATTCAAGTGATGCAAGTGTAAAATTTAAACTATATGATATCTCAAATAAAATTGTAATTGAAGATTATATAGATAATGATGAATGGAGTTTATTTAAGTTTTTGGATCAAAATAGCTTAAGTAGAGGAGATAATGGTACTTTAAATATTACTTATGAAAAGTATGATTTTAAAAGTTCATTTCTATTAGATGGTTCAATTGCACCACTATTTTTAAATAATAATGGCTTTAGTTTTGAACTATCAGAAGGGTTGTAATTTTGGTAAATACTCTATTAAATAACAGATATTTTATAACACAAAAGCTTGATAATGGTGGGTTTTGTGATATTTATAAAGCATATGATATTTATGATGAGTATTTCAATAATAAGAAAGATATTGTTATTAAGATGCCAAATGAAGAACTTAAAAAAAAAGATGATATTCAAGAATTTATATATATGGAGTATAAAATTTTGAGGAAATTATCAAATGATAATATTATAAAAGTTTTTGATTTTGGAATTGATAATACTTTAAATATTTCTTATTTAGTTCTTGAATATTTAGATGGAATACTTTTAAGCGATATTAAAAAGAGTAGTTTAGATAAAAAACAAAAAGATGAAATTTCAGAAAGTTTGAGAAAAGCTTTAAGATATATACATAAAAAAAATATTATCCATGCAGATTTGTCTCCTAATAATATAATGATAGTTGAAAATAGAGCAGTTATTTTTGATTTTGGAGTATCTTTTGATATAAAAGATACTTTGAAATTAGATTACAAAGTAAATTCTTATATAAATAAAAACTATTCCTCAAAAAATATAAAATCTGGAAAAAAACCTAGTTTTGATTGTGATAAATATTCACTATCTTTAATATTAGATGAATTGTAATTAATTAAAAAAGGAAACCTAAATGATAAGTCAAATAAAAGATATCAAAGATACAATAATGAATAATCAAAAAGAAGTTCAAGAGATAAAAGCAAGGTTAAAACTTTTAAACTATAAAAGTAATGATTTATATGGGAATACAGATGGGAATTATTCAATCTATAATTTAGAAGGGAAAAGTGGAGTAAATAAAGTATATGAATATGAGATAACCTTTATAAGTAATGAAAGAATAGAAGTAGAAGATATAGTAGATACAGATGTAGAGATAGTTTTAGAGGATTTAGTAAATTTAAAATCTTGTAAAACAATCTTTGGAAAGATTTATAAAGCTAGTGAAGATAGTATAGTATCAAATAAATATATGTATAAAATAGAAGTGGTACATCCAATATACTATTTGGGATTAAATAATAAATATGAGATATATCATAGTCTAAGTGCAACAGATATTATAAATAAAATAGTAACAAGATATAGAGCCTTATTAAATATTTCATTAGAGATAAGAGTAGATAATATAAAATATCCAATAAAAGATTATACAACCCAATATAATCAAAGTGATTTAGAGTTTATCTTAATGCTTTGTGAAGAAGAGGGATACTCTTTAATATTTAAAGAAGATGATAATAGTAGCTTTAAAATAGTATTGTGTGAATTAAATGATTATGTAGAGAAAATAGATAGTAAGATATTGTGTACATATAATCATAAAATAGAGTTTAAAGCAAGTAAACATATAGAAGATTACTATGATAAGAATAATCCAAGCCAAGAGTATAAAATAGAGAAAACAAAGGTAGTAACTAGTAGTAAGATAAAAGATAATGCAAGTAGTAAACAATTAAGAAATGATATAGAAAAAGAGAGCTTTAGAGATAAACTAAACTTGTTAAATGAAAGCTTGTATGAAGATTTAAATAGATACACAAATATAGATACAAATAAAGAGTATAGTCAATCAAATATAATAGAAGCAGTTTCAAATGAATTAATAGTAAAAGATAGTTTAAATGCCTTAATAGTAAGTGAAAAAGAGAATAAAGAAGAAGATGTAATAATAATAGAAGTAAACTATAAAGCATACTTTCCAAATGCCTTAGAAGAGTATTCAAAACTAAATGATATAAAAGATATAAACTCAAATATGCAATATAGTGTAGAGTTTAAAGCAATCCCAAAAGATATAATATATAAACCCAAAGTTACAATAAAAAAACCAAAGATATATGGAGTACAAACAGCAATAGTAAGCTCTCAAGATGTAAATAACTCACCAATAAACCAAAATCAAAATAGTATAGATGTAGATGAAGAAGGAAGAGTAAGAGTTCTGTTTCATTTTGAAAGAAATAAAACAACCTCTTGTTACTTAAGAGTATCAAATCTATCTAGTGGAAATAATTATGGCTCACAATTTATTCCAAGAGTAAATAGTGAAGTAATAGTAAGCTTTGTAAATGGTAACCCAGATTGCCCAATAATAATAGGAACTTTGTATAATGGTGAGAATAAAATACCTTACCCACTCCCAGCTAATAAAACAAAAAGCTATATAAGAACATATACAACTCCTCAATATGAAAATGAGGAAGGATATAATGAAATACTCTTTGAAGATAAACAAGGAAATGAAGAGTTAAATATAAAAGCTCAAAAAGATATGAATACTCTAATACTAAATGATGAGACAAAAATAGTTAAACATAATCAAAGTAATCTAATAGAGAATGATAAAAAAGAAGATGTAAATAATAACTCAAACTTAAATGTAAAATCAGACTATACAATAAATGTAAATAAAAACCTAATACAAACTGTAGAAGAAGAGAAAATAACAACTGTAAATAAAGATTATAATATCTATGCTAATGAAGATTTAAATATAAGAGTAAAAAATACAATAAAACAACTAATAGAAAAGGATTTTATACAAAGAGTAAAAGGTAATAAGATTACTTATGTAGAAAATGATGTAAAACTAAAATACCTTCAAAATCTCTTTAAACAAATAGATAAAGATTTTAGAATTGATGTAAAAGAGAACTTTCACACTATTGCAAATACAATTAAAATAGAAGCCCAAACTATAGAGTTAATTTCAGATACAGAAGTAAACCTAAAAGGTGCTAATAATAATCTAATAGTAAATCCAAATGGTATTTTTATGAATGCTCCTTTGGTAAATACAAACTCTATTTACTTTGGTGCTTTTGCTAATGAAGTTGAAAAAGTAAATATAGATGAACCTATTAGAAAAAATCAACTTAGTAATTTAGGATTTGAATAATGTTAAAAAAAACTATTTATGAAAATATAACATTAGGTGTAGATGCAACATTTGATGATGGTAAGAAAATAAAAGGAAGTATTGCTTTTCTAACGAAAGATTATAATATAGAACTTACAGAAGATGAAAATAATAAACAATTTATTTTAGCTAAAGAGGAGTTTACAGTAGAAGTAAAAGATTATCGAGCAGAATATAAATTTATAATAAAAGAATTAATAGATAAATATAATATAAATCAAAAAGATATAACTTATGTAAAAGGCTGGATGGATAGCGATGGAGATGACAAATATAATAGGCTATATGATTTAGAAGTGTTTTTGGAAGTTTGTCAATGCTCGTTGAATGTTAATAAATTTATCGAAGAGTATAAAAAAGTACATCATAATAAAATAGGTTGGTATGAGAAAGACAAAGATACAAAAGAATTTCAAAAAACTAATATAAATACATTAAATAATATTTCTGAAAGTAATTTAAATAAATTAGTAAAACACTTAATAGATTACTACAAAAAATCTAATTATGTTTGTTCTATTGAAAAGCTTGCATATATACTAGCAACAATAAGATTAGAATCTTATCAGTGGAAAAATAAAGAATTTTACGGTATTACTAATGAAGACATATCTTATGAACAAGCAGAATTTGATTATGGTTGTGGAAATAAAGCTAAAAATCAAGAAAGAGCTAAAAAAAATGGTTGTGAAAAAGTTGGAGATGGTTATAAATATAGAGGTAGAGGTTTTGTTCAAATTACTTGGAAAATAAATTATAAAAAATTTAATGGTATAAATGGTATTAATTTTGAAAAAGAACCTGAAAAAATGTTAGATTTTAATACACAAATTGCAGTAACTATCGAAGGAATGGAAAAAGGTTTATTTTCAAAAGGAAATACTATATCAAAGTATATAAATGAAACAAAAAAAGATTATAAAGGAGCAAGAGCCATTATAAATGGAAATGATAAAGATTTTATTATAGAAGATTATGCAAAAGGAATAGAAGAATGTTTAAAAAAATCTATATAATTTTAATTATATTAATATTAAATTCTTGTGGTAAAGAACTAGAATTAACAGAACATGGAATATTTGAAAAAGATACAAGTAAATTAATAACTGAACAGATAAAGTTTAATGAAGCAGTTTCATATTCTTTTGAAATAATAAACAATTCACCAATTTATGGAAATTATATATTTTATGAAGAATTTAATAATTATAAAAAAAGTTGTTATATACCAATTATAAATTACGATGATTTATATACTATAAATAAAATTATTTGTTTTCAATTAAGTTTCCCTTATAACTCAACTCCTTATTGGTCTTCAACACAAATAGACTTAAATAAAAAATATAATTTGAATGAAATAGATATTAAAAATTTAATTGATAATCAAGATAAAGAAAAAGTACAAAGTGTTTATACTTATGATAGTAAAATAGATGAAAAACAATCCAGTATAAAATTCCCAAAATTAAGATTATATAATTCTAAAAATATTGTTATATCAGAAGAAGCTATTTTCAAAATAAAAATATCTAATAACTTAGTATACTTTAATATTGAAGATATGATTTTAAAATAATATTGTAACTATTAGAAAGAAATATTATTATGACTTGTCTTATGATGAAAAAGGAAATCCAAAAATAGATAAATTTGGTAGAAACCAATCAGTTTTTTATAAAGGTTTGATAAATAGAGTAAATACAGTTTTAGGAGTTAAATTTTGAGAATTAGAAAAACTATACTTGTAATTTTTGGAATACTTGTTTTTTGTGTTAGTTCTTTTGCTTTTGAACAAAAAGATATTAATGATTTAAAAAAATTAAGTGATTTTGAAACAGTTGAGCAATTTGAAGTTTATTATGAAGACTATACTCAAACTTGTTTAGATAATGGATATGGTGGAACAGACTCAATACCTTGTTTTATAACATATGAATTATGGGATAGAGAGCTAAATATTTATTATCAAAAACTATACGAAATATTGAATGAGAATCAAAAAAAAGAATTAAAAAAATCTCAATTAAAATGGCTTGAAGCTAGAGATTTAACAATAAATTTCAACTCTATTATGCTAGATAACTATTATCAAGATAAAGAAGGCACAATGTATATGCTTATGCGTGCTAGAGATGCAGATGATACAATTCATCATTTAGTAAAGGAAAGAGCATTATTCTTAAAATCATGGTTTGTACAAAAATCTGAACCAATTGAAAAGTAATTTTAAAATAAATGAAAAAACATTTAATATTTATATTTTTATTTGTATTAAATTTATTTGCAAATAATAATTTATTACTTTCTGGTAATTGGACAATGTCTGAATATACAGCTAATAGAATTGATATTCCATATCACTTATTAAATATGAATATTTCTATTGATAAAGAGAAGAATGTAACAGGTACATTTGAATATTATTATAAATGGACTACTCATATTGATGGGGCTGAATTTACTTCAAAACTAAAAAATAACTATTTTATTTTTTCGTTTGATAGTAATTTTGGCGGAGAAAATGGAAAAGTAAAAATTACAATAAATGATAATTGTAGTTTAAAATGGGATTTAATACAAGAACCAAATGGAGACTTTTTCGCACCTTATGAAGCTAATCTTGAAATTGAAAAATTAGAAGTTAATAGTTTTTGTAAATATAATAAAAAATCTAAAATCCAAATTGAAAAACAACCCTTATACAAAGAACCAAATGAAAACACAAAAACAAAGATGTATTTAATAAAAAATGATGTTGTAGAAATAATGGAAGAAAAAGAAGATTGGATTTATATTTTGTATATCACAAAAGATAATAAAGAGATAAAAGCTTGGATACCAAAAAATGCTTTGATAAATGACTAAGATATTTAAACTATGAAAAATGTAATAATAAGAAATAAGATATTTACATTATTATTTATAATCTTTTCAATAAATGTTTATGCAAATGATTTATATAATAAATTGTTATCAAATAAGAATGAATATTTTAGTATAGATATAGATATAAATAATGATGGGGTTTTAGATAAAATAATCAGTGGGCAACCTTATGAAAATAATGAAATATATTTTTTTATAAAAGAAAAAGAGGATTATAATTTATTTTTAAAAGGATGGAATTTTTCTGAAGATGGTGGAAACTATATTTATCAAATAGAAAAAACATCTGGAAATATGATAAAAATAGTTACTCTGTCTCAGAATGGAAACTATATAGAGGAATATTTTTTAAATTATGTTGGAGAAGATGAATTGTATTTAGATAAAGTTATTTATATCAATGATGATTATTTAGATCCAGATAGAAAAACATCTATTTGTATTGTAAAACAGAATATAAAATTAGTTGATATTTATGATAATAACTTAAAGATAAAAGTACCTGATTTATTGTCAAAAGAAGAAAAATGTAAGATTACATATAGTCTAAATAATATATCTTTAAATGAAATTAAAACTAGAATACAAAATAATAATCGAAACAATTTTTCAACAGTTAGTAGATATGAAGCAATATTAAATGAAATTCCTATTTCAATAAAAACTTTAACACAATACAACGATATAGCATATTATCTACAACAAGCAAATGCAAATGAAGAAGCTATTTTCCTTTTAGAAAAAATTATAGAAAAATACCCAAATAGAACAGTTGCATATCTAAATCTAGCAGATGCTTATCTTGGAAAAAATAATAAAGAAAAAGCAAAAGAAAATTATAAAAAATATATAGAACTAATGAAACAAGATAATAAAGAAGAAAAAATCCCAAAAAGAGTTTTAGAGTTTTAAAAGGGAATAATAAATTTAGAATATAAATATTTTATGATGAATAAAATAATATTTATATATAGTTAAAAAAAATTCTTTATTTATTGATTATTTAAATGTCAGATAAAGTGTAGGGATAAATTGAAAGAAAAGTTGAGCTTTAAAATTTAAGTTACTTTTATATGTAAATCTAGATTTATTTTTTAAGGAAGATAAAAATCTTCCTTTTTTTATTTTTTATATATTAGTTTTGAAATAGAATAACTTACAAGTATAAATGCAATACTTCCTAAGAAAGTATTTGTAAGAATAGTTGCAAATAAACTTATAAATAGAGCTAAAATTGTAAATTTCTTATTATTTAAAATTAGGCTTAAGATACCAAAAACTAAAGCAATAACTCCTAAATATCCAAAATAGATATATGACCACATAGAGCTTCTTAAAGCACAAGATAATCCACTTCCATCATTATTACAAGCAGTTGCTAGTTCATTGTTAGTGATAAGTCCATTTTTAAATAGAGTTATAAGAATAGCAAAAATTATAGTAAAGAAAATATACTCTTTTACTTTTAAAATTGACTCTTTCCCTACCATTAAAATAGCAGCAAAAACTAAAGTTATTATAAACCAAATATTTGAGAAAGTATTTAAAATAGTCTCATTATATAGAGTAATAACTGCATTTACTAATAGTGCTGAAGCTAAAATTTTTTCAAATAAACCAAAATGTAACTCTTTAAATTTTCCAAATAAAGTATAGATAAATCCTAAAGCTAATAAGATAAATCCATATATCTCAAAATTCTCATATCTTCCATTATAAGCTAAATTTGTAGAGATAATAAATACTAAAAAAGATGCTAGATAAAAAGCAATTTTAGGGATAAAATTATCTTTAGTTGTTTGTAAAATTTTGATAAGTACAAAATTATAAATATATAGACATAACCCTAAAACTATTATTGCCCAAGCAGTTTCAAAATGGTTTCTTGAAATTATGTAGTATTGCTCTATTTGAAGAGTTAAAAGTAGTGCAAAAATAGTATTTACTATACTAAAAGCAACTATTCTTGTTTTCGATAATTTTTTCTTTCTAAGCATTAAAGAGTTAACTAATACTAAAGCTAAAGAGATAAAAGCTAAATATAGATAATTTGGAAAGTTTGATACATCTCCTGCAAATACATTTTTATCTGCTCTATTTTCATCAAAAAGCCCCCAATAACCACCAACTGCACCTTCACTAACTCTTTTCCAAGGTTGATCAAATGCTTCAATAATATTGTAATTCCAGTTTTTTTCATTTGCTAGTTTTACAAATTCTCTTATATATTTTGCTTGATTAATTTTACTAGGAACAGCATCTTCTCTTGCTCTTCCTTCACTTGGCCATCCTGTTTCACCAATTAAAATATCAGAAGTTCCTAACTCTTTTTCAACTTTTACTCTAACATCTGCTAAGTGATTAATTGATTTTTCTATGCTCATTGGTAAATCTTCCCAATAAGGTAAAATATGAATTGTTACAAAATCTGTAATATTTTTCATATTTGGATGTTTAAGCCAAAATTCCCAAACATCTGCATATGTTACTCTTACATTTGGTAAAGCTTGTTTTACTTCAAGAATATATTCAGTTAGTTTTTTCTCACTTAAATCACCTCTTAAAAGTACCTCATTTCCTACAATAATAGCTTTTATAACTTCAGGATATTGTGAAGCTAATTTTTTTAAAGTATCAATTTCATCTCTTGATTGTTTTTCATCTTTGCTAACCCAAACACCCATTAACATCTCAAGATTAAACTCTTTTGCATATTTTGGGATTGCTTCAAGTCCAACTGTTGAGTAAGTCCTAATACAATTTGTATATTTTGAAAGAAGTTCTAAATCTTTTTTGATATTTTCCTCTTTTAAAATTAGTCCTTTATCAAATAAGAAAGGTGATTCATCTTTTCCAAATGGAGCATAAGATACACATTGTAGCTTTGAAAAATGATTTGAATCATCTTTTAAAATAGCTTTTTCTCCTAAAAAAAGCCAGAAAAACATAATAGCTAAAGAGCTAAGAAATGTTAAAAAAAGTCTAGTTGTCATAAAAATTCCTATTTTCTAGTTTGGCCATGGCCATAGATTTTATATTTAAAAGTTGTTAAGTCATTTATTCCCATAGGTCCTCTTGAATGAAGTTTATTTGTAGAAATCCCAACTTCAGCACCAAGTCCAAACTCTCCACCATCAGTAAATCTTGTACTTGCATTTGCATAAACACAAGCTGCATCAATTTCATTTAAAAATTTATTAACAGCTGTATAATTTTCACTTAAAATTGCTTCAGAGTGACCAGAACCATGTTTTTGTATATGGTTTATAGCTTCATCAATATTTTTTACAATTTTGATATTTAAAACATTATCTAAATACTCTTTATCAAAATCCTCTTCAATTACAGGAATAGCTTTGATATATTTTAGTGTTTCACTACAAGCTTTTATTGTAGTATTTTGCTCTTTTAAAGCTTCATCAAGACCATTTAAAATATGAGGTGCTATATCCTCATGGATTAATAGTGTTTCCAAGGCATTACAAGCACTAGGTCTTTGGCATTTTGCATTTATTACAATATCAGCTACCTTGCTAATAGCCGCATCTTGATCAATATAAGTGTGGCAAACACCTTTATCATGTTTTATCACAGGAATAGAAGAGTTTTCACTAATAAATCTAATAAGTGCTTCTCCACCTCTTGGAATTATTAAATCTACAAATTTATCTTCTTTTATTAGTTTTGCAACACCTTCACGGCTACTATCAGGAATCAAAGATATTACCTCTTTTGGAAGATTGTTTTTCTCTAACACAGTTTGTAGAATTTTTGCTATTGCTTGATTTGAGTTTTCAGCCTCTTTCCCACCTTTTAATACACAAACATTTCCACTTTTAAAACATAAAGCAGCTGTATCACTTGTAACATTTGGACGGCTTTCATAAATAATTCCAATAACACCAATAGGAATAGATACTTTTTGAATATTTAAGTTATCTTTTGTTATCCAACCATCAAGAATTCTTCCCACTGGTTCAGTTTGAGAAGCAATTTGCCTTATTGCATTTGCCATATCAAGAACTCTTTTTTCATTTAAAAAAAGTCTATCTTGCATAGCCAAACTTAAATTATTCTCTTTTGCAAATGTCATATCAAAGCTATTTGCTTCTAAAATCAAAGAGGTAGAACCTACAAGTTCATCAGCCATTTGAAGTAAGATGTCATTTTTTATTGCAGTTCCTAAAGTAGCGATAATTCGGCTACCTTGTTTAGCTTTTTGTAAAAAATCACGCATATATTTTCCTGTAAATTTTTTCTTAATATACAAAAAAAAGGCTTTGTTACGGCTTTTATAGGAATTATTTTATATTTAATTCTTCACAAATATTACTATTTCTTAGAAATATTTTTAAGTTTTCATATTCCATATTTAAAATATACAAATGTAGCCAAGATTTTACCCAATAAGGAACTCCTCTACTATTGTTTCCCCATGTATTTACACTTTGATATTTTAGTCCTAAAAGCTTTGAAAATGACGATTTTGTAAGCTTTGCTTTTTTTAAAAGCTCTTTAAACTCTTCTTTTTCCATATTGCTCCTAATTAATATATAAAAGTATATCATATTTTAATAAAATATATATAAATATATATTAAATTAAGCAAGAAATTAGTTTTATTTATATAAAATAAATTATTATTAAAGAAAGGATTTTTATGAAAATTAAAGCTTTTTTAGAAAGTGGAAGATTCGTTTTTATTAAGGTTTTTTGTTGTGAAGAGTTAAAAGAGTTAGCTGCAAAATATAAAAGATGGGAATACCTTTCGTAAATCTTTCTATGTTAGAATCTTTTTAAATTTTAAAAGGTAAAAAATGGGAATAAAAGATATTTTAAAAGAGAAATCAAAAGAGCTTGTAAATATAGCAAGTGAAAGTACAACTAAAATTTTTGACTATCCAAAAATAAAAAGTCAACAATTAAAAGATATGATAAGTTTAAAAATTAGAGAAAAAGCGATTATTGCAACAAAAGCAAGATTAATTGAAAATGGAAAAACTTTAAATGATTTTAGCGATGAAGATTTAGAGATAATTATTGCAGATGAAGAGAGAAAAATTGTTGATGATTTAAAAACAAAATCCTTAGTTGTAGCCCTTGCAGCTTTAGGAATAAACTTTTTTGTATAAGGCTAAAAATGTTTAAGCAAGTAAAATCTGCACTATTTTGGTACTATTTATATAAATTTAGGAAAAGAGCTATTTTAATCTTTTTTCTTCTTTTAGTTACTCTTTTCTCTGGGCTTATTTATGGTGATGTAGTTGAGTATTTAAAGCTTACACAAAATATAGAGTACTTAAAATATGTACTTTTTGCAAAATGGTTTATTATTATTTTTAATATACTTTTTTCTATTTACTTAATTTTAACAATTTTTAAAAAAGAGTCAGAAAAGAGTGCCAAAGAGAGAAAAAAAGAGGAAAGAAAAGATTTTAAAGTAGCAAAAAATGATGATTTTTCACAAAGAGAAAAAGAGCTTTTACATAAAAAAAAGTTAAAAACAAAAGTAGATATTTTACTTGAAAAATAATATAGATATATAAATTTAAGTTTATATGGTGCGGCTGACGAGACTTGAACTCGTACAGCTGTTGCCACTACCACCTCAAGACGGAGATTTCTCCATTAAATAGGTACTTTGACTACTACTGTGCAATGTGTGTGCAGTAGAATTATGCTAGTTTTGGTTTAAAATTTTCACTTTCAGTTTTAACCATCATATTAAAAATATTTTGTTGTTTCTGTGCATTCAGTTTATCGTGTTCAAGTTTTAAAATTCTTGGGTCAATGTAATGTTTTTCAGTAATTTTAGAACCTTTTGAATGTCCCATTACTTTTTGAATATCTTCTAAATTTTCACCACCAAAACTCATAACTGATTCATAAGACCTTCTTGTTGCATATAATGTTTTATACTCAACATTTATTTCTTTTAGTAATGGTTTTAAATGATAATCCACAATAGTCTTTGACTCCCTGTAATATCTACCATCTTTATTAATAAAAAGCCATTCATCTGATGGTCTTACTTCATAATAGTTTTTTAGTAGTTTTACTAAATCTGGGAAAAGTTGTATTTTTCTAAAATGATTTTTATTACTTAATGACTTTTCATTTTGTTCTGAAATGATACCTTTTGTTATACTTCTTTTAAGTGATAATTTTTCTGTTTCGAAATCAAAATCACTCCATTTTAAAGCCATACACTCACCAGTTCTAAGTCCTAATTTAAAAGATAGTTCCATAAAAATTTTAAACCAACCTTTTGCATTATTTAGAATAAGAGATATTTCTTCTGTTGAGTAGGCTTTAGTATTTTTTGGTATGTAAAATAAATCAACAGATTTAACACTTCTAGTTTGAACTGGATTTTTTTCCACTAAATCATTATCATATGCATAGTCAAATATAATATTTAAAATATTTTTTATTCTTTTAACTCTATCATTACAAACTTCTTTTTTTTGCTTTTCCAAAAGATTAACTATATCAAGAGGTTTAATATCTTTTAATGTAAATCTTTTAAAGCTTGGTAAAATTCTATTTTGGAAAAGTCTTTCTAGCTCTTCTTGACTAGATTTCTGCCTTCTTGAACTTGTGAGTTCTAAAATCATATTACCAAATTCTTCAAAGTTGATTGCTTTGTTAACATTTTTCTCTATATTTAAAAGCTTTGCAAGCTCTTCTAATGGATTAGCTTTTTTTATCCATTCTTTAGTTATTGGTGTTACCTTTTTACCTGTAGATTTTCTATAAAAAATTCCATCAATTGAACCATGAAGATAAATAACACTGTTTCTAATTTTAAAGACCCCATCACCTTTTATCTTAATATTACTCATTTTGAACTCCTCATCAAAATAGTAATTGCTACTTTCTGTGATACACATATTCTACCATTAGTAATCCAAAAATCAACTTCTGGTTCAAAATTGTTTATTAGAAATTGTCTTATAGATTGTCTACTTCTTCCTGTGATACTAGATAAATAGCTAATACTAGCTTTTTGAGGTGTCAGCATTTTAACCATATTAGTAAGTTCACATAACATATTTTTTATTTCTAAATATTCAATTGAATTTAAATTATTTTTATTCATTATATATCTTTTGTTTATTTTAAGTAGTTAGCAAAGATAAAAAATTATATCTTTGCTAAAATATAATTGCATAATATATTAAGCGTCGTCAAAAACTTTTTTATATTATGCACCTTTAATATTTTCAATTTTTACTAAACTAATATCAGGACAAGAATAGTAAGTATTAAAATCTACTTTAGAAACATTTACATTAGTAATCACAACATATTGATTAATAAACTTTTGTAAATCTTCTTCTCTCGAAGCTTCAACTTTTACATCAATTGTTTGAAGTCCTTTATTTGTAATTGTCGCAAATTGCAATTGAGCACCTTTTTTTTCTGAATTCTGATTAGCTGGGCGAATTGCAACAGCAACACCTTTTATTGTTGTTTCTATACTGAAACCTTTTTCGAATAGTTCTTTACTCACAATTTAATCCTTTTTAAATAAGTTTATATATTGTTACTATGCACTATTGCAGGGAGTTTGTTCTTATCCAGTCTTTTTTATTAAAAACTAAATCAAATTTTGAATTTGAATGATGTTTTTTGTATATTTGAAAGTTATTAAATTTATAGATATATCTTTTTTTGTTTTTTAACGTTTGTAAAAAAATCAATAGATAAAATCTAAATGTTATTTCTTTTAGTTGAAAACAATTAGTAGATAATTCTTGAGCTATAAAAAAATTAAAGTTATTATATAAATTGTATTTATTTAATTTTTGAATCAAAAATTTTAATTCAGAATTAAATACGTATTTTTGAATTTCAATTATTTTATGATTATCACAATTCTCAACAGTTTGTCTATTTTTTGAAAGGTTAACAATGAACATATCATCTTCATCAGATATTTTTTCTTTTTTAGTTATTTCACCAGTTACAGTATTTATTATTTGTTGATTGAGTTGAGTAAAATTATTTATCAATTTATATAAATTTTTTGTTTCAAACACATCAAATGAATCTTCATCAAATACAAAATTCTTTGAAAAATGAAAACTTATTTTGTTAAATAAGTCTCTTGAAATAAATTGTCTAGTAAAAGTATAAGCTCTAATTTTATTTGCAAGTCGCCAACCATAATAGACTTTAAAATTATTATTTGTAAAATCAAAACTCTTTTTAGCATACTTTAGAATATAAGAGGAACTTTTTGTAATATTTTCAATTATCTCTATTTTATAAATACCAATATTTTCATTCATTTTGATTTTATTTTTTAAATATTTTTCAAAAAGACTTAAGTGTTCTTTTTTTATATAAATTAAAGAATGTAAATGAGGTGTAAAATCTGCATGTGCTTCAAAAACACGTATAAACTCTATTTTTTCAAATTTATTATTAACTTTAAAATCTTTATATACAGATTTAAAAAATATATTTAATATTTTATATCCAAGATTTATCGAATTACCTTCTATATATTTATAATTTCTAATTAATTTTTTATTTCTATTTTCTTTAAATTGGTGAAAAGGACTATTAAGAGTTAATGTTAAGAATAATGTACAATAATTATTATTACTTTCAAATTTCTCCTGTAAACCAATAGAGTTAAATACAAGATAAAGATAATCATTTTTATCATATATTCAATATTATTATTTAAGTTTATTAATTCATTTTTCTCTAAATCTTTAATTCTTAATTTTGATAAATATGCATTTTTTACTTTCATTTTTTTGTTAAAAACATCTTTATAGTAATTAGCCATTTTTTTTATTTTTTTACTCATTTTTTGAACCTCGCGAACTTTTTGTATCTATTAGTCAAGAGTAAGAAAAAAGCAACAGAGTCACTTTTTTCTTACTAAATATTTATATTTCAACAATCTTTTTATATTCATAATAATCTATTAACGGAACTTGTATTAACATTTTTTCACTAGTAATTCCATTTTTTACTATTGCTCGTCCGAATGGAAATGAATCAGCATCTACTTTTGTGATTTTTGCTACTTGCTCTTTTGTGCCACATGTATTATTTATATTAAAATCACTATCCGTTCTCATTAATACACTTGATTGAATATTAGTTAGCACATTTGTAGGAATATTCACAGAATCAATCTTCTGAGAAAAAATTAGAAATATTATTTTTGATGCACGTCCTTTTTGTAGAAGTTCAGTTAAATTTGCAAATATTTCATCTTTTATTTTTTTATCATTTTGAGTGTTAATCGTTCCTATTTCATCGATAACACAGTAAATGTATGGGCCATCAAATTTTATAAGTTCTTTTTCAATCATATAGTCATAACGTTTTTTCATAATTTGATTTAATTCTTTAATTATTTTTAAAACATTATCAATATCTTTTACAAATGAAATTTTGTTTAATTTAGAATATCTGGCAAGCTCAACTCCTTTGAGATCTATTAAATATAAATGTTCAATTAAATCTAAGTTATATAAAGTAGAAGCCATCAATACATTTAAAAATGTGCTTTTACTTGATCCGCTTTCACCAGCAACTACAACCGATGTTTGTTCACTTAGAGGTAATGAATATTTACCATTTTTAGAATAGCCATAAAATAATTTACCTTTTTCAAGTTCTTTAATGTCAAAGTTTATTATTTTTGGTAATTTATAAAATTCTAATAAAACACCTTTCTGTCCATATCTAGTTACATCTAATTCATAATCAACTGGTAATTTTAAATATTGAATAATTTCTTCTTTCAAATTTTGATACTTTTCAATATCAATTGAAACGGAATTTGTATAAAAAATTTTATTATTTTTTAGTTTATTAAATTTATCATGACTAATTTTTACAGAATTTTTTTGCCACCAATAATTTTTAACTGATTGATAAAAGCTCAAAGAAAATGGTAAATTTATCTCTTTTCTAAAAATAATTGCTTTAAAAAAAGCATAAAAATTAATGTATATTAGGCCGAGAAAAAAGATTGTTAATACATAACTATTTTTAAATCCATTTATTAAAGATTCTAAAACTAAATTTAAATTTTGAGAGATAGAATTTGAGTTAACATATTGAGATAAACTATCAATTTGAATATTTTTTAAATTGCTATAATCTAAAAAGATTAGACCTATTGATACCAAAAATATACTTGTATATACAATACTCTTAAATAAACAATTTCTGATTAGATAATCTATAATTCCCATTTTTTGTTCCTTTTTTATTTTGATTTTTGAAATTTTAAGAGAATATGTTTTTTTTGTAAATGGCTTTAGAATGCTTATAATGTAGGGATGTGGTAAAATATAGCTTTTTTTACAAATGAATTTTAATTGAAATAAAAGCTATTTTTAGGAGTGGTGGTAATTTTTCTTTATTTTAAGAAATTTATATTTTTATTTAGTTTCTTTATATTTTTTGGATTTATTTCTATATTTCCAGTCATTGCAAATTTAGCTAGTTCATATTCATTGAATAAAATATGCATTATAAATTCTTCAATTGATATTTTATAATCAATTTGAGATATACATCGTTTGTATTTTTTTAATATATCATTTCTTATTTTAGTTAAGTTATTACTAATTCTTTTTTGTTTCATTACAATTGATTTATAAATATAAATTAAAATTAGTTCATATTTTTTGCAATAAAGAGTAATAATTTTAGAGTAATTTTCATTGTGATAATCTTCTTTATCCAATTTAATTTGTACACGTATATTTATTAATAAATTATTAAACTTTTCAATATAACTATATCTTTCATAGGTCATTTGCTCAAATCTAAAATTTGAAAATCTTCTATAATCTAATTCTTCTTGAATTAATTCTTTATATGTATTTATATCATTTATGATAGATACAAAATCTTTTAATAATAAATTATTTATTTCAAAAATAGAGTTTTTATGAATTGAAAAAGGGAGCATAAATTCATTTTGTGTATCAATATCCATATTCCATTCTATAGGATAATCAGTAATATCAAAAATATAAATAAATAATTCTGGATTTATTACAAGTAAATTAATAATTTCCCTTAAATAATATGATATATTTTCCAAAGAATATTTAACTTTATAAGATTTCCATAATGTAATATGACATGTTGTATTATCTTCTGATAATTTGTTTATATATGTATTTCCACCTCTAAATTTAATGATTTTGTCTATTTCTGGAAAATTACTATAATAAATAAAATTTTCTAAAAAAAGATTATGATTTACATTATATACAACTTTTAGAATTCTTTTAAATTCTTGCCAAATTTCTTTATCAATTCTTATAGCAATTCTTTTATTAGCCATAACTAGCCTTTTGAATAATAAATTTTTATATGAGAAGTTTATACTATTATTTGAATAAGTAGTTAAAATATTACATTTTGAAATATTATTTATTATATCACTTTAATGATTGAAACTAATTTTAATATAGTATTTTTCTATGTCTTGTTTCGTGTAGCCAGATCAAACAAATAATATTTGTATTTTAAAACATTAAAAATAATGATTCTTATAGGATAATATTGATATTATTAACTTAATTATATAAAATGTATTCATTATGAAGAAAAGGAATTTTAATTATGGGATTTTTAGAATATTTTGTTATACCGTACAGTGTAAGTTTATTTGCAAATAAAACAACAGATAAATTAAATAGTTTGTTTAGAGATAATGAAAAGACACTAAAAAAAATATTTGTAGAATCTTTTATTAAAGCACTTAAAAATGAAAATGTTGGAATTTTACGTGATAATAGTTATTATATAAAATTAATAGCTGAAATTAAAAAAGATGATGAAAAATTATTTAATGTAATAAATAATTTTTCAAATCAAAAGAATACGAATTTTTTTAATATAATTCAAAATGAGAATATCTCAGAAGAATTTTTAGAAATTATTTTTATTGAATATGGAATGGATTTTAATAAAATTCATAAGAATAGTATAGTTTATTTTTCTTTCAAGAATTTAATGAAACATTATGAAATATTATTTTTTAAAGATATTTCGTCTAATGATGCTATTTCAATAATTCTTAAAGAAACACTTAAAATAGACAACTTAGCAAAAATGATTAATGTTATAGCTGATAAAATAATTGGATTTGATAATATACAAAAGTTATTAGTATCTAACTATTTAAAAGATAATTCTTCTTATATGAAAAATAGAGTAGATTTCGATTCATTTATGATTAGAAAATATGAACTTTTGGAATTAGCAGGTTTTTCTCCAAAAATATCAGGGAAAGATATATACATGAAATTGACTGATATTTTTATACCTTTAAAAATTAACTCAAATAAATTAAAAAATAATATAGAAGATGAAACATATATTGTAGAAGATATTATTTTTGATGAAGAAAAATCTGAAAATAATTCATTATCTTTATTACAATCAATTATTAATATCTTAGATAATAGAGCTCTTGTAATATTAGGAGACCCTGGTTCTGGTAAATCTACATTATTAAAATATATTACAAGATTTATAGCAGATAATAGAGAAACCGATTGGCCTTATAACAATATCATTCCTATATTAATTAAAGTTTCTGAATACGCAGAGTGGTATGATTGTAATAAAAAGAATTTATTCGAATATATTATAAGTTTGGATTCTCAATATCATAATGTTATTATAGAAAATTTGGAACAGTCGAATTTGTTAATTCTTTTAGATGGATTAGATGAAATTACAGATAGTTCAATTCGAAATAAAATAGTTAAAAATATTATTGATTTAAAAGCAAGATATCCTTATAACAGATACATTGTAACATCAAGATTGATAGGATATAGAGAATCAAGTTTAAATGGATATTTTTTAGAATCGGAACTATTAGATTTCACACAAAAAGATATCAAACAATTTTCTAGTAAATGGTACAATGCGATTGCCTTCAATGAAATTAATGTAAAAAAAGATATAACAGAATTAGAAATTGAAGAAATTCATAGTAAATATTAAAGATTAGCAGAGGAATTGTTTTTATCAATTTCTAGAAATAATTCAGTTATAAAATTTGCCAAAAATCCATTATTAATGACAATAATTGCAATGATATTTTTTCAATCAAAGAAATTACCAAATAAAAGAGTTGAATTGTATGACATAGCAACAGAAACATTTCTTGATAATTGGGTTAGGGTTAGATTTCAAGAAAATAGTAAGTTTAAAGATAAGGGAACAATACTTGAAATATTACCTCATATCGCATTTGAAATTCATTCAAGAAGTAATAAAGGATTGATTGAAGAACATGTGTTTAAAGAAGAATTTATAAAACTTTATCAAGAGGTTAATGGAGTAGATTTACTTTTAGCAAAAAAGGAATTTGTTGAATTTAAAGAATTTTTAGAAAAATATACAGGATTTTTTTATAGAAAAGATATTGAAGGTGATTTATATGGATTTGTTCATTTGACATTTGAGGAATATTTGGCTGCATTGGAATTAAAATCAAAGTGGGATTTAAATTTGATTTCTCTAGAAAATTATGTTTTTGATGCTAGATGGAGTGAAGTATTAAGACTTGCTATTGCAAATATTAAAATATCAAATAAAGGAATTTCAGGTAGAGTAAAAGCAACAAATTTCATTACTGATATCTTGAATGTTAAAGATTGTTTCTCTGAATTTTACAGACTTTTACAGCTTGTATTATTGATATTAATTGATGATGTAGAGATTAATAATGATTTAAAATCCGAAATTATAGATAAATATTGTTTAATCTTAAAAAATCATGATGAAAAAAGTTTAATTCAATCTTTTTCAAAGATTTTTGGTGAGATTGTTTATAGCATATATAGAGATGCTTTTTTAGATAAATTTGAAGAGTTAATTAAATCAGAAAATGATGAGAATTTGCTAATTAATATTTATCAAATATTAATTTTTAATTCTAAAAATAAATTTATATTTAATTTTATTCAAAAATTAATTCATACATATAAACAAGAAAAATATTTTTTTAAAGCATTCATAAAAATAGGATTTGAAATAAGGAATAGTTTTAAAGAAAAATTTCTTATTAAATTATTTGATAATTTACTTAAAAATGATGAAAATATTGATGAAAAATTTGCAAATACAATAAGTCATTTTATAAGTATACATAATATTAGAAATGTTGGTATTGAAGGTCTTGTTAACAAAATTAATTCTGTAACTAATAAATATTTAAAAGAAAAATATTTGATTATTATTATTCAAGAATTTAATTTCAGAGAAAAAGATTTAATTCTCACTAAAATTGAATTAATTAATGATACGGACATAAAAGAAAGACTTAAAACAATAATAAATTTTCTTTCGGGTGATAATAAGAACAATGATTTTTTTAGAAATTATAATATGTATTCATATCAAGAAAAAAATATACTTACAAAATCTGATAAACTTGAAAGTATATGGGATTTTGAAAATTTAGAAGTTATTCATATAAATGATGCATTAATAGAAAAATTAAAGCAAAATGATGAATCTTTTTCTAATGAAATGAAGAAAAATATTTATAATTTATATGGTGAAAAATTATCTAATAAAATAGAAATTTATCTGAATTATGCAAATAGAAATGAAATATTTAATTTTTTTGGTTGGAAAAATTTTTCATTTAAGAATTTAAAAAATAATCCAAAAGAACTTTCAAAATTTGCATTAATAGAATATACACATAATCTTACTGATGGAAGGAAAAATTTTAATAAAGAAGAAGAGAAGTATTTACATGATTATTATGAAAATAAAGAATTTTTTAATAATCTAGAACCATATATTAAATTTATTATTTTAAAAGAATTGAAAATAGTAATAGATGAAAATTTGATTCTTGAGTGTTATAATTTGATGAATAAGTTTGAAAAAAGAGAAAGAGAATCTTTGTATAATCTTTTATTTGAATATTTAAATCCCTTTAATATTTAAGTTTAAAATAAATTTTTTCATTTTAGATTTTATCGATAATACTAATAGTAATAATCTATCTATATTTAATTTAAAATTTATTCTATATTATGGGCTTTTGTATTAGTAAATAGTTTAAATACTAAGATATTTTAATATAAAAGCAAATCTTTTTAGTAATTGTAATATTAAAAAAAACTTAAAATTTTGGGTATTTGAAATTATAAAATTAATAAAAATATGTGTAATAAGGTGTGCAATAAAGCTAACAAGATTGATACATTTTGACAATAAAAAATTAAATTAAGATTTTGAAAATTATAAAAGTTATATTATAAAATCACAGGTAGCAATTACATTAAAAATTTATTGATTAAGTTAGATGTTCCAATAAAATGGTGCGGATAACTGGATTTGAACCAGCACGAGTTTTCTCATGAGCACCTCAAGCCCACGTGTCTACCATTCCACCATATCCGCAATATCATAACTCAACACCACAACCTAAAAGTCACCTCAAGATAGCGTGTCTACCGTTCCACCACAGCCGCAAAAATTAAGAAGAAAAAAGGTCAAGAAGAAAACTTCTCGACCTTTATAGTTTTATCAAATCTGTTTGTGATTTAACTATTATAGGAATGGGTTTGCATATAATGCAATCATAGCAACAACAAGTGCATAAATAACTTGTGCTTCGATCATCGCTAATGCAATGAACATAGTTGTCATTAATTTTCCACCTAATCCTGGGTTTCTTGCAGTTCCAGCAATAGTTGCAGCTGCAGTATTACCCATACCAATAGCACCACCAAGAGCAGCTAGACCTAATCCGATACCAGCAGCTACTACAGAGTAAGCTTTTAAAGTTTCATTAACAACTGCTTCATCAGCAGCAAATGCAAAACCAGCAATAGCTAGCATTAAAAGAACGATTTTTTTCATTTCTTTTCCTTTTATAAATTTTTTCAAAGTAAATTCGGCTTGCGTATCCCTACTAAGTACTTTGACGGCTGTGATTATAAAAAAATCTTGCTAAAAATTAGCTAAAAATATAAAACTGTTATTTTTTATTTGTTATAATTTTCATAATTATTTAAGAAAAGGGGTTTTATGAAAAAGTTTTTTATTATATTTTTGATCTTAATTTTACTAATTATATCTTTACTCTTTGGAGTTTTATTTACAAATTATGGAAATTCAATAATTGCATCATATATTGAAAATAGAGTAAATAGTGAACAAGATAGAGTGAAACTAAAAGTTGAAAAACTAAAACTTACATTTAAAACATTAGATTTTAATGCAAATATAGATGATAACTCCTATATAAATGTAAATGGTGATTTTGAGCTTTTAAAAAAAAGAGTTGATTTAAAATATGATATCAAAATTAATGAACTTGAAAACTTAAAAAATTTAATAAATTTTGAATTAAAAGGTGCTTTTTTTACAAATGGAACTTTTGTAGGAGATGAAAAAAATTCTGTAATAAATGGAGTTTCTAATTTTGCAAGTGGAGAGACAAATTATAATATAACTTTAAATGATTTTAAAATAGATACTATTTTGTTAAATGCTAAAAATTTAAAAGTTGAAGAGTTTTTAAATTTATTAAATAAGCCAATATACTCTAAAGGAATTTTAAATATAGAAGCAAATATTAAGGATTTCAAATCACAAAATATAAGTGGAGATTTAAAAGCAAATATAGAGAAAGGGTTTTTTAATAATGAGGTAATAAATAAAGAGTTTAATCAAACACTATCTTCAAAAATAAATTTTGATACTTCAGTTAATAGCACTTTTTTAGAGAATAAAGCAGTTCTTAATATTGATTTAAAAAGCTCTTTATTAAATTTAGTTTTTGATAAGTTTGAGTTTGATTTAACAAATTATGATTATTTTGGAAAGTTTAATCTTTTTGTAAAAGATCTTGAGAAAATTGAAAGTTTTATAGGTAAAAAGCTTAAAGGAGAGTTTGAAAGCCAAGGAGTTTTAAAATCAACTAATAAAAATATTAATATAGAAGGAGCTTCAAATATTATAGAGAGTAAAACAAACTATAAAATTGAGATAAAAGATAGCTCTTTGAACGAATTAGAGTTTAGAATTGAAAGTGCAAAAATTGAAAAATTATTAAAACTTTTAGATGAACCAGTTTATGCTATTGGAGATTTAGAAGCATTTGGAAAGATAAAAAATTTAAAAGAGCTAAATGGAAATAGTATTGTAAATTTAAAAAATGTTAAGCTAATAAATGAGGTTATAAATGCAGTTTATAATCAAAATCTTAAAGAAAATATTATTTTAAATAGTAAAATTGATACAAAATTTGAAAAAGATAGTGCAATTTCAAAAATAACTACTCAATCAAATATTGCTAATTTTGATATAGATGATTTAGTTTTTGGTTTTAAAACTTCAAATTTAATAGGTAAATATCAGTTTATTGCAAATGATTTATCAAAATTTAAAGATTTTACAAAAATTGCTTTAAGAGGGGATATCAAATTAATTGGAGATTTAAAAATTATAAAAAATAAAATCTTTGTAGATGGAAAATCAACTCTTGCAAATGGAAATTTTGATTTTGTTTTAAATGATAATATATTAGATGTAAATTTAAAAGATGCAAGTATGAAAAAGTTATTATATTTAATGAACCAAAAAGAGAATTTTGATTCGAAAGTAAATTTAAAATTAAATTACAATCTTTTAGTAAAAAAAGGGGATTTAGTAGGGGATTTTGTAAATGGACATTTTTTGGAGAATGATTTTACAAAACTTGTAAATAGTTTTGCTAAAGTGGATTTAACAAAAGAGATTTATGAAACTTCAAAATTAAATACAAAAATTGAAGATAAAATTTTAATCTCAAATCTTTTAATGCAGAGTCCAAAAAGTAAAATTGAGATAAATAATTCTAAAATAGATTTAGAAAAAAATACTATATTTGCTAAAGTTGATACACAAATTAAAGATAATAAATTTTCTGTTGTTTTAGAAAATGATTTGTATAATCCAACTCTTTCATTTGATGTAAAAGATATTTTAGAAAAAAAATTGGAAAAAAATATAGATAAATTAGGTGAGAAATTAAATAAAGCTTTAGGGAAAGAAAAAGATAGTGATAATGGAAAAGAGATTATTAAGAATCTTAAAAATTTCTTATGAAAAATCTTGATAATTATTATCAATGCTAAGTGAAATTAAAGTTATATTTTGCTTTAATTTCAAAATTAAAACTAAAAGGAAAATTTATGAAATTTGGAAAAAGAATATTAATAAGCCTTTCAATAACTACGGCTTTAGCTTTAAATGTAACAGCTTCTCAAAAAGCTAATAATAGCGAACAAATAGCAGTTACAAAAAATTTATCTTTCCTTGAAAGTTATGCAAATATTGCACTTGACAACTATACACAAGCCTTAAATGATGCAAAACTTCTTCAAGAAACTATTAATAAATTTGTAGCAAACCCTACACAAGCAGGTCTTGATGAGGCTAAAAAAGCTTGGTTACAAGCAAGAGAGTCTTATGGTTCAACAGAGATTTTTAGACTTTCAAATGGTCCAATTGATGCAGAAGATGGGTGGATAGAGAAAGCTTATGGTGCTTTAGAGGGACAAATTAATGCTTGGCCTCTTGATGAAAATATGATAGATTATACTATTGATGCAGAAGGAAAAAGAACTTCGGGAAATATTATTGATACTGTTGGAAAGTTTAATCCAGGTGGAGAAGATGCAAAAGAGGTTGATGTTACAAAAATTACAGTAGAAGCTTTAACAGAACTTAATGAAAATGGTGGAGAAGCTAATGTAAGTACAGGATACCATGCTATTGAGTTTTTACTTTGGGGACAAGATCAAGATTATAATAATTTCTTAGAAGATAAGATTACAAATGGTGCTATGGTAGCTGGTTTAAGACCATTAAGTGATTTTACAACTGATGCTAATAAAGATAGAAGATTACAATATTTAAAAGTTGTTACAGAAAAATTGGTTGAAGATTTAAATGTTGTAAGTAGTGCTTGGGCAAAAGATATCAATGGAAATGCTGGGCTTTATAGAGCGGCTCTTTTAGGAAAAATTAAAGGTAAAAATAAAGATAGAAATATTGCAAAAAAAGAGGCTATGCAACAAATTATTGCTGGAATGGGAGTATTTATAAAATCTGAATTAGCAAATGAAAGAATTGCAGTTGCAGTTTTAACTCCAAGTGAAGAAGATGAACACTCTTGTTTCTCAGATAATACTCATAGAGATTTAGCAAAAAATTATGAAGGTTTTAAAAATATTTTAACTTCTACTTATAATGGTAAAAAATATGGTGAATCTTTACTTGACTCTTTAAATAAAGATGATAAAGATAGAATTTTAAAACTTATGAGTGA
This sequence comes from Aliarcobacter faecis, assembly GCF_013201705.1. NCBI lineage: Bacteria > Pseudomonadati > Campylobacterota > Epsilonproteobacteria > Campylobacterales > Arcobacteraceae > Aliarcobacter > Aliarcobacter faecis. Next base: position 1,733,442 of record NZ_CP053837.1, on the reverse strand, counting down.
TATTGAAGAAAAAATTGAAAGTGTTGATAAAATTGCGAAAACTGAAGTACATTTTGATTATCAAATTAGACCAGAACACTCTCAATCAAAAGTTTTAGTAAAATTAAAAAATGAGTTGAGAAAATTAGGAGATGAGATGATAACTGTTGCGAAAGCAAACAATATCAAACTAACAACAGATGATGTTACAGACCCTGAAGAGACAAAACTATAATAGATATAAATGTTTAAAAAATTAATACTACTAAAAGCCCTATTTGCAATTTCTTGCATAGGGCTTTTTGCTTCAAATATAGAAAAAAAATATATTTCTAATAATAAAGATTCTAAACTACTTTTAAAACAAATTGATGGCTTAAATGATGAAGAGAAAGATATATTTATGCTAGGAAGAAGCTTTTTTAATATTCCTTGGGTAAAAGCTCCTAGTGTTACAACGGCACGAGATGGTTTAGGACCACTTTTTAATGCAAATAGTTGTATCTCTTGTCATCCAAATAATGGTAGAGGTAAACTTTTTAATAAAGATTTAACAAATTCAAGGGCTTTACTTGCACGATTATCAGTCAAAAATGATAAAACAGATGAAAATAGAGAGATTTTTTTTAAGAAGGGTTTTATACCACACCCAGTTTATGGAGAACAATTAGCAATAAATGGAATTTTTGGAGTACCATTTGAAGGGAATATAAAACTAGATTTTGAAGAGAAGATAGAAGTTTTAGATGATGGAACAAAAGTAGTTTTACAAAAACCAAAATATAGTTTAGAAAATTTAAACTATGGAGAGGTCCGAGATGATACAAATATTTCATATAGAATCGCACAAAGTTTAAATGGTGTTGGATTGATATCTTTGATTTTAGATGAAGAGATATTAAAAAATGAGGACTTAGAAGATAAAAATAGAGATGGAATACGAGGTAAAGCAAATTTTGTCTATTCTCCTATTTCAAAAAAGTATGAACTAGGTCGATATACTCATAAAGCGAGTGTTGCAAAATTAAAAGAGCAAGTGGCATTTGCTGCTTCAAATGATATAGGGCTTACAACAACTATTGAGCCAAATGAAAAATGTACAAGTTTTCAAAAAGAGTGTTTAGAAGCTCCAAAACCAAAAGATAGTATAGATTTACCTGATAATAGATTAGATGCAATAAGTTATTATTTGAAAAATATAAAAACATATAGTACTAATAAAGATAAAAAAGAGTATAAAGAGGGCTTTGTTATCTTTGAAAAACTAGCTTGTGTAAAGTGTCATATAAGTGATTTTAAGACAAAATTAGGTTTTTCTATATCTCCATTTTCAGATTTTCTGCTTCATGATATGGGAGAAGATTTAGCTGATGGAAGAGTTGAGTTTAGTGCAAATGAGAAAGAGTGGAGAACAGCACCTCTTTGGGGATTGGCTTTACATGAAAAAATAAATAATGAATTGCCAAGACTTCTTCATGATGGAAGAGCAAGAACTTTTGAAGAGGCTATTTTATGGCATGGTGGAGAAGCAAAAGCAAGTAAAGAAGCTTATAAATCTTTAGATAAAAAAGATAGGGATAAATTAATTAAATTTTTAGAGGAGTTATAGTGAAAAAGATATTTTTAATATTTTTGTTTTTTATTGTAAGTTTAAATGCAGAGAGTTCAGTTTTTCAAAGTGTTATTAAAAATGTAGCATTAAAAGATACACAAAGTGCAATAAATAGTGCAAAAAAGTTGCAAGAGAATATAAATAGTGCTAATTTTACAGAGTTTTTACAAGATTGGAAAAGAGTTGAAGCTAATTATTTAGCAGGAGAAATAAATAGTGATTATTTAGATACTCCAAGATATATAGATGTTTTTAATAACTTAAAAGAGGATTTAAATTCTCAAATGCAAAGGGTAATAGATAGTCAAACTGATGTAAAAAAAGCTCTGTTTAAAAACTCATTTAAGACAGTAAATGCCTTAGAGTATGTTATTTTCTCTTCAAAAGAGTTAGATAGTAGAAAAAAAGAGATTGTAAAAGAGATTTTGAGTTCAATTATTTCAAAATTAGAAGAGATTAAAGAGGTTTATGAAACTTATTTAAAAAGTGGAGTTCCAAATGAACTAGAAGATAATGCAAAGTTGATAAATACATTAGTTGCTTCTTCATATAGATTAAAAGAGTGGAGAATTGGAAATCCTGCTGGATTATCTTCAAAATATAAAAATGATGCTAAAAATAGTAGAGCAGAGTATTTTTTAAGTCAAAACTCTTTTCTTGCAATAGATGCTATTTTAGATGCTCAAAAAGAGATGATTGCTAATCAAAACTATATAAATCTTCTAAATTTAGCAAAAAATAAGAATGCTGTAAGTGATTTAGAAGCTGTTGTTTTAAAAATTGATGAAGCAAAAAAAGAGTTAAAAGGTTTGCCACAAGATGATTTTACAAATGCAAAAAAACTTTTTGATTTGTCAGCACAAATTCATGATTTATACTATATTACAATAATTGAAAAATTAGGATTAAAACCTGAAATTTTAGATGCAGATGGAGATTAAAATTGGAGCTTCTTGCCCTTGATTTTTTAACCAATCCAAATAAAAGAGTATATTGGTTATATATACTCTCTAGCTTTTTTTTAGCTATTTTGTATTTTTATTTTACAAATAAAAATACAAAATTAATACTCTCTCATAAACTTTGGTTACATCCTAGTGCAAAGCTCGATTATATTTACTTTTTTTTATCAAATTTAGTAAATATTTTTTTAATAGTTCCTCTTATATTTAGTGCAAAGAGTGTTTCACTTTTTACAAATAAATTTTTATATCAGAATTTTGGTTTTATAGAAATTAATTATTTTACATATTTTGAGATAACAATTCTTTATACAGTTGCTATTTTTGTATTTAGTGATTTTACACGATATTGGTTACATAGATTTTTGCATACAATTCCATTTCTTTGGGAGTTTCATAAAGTTCATCATAGTGCAAAAGTTTTAACTCCTATTACATTTTATAGAGTTCATCCTGTTGAAAATTTCTTATTTGGACTTAGATATGCTTTTAGTGTAGGGTTTATAACAGGTATTTTTATATATCTATTTGGTGCAAAAATAAATATTTATATGGTTTTTGGAGTAAATATTTTGGTTTTCATAACTTCAATTTTTGGTTCAAATTTAAGGCACTCTCATGTTCCATTTGCTTATTTTTCTTTTATAGAAAAGTGGTTTTTATCTCCAAAACAGCATCAAATTCATCATGATAAGAAACATTTTAATAAAAATTATGGAGGATATATTGCTATTTGGGATAGAGTTTTTGGAAGTTTAGCTCTTTCAAAAGATGTAAAAATTCTTAAATTTGGGCTTAGAAAAAATCAAATGAGTGATTATAGTTCAATAAAAGATTTGTATTTACGACCATTTATAAACTTATTAAAAAAGAAAGGAATTTATGAAAAATTTAAAAAACATAGCTCTTTGCACACTTCTAGCATCGAACTTACTAGCAAATAGTATTTCAAAAGAGGATTTAGGAAAAGCTTTATTTTTTGATGTGAATTTATCAAAGAATAGAACTCAAAGTTGTGCAACTTGCCATAATCCAGAAGCTGGTTTTGTTGATGATAGAGATAATGGTATAAATAAAATGGCATCTTTAGGAGATGATTTAAAATCTTTAGGAGATAGACAAGCCCCAACAGCTTCTTATGCAAAATTTTCTCCAAAATTCCATTTTGATGAAAAAAAGGCTCTTTATAAAGGTGGACAGTTTTGGGATGGAAGAGAGACTTCTTTGGAAGGACAAGCTGGTGGTCCACCATTAAATCCAATTGAGATGGGAATGCCAGATAAAAAATCTGTTGTTGATAGATTAAAAGAGAATAGTTTTTATGTAGATAGTTTTAAATCTATGTTTGGAAATGATATATTTGAAGATAATGAAAAAGCTTATAAAGCTATGACAGAAGTTATTGCAAGTTTTGAAAAGACAGATGAATTTTCCCCTTTTGATTCAAAATATGATAGATACTTAAGAGGAGAATATGATTTAACTCCTCTTGAAGATTTAGGAATGTCAATTTTCTTTTCAAATAATAATAATTCCTGTGCTACATGCCATGTTTTAAAAGGTGAAGGAAAAGAGGGTGAAACTTTTACGAATTATGAATTTCATAATATTGGAGTTCCTGTAAATAAGGAGTTAAGAGATAAAAATGGTGTTAAAGAGAAAGATTTAGGGCTTTTAGCAAATACAAATGTAAAAGATAAAAATCAAATAGGAAAATACAAAACACCAACTTTAAGAAATGTAGCTGTAACTTCTCCTTATATGCATAATGGAGTTTTTAAAGATTTGCGAACAGTTGTAGAGTTTTATGATAAATATAATAATAAAGAAAGAGTTCTAAATCCTGAAACAAAAGAGCCTTGGGATGAACCAGAGCATAAAGATACAATATCTTTAAAAGAGTTAAAAGCAAATGCTCAAAATGATAGAAAAGTAGATGCTTTAGTAGCATTTATGAAGCTTCTAACAGATAAAAGATATGAATATCTTTTAGAAAAAAAAGAGAGATAATACTCTCTTTTTCTCAATATTTTTAAAAAATCTAATTAGGACATTTTTAAGACATTATTTCTTTGTATAATAATAGTGATTATTACAATAAAAATAAAGTAAGGAAATGAGAATTTTTAGAAAAAAGATAATACCATTATCTCTTTGCTTATCAATGATTTTAACTACACAAGTAGTGGCAAAAGAGACAATACTTCTTGATACAATAGAAGTTTCGGAGAATGAAAACTCTAAAAGTGGAAGTAGTGAAAATGGTTATGTTGTAAAAGAGCTTAAACAAGTTGGACCTTGGGGAGAAAAATCACTACAAGATACTCCATACTCTATGACAGTTATGCCTCAAGAACTTATTGAGAATTCTATATCAGGTGATATGGATCAAGTTTATAAAATGAATCCAATTATTCAAAACTCTGCCCCAACTTCAGTCTATGGAACACCTTATGCTGCATTTAGAGGCTTTCATAGTCAAGTAGGAATTATGGATGGATTAAGGCTTTCTTCTACTTCAACTGGTATTGCTATGGAAGAACTTGAAAGAGTTGAGATAATAAATGGGCTTACAGGATTTATGTATGGAGTTTCAGGAAGTGAAGGGATAGGTGGAACAACAAATTATGTACTTAAAAGACCAACTTATCAAAGACTTATAAACCTAACTTTAGGAAATTATGGAAATCAACAATGGTTTGGGCATATTGATTTAGGTGATAAAATAGATGAAAAGGGAAAATTTGCATATAGATTAAATGCGTCATATCAAAATGGAGAGACGGGAAAACAGAATCAAAATGTAGAAAGAAGTTTAATAAGTGGGGCATTAGATTGGAATGTAACAGATGATTTTCAACTTCAATTAGAAGCAGCACATACTTATTATAGAATTGATGGTATTGATTCTAGATTTTATGCTTATAAGGATAGTAATTATGGAGCATTAAATTATTGGATAAAACCTTTAAAAAATGATAAAACATATACTACAGATTGGACATATCTTGAAACAAAAACAGATAGATTTGGATTAAATGCAACTTGGAATATAAATGATATTTTTACATTTAGAAGTGCTTATATGTATAAAGAAGATAGACAAGAATCAATAAATATGTATCCTGCATATTTTGCTGATTCAGGTTGGGTAAATGGTTGGGTTTCAAAAAGTACACCATCTTGGAATATTGCATAAGGTGCATATGCTTATTTAGATAGTGAGTTTGATACAAAAGGTATTAAACATAAACTAACTTTTGGAGCTTCAGGAGATATTTTGGATGTAAAAAGATATGAAAATAATTCTAAGAGTGCAGGTAATTCTCCAGCATATAAAAATCCAAATGATATGATGAATTGGGCTAAACCAACAGTCTTAAGTCAAAGTTGGGATTATGGGAAAAAATATAAATCAAGTAAATCTACAAATTCAAATATAATTCTTGGTGACGATATAACTTTCACTGAAAATTGGAGTGCTTTAGTTGGTTATAACTATACAACAGTTGAAACTAAAAATTATAATAGTGATGGAAGTAAAGATGGAGAAGGTTATGACAAATCAGAATTTACTCCAACAGTTTCATTAATTTTTAAACCTTTCGAAGATTTAACAACTTATGTTACTTATATGGAAGGCTTATCTAAAGGAGATATTGTTCCTAATGATCCAATTGAATATAATGACCCAGGTAAAATTCTTGACCCATATATAAGTAAACAATATGAAGTAGGAGCTAAATATGCAGTTTCTGAGAGTTTACTTTTAAGTTCGGCTTTATTTAGAATAGAAAAAGCTAACTCTTATGAAGAAAGAACATCTAATGGTAAAATAACAATAAATCAAGATGGTTTACAAATTCATCAAGGATTAGAGTTAGTAGCAACTGGAAAAATAACTGATGATTTAACTGTTATGACTGGTGGAACTTGGATGGACATAGAAGTTGATAAAACAGACAATCCAGCTTTAAAAGGAAAGCGACCAACAGGAGTTTCTGATTTATTATTAAAACTTTATGCAGAGTATAATATTCCAATGATTCAAGGTTTAACTTTAACTGGTGGAGCATATCATTCTGGAAGTATGTATAAAGATAGTACAAATTTACAGAAAATTGATAGTTATACAATTTATGATGCAGGAGTAAGATATAAAACAAAAATAGATAAATACCCTACAACTTTTAATCTAAATGTAGCAAATCTTACAGATAAAGATTATTGGGTTGCTTCTTATGAGTTAGGAATACCAAGAAATATTGCATTTTCTATGAAAATGGAGTTTTAAAATAGTTTAAAGAGAAATTATTTTCTCTTTAAAATTAAAAGAGTTATACCAATAATAGCAGCACTAATAGAACTAGCAAAAATTCCAATTTTAACTGCACTAACTATTCTTTCATCACTAAATGCTAGATTAGAGATAAATATTGACATCGTAAATCCAATTCCACCTAAGAAACCAACTGCAACTATTTCACTCCAAGTTACATTTGCTGGTTTTGCTGCAATTTTTAGTTTTGTAGCAATATATGTAAATAGAAAAATACCAATAGGTTTTCCTATTAAAAGTCCTAAGGCAACTCCTAAAACTATCATTTTATGCTCTATAACACTTGAAAAATCTATGATAACTCCAGCATTTGCAAGTGCAAAAAGTGGCATAATCAAAAAAGCACTAAAGTTGTGTAGAGCATGTTCTAGTTTTTCTAAAGGTGAACTGTTTTCTTCTACTTTTATATCTTTTATCTTTTTATCTTTAAGTGGAATTGTAAAAGCTAATAAAACTCCTGCAATTGTTGAGTGAATTCCTATTTTATGAACAAAAATCCATAAAAACAGTCCTAAAACTAAATAAGGAAGAAGTTTTTTAACATTAAAATAGTTTAAAAGTAATAAAAGTGAATAAACAACAAAAGCATGAATAAAAAATAGATAATTTATCTCACTTGTATAAAATACTGCAACAACAACAATTGCACCCAAATCATCAACAACAGCTAAAGTTACTAAAAAGAGCTTTATTGACATACTTACACGATTTCCTAAAAGTAATAAAATACCTAGTGCAAAAGCGATATCTGTTGCCATTGGAATTCCAAAGCCTATTGGGTACTCTTTATTTAAAAATAGGTAAATTAAAGCTGGAATTATCATTCCTCCAATTGCTGCGATTATTGGAAAAGAGGCTTTTTTTACACTTGAAAGCTCTCCAATTAACATATCTCTTTTTATTTCAAGCCCAACAACTAAGAAAAATATAGCCATCAAAACATCATTTATCCAGTGAAGAGTACTCATTGAGAAACTATTTTCTCCAAAACCTATAGAAATAGGGCTTTTTAAAATATCAAAATAGAAATCAGAATAGCTAGAGTTTGCTATAATTACAGCAAAAACTGTAACAGCAAAGAGGATAAATCCACTTAAAGTTTCAATAGAGATAAAGTTTTTAATAAAGTTATATCGTTGTTTTAATTTTATAATTTGTGCAAAATGTCTTTTAGTAAAAAAGGAATTATTCATTTTTATTACACTCCTTACATTTTCCTTTTAGAATTATATTGTCTATTTTATAATCATTTAGGGAAAAATTTGGATTTTCATAGATACATTCAATTGCTGAACAGTTTGAGCAAATAAAATGTATATGTTCCTTATCTTTTATCTCAAAATATCTTTTTTTATCATTTGATTCAAAGGAGTTTACAATATTTTCCTCTTCAAAGATTGCTATGTTTCTATAAAAAGTTGCTTTGTCCATAGATATTTTATCTTTTATATCCTCATAACATAGGGGTTTTTTTGAATTTACTAAAATATCTAAGATAGATTTTCTAGCAACAGTTAGTTTTATATTTGAGAAATTATTTGTTTGTTTTAAATTATCCATGAAAATAGTTTATCTAAATAACTATTAAAAATGCTACTAAGTTGCATTAAAGCTTAATATGATTAAAATTCTTAAAAATTTTTGCAACTTAGTTGCATATAAGGAAAATATATGAAAAAAATATTATTAATAGTTACATTTTTGATGTTAAATTTATTTGCTTCAAAACCAGAACTTACAGTTACAATTTTACCACAAAAATATTTTGTACAAAAAATTGTAAAAGATAAATTTGATATCAATGTAATGGTGCCTCCAGGAAGCTCTCCACATAATTTTGAACCAAAACCATCTGCTATGAAAGCACTATTTAATTCAAAGGCTTATTTTACAATAGGAGATCCTAGTGAAAAAGCTTGGATTGAAAAATTTAAGCAAAATGCAAAAAATACAATTTTTGTAGATACAACTTTAGGAATTGAAAAAATAGAGATGTTAGCTCATGAACATCATGATGAAGGTGAACACGACCACGAACACCATGACCATTCACACCACAATCATTCTCATGGTGATGAAGATGCACTTGACCCACATATTTGGTTAGAGCCAAATTTAGTAAAAATTCAAGCAAAAAATATTTATGAAGCAATTATTAAAATAGATGAAGTAAATAGTAATTTTTATAAAGCAAATTATGAAGAGTTTTTAGATGAACTTACAAAACTTGATTTAAAATTACAAAATATTTTAGCACCTTATAAAAATAGAGCTTTTATGGTATTTCATCCATCATGGGGATATTTTGCTAAACGATATGATTTAGAGCAAATTGCTATTGAGATGCAAGGGAAAGAGCCAAAACCAAATGAGTTAGTAAATCTAATAGATGAAGCAAAAAAACATGATATTAAGGTACTTTTTGTAAGTCAGCAATTTTCACAAACAACAGCAAAAACAATCTCAAAAAATCTTAATGCAAATATTGTAATAATAGATCCTTTAAGTGAAGATTTTGAAAATGAATTGATAAAAACAGCAGAGGAAATAGCAAAAAGTTACAAATGATTAGATATTTTATAATTTTTCTTTTTTTAAAGAGCTTCCTATTTGGATGCGCTTTATGTTCAGTTTATACTCCAAAAACATATATTTATACAGATATAAAAGCCAATAATGAGAATATTGAAACTATAAATATAAAGTGGAAATTTGAAAAAGAGTTTACAGATGAGCTTCTACAAATATATGATTTGAATTTAGATAAAACTTTTGATAGTAAAGAGTTAAAGTTAATAGAAGATTCTTTAATTGATTATTTAGCTTCTAAAGATTTTATAACAAAAATCTATTATGACAACGATACAAAAGAGAAAAAATTGAATTTTGTAGTTAAAGATTACAAAATGAGTTTTAAAAAAGGTATTCTAGGGTTTGAGTACAATATATCTTTAAATCAAAGAATTTATGATAAAAGTAGTTTAAGAATTGCTGTTTTTGACAAAGATGGCTATTTCTTTACAATATTTGAAGCTAAAAATCAGACTTTTGATACTCTATATAAATTTAAGAAATCAATAAAAATAAATGAAGTTTCATATACTTTTGATGATATAAATTTATCTCAAAAACAAGAGATTAAAAAAGAGAATTTAAGTGATGAATTAAAGCAAGAGAAAAAAGAGAATATTGAGCCAACAATTGTAAAGGTAGATGAAAAGCCAAAAGGTTTGTTAGATAAATTTATAGAAAATATTAAAAAATCTTTGGTAGATATTGAAAATGGTGATAAATTTGCTTTAATATTTTTACTTATGGCATCTTTTTTATATGGAGTAATTCATGCTTTAGGACCTGGTCATGGAAAAGCTTTGGCATTTTCGTACTTTTCATCTCAAAAAAGTACTTATTTTGAAGCTTTTATAATCTCACTATTAAGTGCTTTTGTACATATAATAGGTGCTTTGTTTATAGTTATTTTTTCAGTTTTTATTCTTCAAAGTGTGTTAAATAATTTTTTAGAAAATAGTGTTTCATATATTACAGCTACTAGTGCAATAATAATTATGTTTTTAGCTTTATATATTTTATATAGAAAAATAAAGAAAAAAAATTGTTCTTGTGTCTCTTGTAGTGTAGAGTTAAAAACTACAAAGTTTGATTTAAAACCACAAAATCAAAATATAAGTTTTGTAAAAACATCTCAAAATAAACCTATTGTAGTTAAAAAAAGAAGTAAAAAACAAGATTTGATTTTTGTTTTAACTGCTGGAATAGTTCCATGTCCAGGGACTGTTTTACTTTTTGTTTATGCTTTTTTACTAAAAACTTATTTTGCAGTAATAATGGCTAGTATTAGTATAAGCTTAGGTATGGCAATAGTTATTTTTGCTTCATCATTTTTAGGAGTAAGTTTACATAAATTATCTTCAAAATCAAAAAATATTGTAAATATTTTAGAGATAGTTGCTCCTATTTTTATGTTTATTTTGGCACTTTTATTACTTTTAAGTTCTATAAAGCTATAAGATTTAAACTATTTGCTTATTCTAAGCAGCAAAAAAATAATAAAATTGCTTGTTTAAATAAGCAAAATATGTTAAAATTGCTTATTAGAATAAACAAAAGGTATAAGTATGGAGAATATTCAACAACTTTTTTATCAACTTTTACAAAAATTTGATGTTCCGTATGAAAGATATTTTTTCTCTAAAGTAAATTTTGATGAAAAATTAATTGGTATTTTAGGAGATAGAGGTATCGGAAAAACTACATTTTTACTTCAATATCTTAAAAAATCTTCTTTAAAATTGAATGAGAAACTATATATAAATGCCGAATATATAGAAATTAGCAGTAAAAATCTTTTTGAACTTGCACAAGAATTTTCGCAAAAGAGTGGAAAACTTTTGGTAATAGATGAGATACATAAACTTGATAATTTTGAAAAAGAGTTGAAACTAATTTATGATTATTTAGATTTAAAAGTTATTTTTAGTGGAAGTAGTGCTTTAAAACTTGAACATTCAAAAGCTGATTTAAGTAGACGAGCTATTTTATATAGATTCCAAGGTTTGAGTTTTAGAGAGTTTCTAGAGTTAAAACTAAATAAAGAATTTCCCAAATATACTCTTGATGAGTTAGTAGAAAATCATATGCAAATAGCTTATGATTTGAGTTCAAACTTTAAACCTTTTGAGTATTTCAAAGAGTATTTGGAGTATGGGTACTATCCTTTTTATTTTGATACACCCAAAGAGAATTTTTATATAAGGTTAAATGAAGTTATAAATACCACAATAGAGTTTGATTTAAGCCATATTTTCAATATTGAACCAAAGTTTATTATAAAATTAAAACAACTTGTATCTTTGATTTGTCAAAGTAAACCTTATGAGTTAAATTTATCAAAACTTGCACAAAAAATAGAGATAAATAGAAATACACTTTATCAATATATCTATTATTTAGGTCGTGGGAATTTGTTTAATATTATTTATTCAAAAACAAGAGGTGATAATATCTTTACAAAACCTCAAAAACTATATTTAGCAAATACAAATTTAAACTTTGCCTACTCAAATCAAAATGAAATAGGAACAATAAGAGAGACTTTTTTTGCAAATCAATTAAAAGAGCAATATGAAGTTTTATATCCAACAAGTGGAGATTTTTTAATAGATGAGAGATTTATTTTTGAAATAGGTGGAAAAAATAAAAGTTTTTCTCAAATCAAAGATATAGAAAATAGCTTTATAGTTGCTGATGATATAGAGATTGGTTCAAGTGGAAAAATTCCACTTTGGCTTTTTGGGTTTTTGTATTAAGGTTTTTGGTTTCTTTGGAACTAAGAATTTGTTACTAGCCTTTTCTGGAACTGCGACTTTAGGTCTATCTAAAGAGTTAATAACAACAATTCGTTTGTAAATTTATAAATAGTCGTTATTTTCACTTTTCTAAGGCTAATGTTTTTGTGCTTTAGAACTACCTTTCTCAACATTTGCTAAAGCAAAGTTTCGCTCTAATTTGAGTTCCAAAAAATTAAACTTCTTTTATCATATGATAAAAGTTAGTTCCAGATACTTCTAATGTATCATTTATACAAAAGCCCATTTTTTCATACAAACTTCTAGCTTTCTCTTTTTTATAATCAACCAAAAGTGAAGCTTTTTTAAATCCTTTTTGTTTTGCTAAATCAAAGAAATAGGTAAAAAACTCTTTGGCAATTCCTTGCCTTTGAAAGTTTTCATCAACACTTATTGTATCAAGATAGAACTCATTTGAAAAACACTCTTTTTCAAAACTATCTCTAAAAATTCCTTTGTTTTTTAGAACATCTAGTATTGGTTTATCCAAAGTTTCAACATCATTTGAAGAGTAAGCTATTAAAATTCCTACTATTTTTTCATCTTTTGTATATGTGTAAATATTGTTGTGTGAAAGACGGCAAATCTCCATTTTTATATACTTTTCTAAAGTATTTATAACCTTTTTTTCATCTTTTTCACCAGTTAGCGTGTTTGCTATATCATCTATTGCATTTATTATTAGTTTTGCAATATTATTTATATTGTTTTTATTTGCTTTTTGTATCAAATTAAATCCTTTACTCTTAAAAACTCTTTTTTTATCTCTTCTATATTTTCAGTTCCTACTGAAACTCTTATAAGATTTATAGGGAGTTCTATTTTTTCTAAAAATTCTCTACCTTTTTTGCTTATTATTAAATCATAATGAGCAAGATAAGTATAAGGCATAAGTAGAGTAAATTCAGTACCTAGACTAGGACCTTTTGCAAAATTTAGATTATTATAAATTTTTTCAAAATCTTTTTCTATATAAATAGATACTATTCCACAAAGTGAATTTTCATCAATAGTGAGTTTAGAATAAGTCTCAAAATTCTCTTTGTCTAAACAGGAATAAACCCTATTTATATATGGTAAAGTTGGTAAAAATTCAATAAGCTTTTTTGTATTTTGAGATATCTTTTTTACTCTTGTTTTGTAATTTACAATTTCTAAAGCTATTCTTTGCATATCTTTTATATATGGTTTATCACTATGATTAAAGAACTCATTTTTTATATGAGATATTTTAAAATTACTATTTAAAATAATAGCTCCCATTAAAACATCAGCATTTCCACACGCAAATTTTGTCAAAGATTCTACAAAAATATCAGCATAAGGTTTTAAGTTTAGATTATATGGAGTTGCAAAAGTTGAGTCTATTACTAAAACAATATTATAAATATCACAAAGTTCTCTTAATTTCTCCAAATTTGCAGTTTTTACAAGAGGATTTGTAGGAACTTCTGTAATAATTGCAAGAGTTCTATTTCTATTGTTTTTTAAATACTCCTCTAGAATTTCTAAATTCGTAACATCATAAAAAACTTTGCTCTCTTCAAAATAGTGGTTTACAATATTTGTAGTATCTAAATATAGCCATCCAAATTGGATTAAGATAGATTTACCATTTCTTGCTTGAATGCTTTTAAGAGCTTTTAAAACACTATAAATTGCATTCATTCCAGATGGAGTTAAGCAAATATTCTCTTTTTTTTCATTGTAGGCATCTGCAAGAGTTGATATGATAATATCTTCTGATTTTGAACTCTCTTCTAACTCTTCACAATGAAGCTTATCTAAAACACCAATTTTATATAAATAATCTTCAGCAAGTCTTGAACTAAGATTGTATCCAACATATTGGATAAATTTTAAAACTTTTTGATATTGCCGACCTTTTAATACTTTTATAACTCCAAAAGGTTCATTAAAAGGAAATTCATTATGTATAAAATATTTATCACTTACTACTTTTACAGCTTTTTGACTACTTAGTAAAATTAGTTCATATTCAGCTGGAATTTTATATTTTTCTTTTAAATATGAGGCTAATTCTTTTAAATAAGGGTGAATTACAAATCTGGGGTATGCAACAGTTATTTTTTCTAAAATTTCAGGAGTTTGTTCTTCATAATCTATTACATCTTGTAAAGTTGGCATTGAAGTTGAGACAGCGTGAATATTAGTTTGTGGAAGAGTCTCTCCACAAACTATTGGTTTAAAAATAGAATCTCTTATCATTTTATCGCTTGTAATAAATCTCTTTTTAAATCTTCAAAGTCTTCAAAACCAATAGCAAATCGTACTGTACTATCACTTATTCCAATAGCTTTTAGCTCCTCTTTAGAAAAACTAGCATGAGAGATTTTTGAAGGAATTTCGACTCTACTATCAGGACTTCCAAAAGAGCATTTTTCTCCAAATATTTTGCTATTTTCTATAAATTTTTCTGCTAATTCAACAGTTTTAAAATCAGCACAAAAAACTCCAGGAATTATTTTCATCTGTTTTTTTGCTAATTTTCTATTTTCGTGTGATTTTAAAGCAGGATGAGTTACTTTTGTAATAAAATCTTGCTTTTGTAAAAATTTTGCTAATTTAATAGAGTTTTTACTACTTGCTTTTGCTCTTATTTTTAAACTAGGAATTCCTAAAGATATTAGATGAACATCAAGTGGATTTTGATTGTGTCCATGAGCATTTGAGTAGTAGTGAAGTTTATCTGAGTTCTCTTTAGTTTTTGCAACAATTGCTCCAGCAATTACACTTCCATGCCCACTTATATATTTTGTAGTTGAAAATAGTGAAAAATCAGCTCCTAAATCAAGAGGTTTTTGGCTTATAAAAGTAGCAAGTGAGTTATCAACTGCAAAAAGTGAATTATATTTTTTACAAAGATTTGCAACTTTTTCTAAATCAATTATTTTTAATCCTGGATTTGTTGGGCTTTCGCAAAGAGTTAAATCTACACTAGAAGTTTTTAAAATATGTTCAAGCATTGAAAAATCGTGAAAATCTGCTTTTATTACTTCAATATTATATTTCTCTTTATAGATTTTTAAAAGTCTATTTGTTCCACCATAGCAATCAGCTTCTACTAAAATTGTAGAGTTTGCTTTTAAAACTGTTTCAAAAAGTAGATTTACACTAGCAATTCCTGTATGTGTACATACACAACCAGCTCCATTTTCAGCATAGGCAAAGAGATTTTCTAAGCTTTCTCTTGTTGGATTATCACTCCTTGTATAATCATAAATCTTTTCACCATTTTCACTACTTTGTTTTTTTAAGTCAAAAGTTGCAGTGTTATAAATAGGAAAATGTGATGAACCTGTAACATCTTTAAAAGGGGCAAAAGATGTAGGATGGCAAAGTGTTGTTTCAAGGCTATTTTTCATAAGTTTTTCCAGATTTTTTTATAATTTTTGTTAAATTGTACCTAAGAAATTGTTAATCTAATTTGATAGTAAAAAATGTTATAAATCTATTTTAGAATCAAAAGAATAAGGAATATAAGCATTGTTTAGAGTTTTGTTATTAGTTTTACTTATGGTTTCTCAACTATTTTCAAAAGAGAGTAAAGAGTCTTTAATTAAAATTGATGAGTTTATAGAAAAATTTTCTAAAATAAAAGTTTTTGATGAAGATAAATTTGTAGAAGATTTCTCAAAAATAGGGACAAAAATAATAGATAAATATACTCCAAAACTATCAACATTTAAAAAAGTTGATAATATTTTAAGTGAAACAGGCTCTTATGATAAGATAATAATTGATGTTGATTCATCAACAAATATTTTAAGTGTAAATGCAAAAGTTGATGATAAATTAAAACTTTTAAAAAGTTATAAAGTTTCAACTGCTAGAAAAGATATTAAAAAGCCTTTAGGAGTTGGCGAAATCACATCAATTACTCTAAATCCTGTTTGGTATCCAACAGCTGATACTATAGAGAGTTTTAGAAAAAAAGGGATAATTTTACCAAAAGTTGTAAAAGGTGGAGATAAACTAAACTATATGGGAAGTGCAAAGATAAATTTAAGTCATAAAGTTGATGGGAAAGATACCTTTA
Source organism: Aliarcobacter faecis (assembly GCF_013201705.1). Lineage (NCBI taxonomy): Bacteria > Pseudomonadati > Campylobacterota > Epsilonproteobacteria > Campylobacterales > Arcobacteraceae > Aliarcobacter > Aliarcobacter faecis. Next base: position 1,717,124 of record NZ_CP053837.1, on the reverse strand, counting down.
GAATACATGGAACTTTAAGTGAGAAAACTATTGGAAGTTATGAATCAAGTGGTTGTATTAGGATGAAAAATAGTGAAGTTGTTGAACTTGTAGGGCTTTTAAAGGAGTTTATCGAGTTTAAAAGTATGGAAGATATAAAAGTTGTATTAAAATAGGAAGGAAGAGTATGAATAAAATAGAGATAAATATAGATAAATTTGGTGGAAGTTTTAAACTTTTTTGTCCATTTACAAATGAAAAATTAGATCATGATAGTGGTTCTTTAGAAATTTATGAAGGTTCAGGAGAGTATATATTTTCTATGTGTGAGGATTGTATGTTTTTTGATGTTGGAAATAATAGTGAAATAGAAAAATATTGGAAAAATAGACCTTTAGAAGCTATTGAAAAATTTGTACAAAATCATAAAGATAAAAATATTTTAGTTATTGAAGTTACATTTAAAGATGAAAAATATTACTTTGGTTTTTTAAATGAAAAAAATATAGAGCTTAGTGAAGGTGAAATAGAAAAGAGATTTATAAAAGCATAAAAAGAGTAAATAGTAAAATTATGGTAATATAAAATATAAAATTAAAAAAAGGCAAAAAAATATGACAAAATGTGGATATGTTTCAGTTGTTGGTCGTCCAAATGCTGGGAAAAGCTCACTTCTAAATTGGCTTGTTGGTGAAAAAATTGCGATGGTTTCACATAAAGCAAATGCAACAAGAAGAAGATCAAATATAATTGTTATGCATGAAGATGACCAAATTATTTTTGTGGACACTCCTGGAATTCATGAGACTGAAAAATTATTAAATCAATTTATGCTTGAAGAGGCTTTAAAAGCTATGGGAGACTGTGATTTAATACTTTTTTTAGCTCCAGTTACTGATAGTTTAAAATATTATGAAGATTTTTTAGAGAAAAATAAAAAAAATACAAAGCATATTTTACTTCTTACAAAGATAGATTTTATTAATAGTGATGAATTAATGATAAAGCTAAAAGAGTATGAAAAATATAGTGAAAATTACGAAGCTATTATTCCTGTGTCAATTAAAAAAGCTACAAAAAAGGCTGATATTTTAGATGAGGTTGTAAAATATTTACCAGAACATCCATATTTATTTGACCCAGAAATTATGACAACAGAGCATTTAAGAGATATTTATAAAGAGTTTATAAGAGAGTCAATTTTTGAAAATATTAGTGATGAAATCCCTTATGAAACAGATGTTGTTGTAAATAAAGTTGAAGAAAAAGTAAATGTTGATGTGATAAAAGCTACTATAATTGTGCAAAAAGATACTCAAAAAGGTATGATTATTGGTCAAAATGCAACTGCAATAAAAAGAATAGGAAAAGCTGCAAGAATAAAAATAGAAAAATTAAGTGGTAAAAAGTGCTATTTGGAACTTTTTGTAAGTATAAAGAAAAACTGGACAAAAAATAAAGATGCCTTAAAATCAATGGGATATGATATAGAAATTCAATAATATAATTTAAAATATTATTTTAAGCTACAATTTTATAAACTTATTTTTTTAAAGATTCTAAAATATGAGCTTAAAATGGATAGTTTTTATAGCATTGAAGATATCGAAATCATAGAGATTGAAGCTAGTGAAGAGATAGAGAAGAAAAACTTAAAAAGTTTTATCTCTACTTTTTTAGAACTAAAATATATAAACCTTTCTAAAGACTCAAAAGTTATTTTAAACTACATAAATGAGTTGGGAATTTATCAACTTCTGATACTAAATAGTAATTTCAAACACCTCGAACTTGAACTATTTTCTAAAATTTATGAAGAGAATAATCAAAAAAATATAATAGCTTTCTTATATGGAAATTACTTTTTAATATTCAAAAATAGTAAATTCTACTATTTGCAAAAAATAGAAGAGAATATAAAAATAGTTGAACTTATGGGTTATTTAAATAAAAATTTTCAAATAGATTTACAAACTCTTATAACTATAGATAAAGAGAGTTTATATTTAAAAAAAGATGAATTCTTACAAAGTAAGAATAAGAATAGTATAGAGTTTTTTGATTTAAATAAAAACTACTCATTTTTTAGTTATATTTTTTATCTGTTGATTTTGACTATTTTTACTTTATTTTTTTATCCAAATGAAAATATAGAGATTAAAAGTGATGTTCAAAATTTTGATACAAGTAATATTCTTGAGAATTATAAATTTAATAGTTTTGAAGATAAAGCTAGAAAAATAATTTATAAATTAAATCAAAAAAATTTAAATTTAATAGGTTTTGAGTTTGATACAAATATCTTAAAATTAGAGGTAAATTCAAAAAACAAAGAAGATATTTATAAATTTTTAGAAGATAATGAGATAGTTTTTTCATCTTCAAATATAGATTTTATAGAGGATAAAAATATCTTTAAGGCTAGTTTAGATGTTAAAATATTTGAATGAAAAATTTATTTATAGTTCAAAAAAGACAAAAATTGAACTATATATTTTGCCAATGTTAATAATATCTTTACTCTTTATATTTTTTGATAAAACTCAAATTCAAAATGAAAATATAACTCCTAAAGTAGAAAATTATGAGCTTGGAAATAGAAAAATGAAAGAGAATATTTTAGAAATTATCTCAAAAATTGAAAATTTAGCAAAAGAGAACACAATTTTTATAATAAAAAGTGAGAAAAAAGAGCTAGAAATATTTTTAAGTTTTAGTGGAGAATTAAATAATATTTTTGAATTTATAGCTCAAATTGAGAGATTAAATAGTTTTAGTAATATTAAATTTATAAATTATAAAAAAGAGGAAAATAAGAATTTAGTAAATCTAAAAGTTGATTTTTCAAAATTCTTTATAAAAAAATTATCTACACAAACTTCATATGAAAGAGTATTTTTAAAAGATAATTTAGAATTTAACCAAAATAATCAAGAGATTGAAAAAGTAGAAAATAGTTTTGAAGAGATAGAAAAAATAGATTTTAAGATAAATGCAATTGTAGGAGATTTTGCATTTATAAATGGAATTTGGGTTAAAAAAAATGAAGAGATAAATGGTTTTAAATTAATAAAAATTTTTAGAGATTATGTGGTTTTAAAAAATAAAAATGAAGAGATAAAATTGGAGTTGTCTTATGCAAAATATCTTAAAAACCTTGATTAATTATTCACTTTTTACAAAGTATGAGAAAGGTTATTTTATAAAAAATAGAGTTGTTCCTATTTTAGAAGATTCAATTAGCTTAAAACTAGCTGTTTGTAAAAGTTCAAATTTACAAACTATAAAAGATGATTTTTCAAAAATCCTAAATTTTGTTGAAGTAAATGAGCTAGATATTCTATTTTTACTCTCTAATTTAGAGATTAAAATTGAGCTATTTTTGATTTTACAAAAGATAAATAGTGGTACAGATAGTTATATTAAAGAGTTTGTTGAAAAGATTTTACTTTTTGCAATAGAGAAAAGAGCTAGTGATATGCATATTGAGAAGTTTGAAAATAGAGCTCTCTTTAAATTTAGAGTTGATGGAAAATTAAAGATATTTTTTGTAATCGAATTTAGTTATTTCTCACAAATATCTTCTTATTTAAAACTTTTATCAAATTTGGATATTACCCAAATAAGGCTTCCTCTTGATGGAAGATTCTCTTTAAATATCAGAGATAAAAAGTATGATTTTAGGTTTTCTTCAATGCCTACAATAGAGGCTGAATCTTTGGTTTTAAGAGTTCTTGATAGTAAAAATATAGATAAAAGCCTTCAAACTTTGGGATTAAGTCAAAATATTTATGAAATTTTAATAAATAATTTACAAATAAGTTCAGGATTGATTTTAATTAGTGGACCAACAGGAAGTGGAAAAACAACAACTTTATACTCAATTTTGAAAGAGTTAAATAGTGAAGATAAAAAAATAATAACTATTGAAGACCCAGTTGAGTATAAAATTCCTTCTATAAATCAGATTCCAGTAAATAGCAAAATAGGGCTTAGTTTTGAACTTGCTTTGAAAAATATCTTAAGGCAAGATCCAGATATTATTTTTATTGGAGAAATAAGAGATAAATTTTCACTTGATATCGCTCTTCAAGCTTCATTAACTGGACATTTAGTACTTGCTAGTATTCATGCGAATAGTTCTCTTGAAACAATTACAAGATTACTTGATTTAAAAGCAGATCCTTTTTTAATTGCTACTAGTTTAAAGTTAGTTATGGCTCAAAGATTGGTTTTGAATTATTGTATAAAGTGTGCTTCAAATGGTTGTAGTTTTTGTAATTTTACAAAATATTATGAGAGAAGTTCTATTGCTGAGATATTAAAAATAGATGATGAACTATCTAGTTTGATTTTTAAAAAATCAAATAAACAAGAGTTTTTAAACTACTTAAAAAGTATAAATTTTCAAACTTTGAAAGATGATGGAATGCTTAAGGTAAGAGAGAATAAAACTTCTAAAGAAGAGGTATTAAAAGTGGTAAATATATGAAAAAATATAAAATTATTTATCAAAAAAATCAGAATATTAAAGAGCTGATTTTAGAGTGTAATGATATAAATATAGAAAAAAAGCCCAAAAATATTTTAAAAATTATTGAGTTAAAAAGAAGTTTTGATTTTAACTATTTTAAAAAGATAAGAGTTGATGATAAAAGTTTGAATTTACTATTTTATGAACTAAATTTAATGTTATCTTCAAATATAAATATAGCTGATGCAATAGATATTTTAATCAAAAATAAGAAAGATAAGAATGTTTTACTATTTTTAGAGAGTTTAAAAAATAGTTTTATAGAACAAAATAGTGTTAAAAATAATTTTGATAATTTTAGAATAAATCCTTTATTTAAACAGTTCTCAAAAATCTTATTCCAAGGAGGAGATATAGCTTTAAATATTGAAGCCATATCTAAACTATTAATAGAGATAAATGAGATAAAAAAGAGATTTTATAAAGCTATCTCATATCCAATTTTTCTATTAATTACCTTTTTTATCTCTTTATTATCAATTTTTCTTTTTGTTGTTCCAAATTTTAAAACTATATTTATGCAAAGTCAAAGTGAACTCCCATTGGCAACAGAACTTTTACTAAAATTTGAGTATTTTTTTGTAAACTACTATCTTCTTTTCATTTTGAGCATACTCTTTTTATCAATAGTTTTTTATTTTATTTATAAAAAAAGCTTAAAAGTAGAATATTTCATTGATAAAATATTGATAAATAATATTTTTTTACTAAAAGATATAAATTTATCTTTGCAACTTTATAAGCTATTTTTATTAATAGAGATTATGCAAAAATCACAGTTTGAGTTTCATAAATGTTTTAAAAGCTCTAAAGTTTTATTAGAAAACAAATATCTATTAGATAAAATATATATTATTGATAATTTTTTAGAAAATGGGAAATCTATAAATATCTCTTTTTGTGAATCAAAAATATTTGATGATATAGTTTTAAATTTAATAAATACAGGTGAAGTTTCAAACTCTTTACCTTTAGTTATTAGTGAAATTAAAATGATTTACAAAAATAGATTTGATGAGAGAGTAGGTTTTTTGATATCATTAATACAACCAACATTTCTTGTATTTATTATGATTTTAATACTTTGGATAGTAATAGCAATATTTGTTCCAATTTGGGATATGGGAAATATTATAAAATAGTTTTAAAAGGAGTAAGTTTGATTAGTTGCTATGTAAAAAAGGGAAATAGACTTACTGTTATAGAAGGTATGGAATATCTAAAAGATATAGAAGATAGAAAAAGTGTTATTTGGATTGATATGCTTCTTCCAACAATTGATGAAGTAAAGACTATTGAATCGATATTTGATATAGAGTTTCCAACAAAACAAGAGAGTGAAGAGATTGAGCTTAGTTCACGATATTGGGAAGAAGCAAATCGAATAGAGATAAATAGTTACTTCTTGATAAATGATAATAAAGATCCTGTAAATGAGACAGTTTCATTTATTTTACAAGGGGATTTATTAATATCAATTAGGTATAAAAAACTAGCAAGTTTTAATACTTCAATTAAAAAACTTCTCGCAAGTCCAAGAGAATATAAAACTGGGTACTCTATTTTTAGTCAGATTATTGATATTAGAATTGATGCAGATGCTGATATTATTGAAAATTTAAGTAAAGATATAGCCGCAATTAGAAAACAAGCTTTTGATGATGATGTTGATAATGAAGATTTATTGGAACAGATGTCAATATTTGAGAATTTAAATATGAAAATAAGAGAAAATCTTACAGATAAGCAAAGAATATTAAACTCTTTGCTAAAATCTCAAAGAGTAACTGAGGATAAAAGTGAACTTCCTATTATGTTAAAAGATATTAGGTCATTAATAGATCATACAAATTTTAACTTTGAAAGACTTGATTATTTACAAAATATTTTTGTAGGACTTTTAAGTGTTGAACAAAATAAGGTTATTAAAATCTTTACAATTGTAAATGTTATTTTCCTACCACCAACACTTGTTGCTAGTATTTACGGGATGAACTTTCATCTTATGCCTGAGCTTGATTGGGAATTTGGGTATCTATTTTCAGTCGGAGTTATGATTTTATCAGCTGTTACACCTTTGATAATCTTTAGAAAAAAAGGTTGGATATAAAAATTTTAAAAGGAATTATTTATTATGGATAAAGAGCTTGAATTTGAGAATTCAGTAAAAAATATATTAGAATATATAGGAGAAGATACACAAAGAGAAGGACTTTTAGATACTCCCAAAAGAGTAAGAAAAGCTTTTGAATTTATGTGTAGTGGATATAAACAATCTCCAAAAGAGATTATTCAAAAGGCATTATTTACTTCAACAAATGATGAAATGGTTGTTGTAAAAGATATTGAATTTTACTCATTTTGTGAACATCATATGTTACCAATAATTGGAAAAGCTCATGTTGCTTATATTCCAAATGGCAAAGTTGTTGGACTTAGTAAAATTCCAAGAGTTGTTGATGTTTTTGCAAGAAGATTACAGATTCAAGAGCAGATGACAGAGCAAATTTGTGATGCTTTAAATGAATATTTAAAACCAAAAGGTGTTGCAGTTATTATAGATGCAAGACATATGTGTATGGAGATGAGAGGAGTTGAAAAAATATGTTCAACTACTATAACTTCATCTTTAAGAGGACTTTTTAAAAGTGATAAAAAAACAAAAGATGAGTTTTTATCTATCGTTTCGGCATCTTTTCAGAAGTAAAATAGAACCTTTGTTCTATTTTACATCACATTAATTTCGCTTCTATCTTTTGTTCTTTCAAATTTATTTGGAAGAGTTCTATTTTCATTTGCTATCTCTTTTTCAAATCTTTTTATAATATTTTGAGAATTTGCCAAAAATGAAGCTTTCTCTTTTGCTTCAAGCCCATCAGTTTGAGGTTTTTTAATAACACTTAAGGCATCAATTGCAACACCATTTTTGTACATACCTAAATGTAAATGAGGACCTGAACTAAGTCCTGTTGAACCAACATAACCTATATGTTCCCCTTTTTTTATCATTTGACCTTGTCTAATTCCTTTTGCAAAGCCATTTTGATGACCATATAGAGTTTTATAGCCATTTTGGTGATTTATTATAATAGTTTTCCCATAACCACCTTGTGTTCCTACAAATTCAATTTTTCCATCTCCCGCAGCATAGATATTTCTTCCTGTAGGTGCTGCAAAATCTGTTCCTAAATGGGCTCTATATCGTTTTAAAACAGGATGATATCTTTTATTTGTAAAATGGCTAGAAATTCTTGAGTATGCTAAAGGGATTTGGAAAAAAAAAGTTTGAGTAAATCCAACACCCTTTTCATCATAGTATTTGTCATCTTTTGAATATTTAAATCTATAATAGGGTTTTTTATTTATTTGGACCATAGCTGAGCTAATTTCTGGCATTCCAAAAGGTTTACCCAAATAAGATTTTTGAGTATATTGTATAGCTATAAAATCACCTTTTTGCATCTTCCTAAAGTTTACATCACTCCCTTTAAATAGGGATTGAACTATTGCTGAAAGATAAGAGTTACCTGTAACTTTAAAGATATCGTTTGAAATTGACTCATTTATCTCTATGGCTACAAATTCTGAATTTTCAACATAATCTATTGGAAGAGTTTGGAATTTATAATTATTTGAGCTATCTTTGTAAATATGAAGTTGAATATCACTAGATACTGGAATTAGTACTTGATTTAAATCTCCATTATCTTCTGTATATAAAAAATAGTTATTTTCAGCTTGAATTTCACTACAAAGTTCTTTATCTTCTTTTTCAAGGTCATAGTATAAATTTAATGGAATTTTATATTTTTCTAAAAATGTTAAAAAAGTTTCTCCTCTTGGCCAGCTAAGTTCTTCAATTTGAGCACCAAGCAGAGTATTTATAAATAAAATAGTAAATATAATAACTTTTCTCATAATTTATCTCTTTTTTTATTAAAAAATTAGGGTATTGATTATACAATTTCGCAACTTAAAGAACAAATGGAGTAAGAAAATTGTTTAAAATTGTAGTTTTTTTAATTTTAGCATTGAGTTTAAATGCAAAAGAGTTGATGGATATTTATAGAATGGAAGGGATTAAAGCAGTTGAACAAGAACTTGAAAAAAACTTAAGAGATGTAAACTTTTGGAAAAAATATTTAGAAAAAAGAAATGTTGAGTATGGTTATTATGAGTACAATAAATATGTGATTCTTGCAGAAAAAGAGAATAAAGAGTTAAGTATATTTGAAAATTTGGAAGATGATTATAAATTAATCTCTAAAGAGAAAATGATAATTGGTGAAAATAGTGGTGATAAGCTTTTAGAAGGGGATAAAAAAACTCCTGAAGGTTCTTATGATTTACTTCAGAAAAAAACTGGACTTGATCAATTTTATGGACCATTTGCCCTAGTAACTTCATATCCAAATAGCTTTGATCAAAGTTTAAATAAAAAAGGCCATGGAATTTGGATACATGGGATGCCTTTAAATGGAGATAGAGAGAGCTTTACACAAGGTTGTTTAGCTATTGATAATGAGAGATTAAAATCTTTAGATAGTAATATAAATTTAAAAAAAACAGTTTTAATAACAAGTCATAATGAGTTAAAAAAAGCAACTAAAGATGATATTGCAATTATTTTAAGTTCGATTTATAAATGGAAAGATGCTTGGAAATACTCAAATATTGAAGAGTATTTATCATTTTACTCGAAAGATTTTAAAAGGGCAGATAGAAGTGATTTTAATACTTTTTCAAATCAAAAAAGACAAATTTTTGCAAAAAATGAAAATAAAACTATAAATTTATTTAATATTGATATCTCTCCTTATCCAAACTCTTTAGATAAAACTATGTATAGAGTTTTAATGGATGAAGAGTATGTTAGTCCTAGTGTTCAATTTTATGGTAAAAAAGAACTTTTTGTAGAAGTATCAAATAATAAACTACAAATCCTAACTGAAGATTAAAAACTTTTTTAACTCTTTTTAGATACAATCGCCTTAAAATATCGAAAAAATTTAAGGCGAAAAATGCAAAAAAAAGAGCTAACAGTAGAAGAGATAGCGCTTGCTCACTCTTTGACAAAAGAAGAATTTGAACATATAAAAAAAATCTTAGGAAGAGAACCGAACTATGTTGAAATTGGTATCTTTTCTGCTATGTGGAGCGAACACTGCTCATATAAATCAAGTAAAAAATATTTAAGTGGTTTTCCTACAAAAGCTCCTTGGGTTATTCAAGGACCAGGAGAAAATGCTGGAGTTATAGATATTGGAGATGGTTATGCTGCTGTATTTAAGATGGAATCACATAATCACCCAAGTTTTATAGAACCTTATCAAGGAGCAGCAACTGGAGTTGGAGGGATTTTAAGAGATGTATTTACAATGGGAGCTAGACCAATTGCTAGTATGAACTCTATAAGATTTGCTTCAATTGAAGGAGATAGCGAAACTGCTAAAAAACATAGATATTTATTAAAAGGTGTTGTTGCTGGAATTGGTGGATATGGAAACTGTATGGGAGTTCCAACTATTGGTGGAGAGACAACTTTTGAAGAGTGTTATGCTGGGAACAATCTTGTAAATGCTTTTACTTTAGGTTTGGCAAAAGCTGATGAGATTTTTTATGGAAGAGCTGAAGGAATAGGAAATCCAGTTATTTATGTAGGAAGTAAAACAGGTCGAGATGGGCTTGGTGGAGCTGTTATGAGTTCTGCATCTTTTGATGAAGATAGTGAAAGTAAAAGACCAACAGTTCAAGTTGGAGATCCATTTACTGAAAAATTACTTCTTGAAGCTTGTCTAGAACTATTTAAATCTGATTTAATTGTTGGTATCCAAGATATGGGAGCAGCCGGTCTTACATCATCTTCTTTTGAAATGGCTGGACGAAGTGGAAGTGGTATGATTATGCACTTAGATAAAGTTCCTGCTAGAGAAGAGGGAATGACTCCTTATGATTTTATGTTAAGTGAATCACAAGAAAGAATGTTGATTTGTGCTAAAAAAGGTTGTGAGCAAGCTATTATTGATATTTTCCAAAAATGGGAATTAGATGTTGCTGTTATTGGAGAGGTTACAAGTAGTGGGAATATGGAACTATTTTGGCATGGAGAAAAAGTTGCTGATGTTCCAGTTCAACCTGTGTCAGAAGAAGCCCCAGTTTTAGATAGACCAGTTAGTGAGCCAGAGTATTTAAAAACGATTACAAATATAACTTTAGATAAACAAATTTCAAATCAAATCGCTTTTGATGAACTTTTTTCAGATATGGAAGTTGTAGATAAATCTTGGATTTATACTCAATTTGACTCAATGGTACAAACAAATACAATAAAAGGTCCAGGAAGTCTTGATGGTTCAACTATTAGAATTAAAGAGACTGGAAAAGCTCTTTCTATGAGTGCTGATTGTAATACAAGATTTTGTTATATCAATCCTCAATTAGGAGCTGCTGCTGCAGTTATGGAAAGTGGTAGAAATGTAGCTATGAGTGGAGCTGTTCCAAAAGCAATTACAGATTGTCTAAACTTTGGAAATCCACAAAATCCAGAAGTTATGTGGCAATTTAAGGAGAGTTGTGAGGGAATTAAAAATGCTTGTAGAGCTTTAAATACTCCTGTTATTGGTGGAAATGTATCTTTATACAATGAAACAAATGGAGTAAGTGTTTTCCCAACTCCTTCAATTGCTATGGTTGGAGTAAATGAAGATGCTTCTAATGTACTTCCAGCTAAACTTCAAGAAAACGGAAATATTCTATATCTTTTAGGAGATACTTATAGTGAATTTGGTGGATCTTTATATCTTAAAAAACTTTATGGAAAAGTTGCAGGAGTTCATCCAAAAGTTGATTTTGAAAAAGAGTTAGCCTTATGGAATACTGTAATTGAAGCAAATAAAGCAAAACTTTTAAAATCTGCAAAAGATGTAAATCTTGGTGGAATTGCTATATCTTTATCAAAAATGGCTGTTGTTGGAAATATTGGAGTTGAAGTAAATATCTCTTTAGATGATAGTAAAGATATTTTTAGTGAGAGTTTAAGTCGAGCAATAGTTGAAGTAAATCCTAAAAATTGTGAGGCATTTGAAAAAGTAGCTTCTAAAAACGGTATTTCTTATATAAAAATAGGAAAAACTGGTGGAGATAAAGTTATAATAAACGATATTTTCAAAGAGTTAGATAAATTAAGTAAAGTTTACTTTAATCGATTTAAAGAAGTAATAGAGCAAGATCAATAAAAATCTTTGATTAGCCGAACCTATAAAGTTATGGGTTTGGCTTTTTTTATTTTTAAAAATTAATAAAAGGAAAAAGTTTGAGAGCATTAATTAGTGTAAGTGATAAAAGTGGAGTTGTAAATTTTGCAAAAGAGCTTGTGAAACTTGGTTTCGAGATTATTTCAACTGGTGGAACTTATAATAAATTAAAAGATGAAGGTGTTTCAGTTATCGAAGCAAACGAAGTTACAAAATTTCCAGAGTGTTTTGAAGGAAGAGTAAAAACTTTAAATCCATATATTCATGGTGGGATATTACATAGAAGAGATAAACAATCACATTTAGACCAAGCAAAAGAGCTAGGAGTGACTGGAATTGATTTAGTTTGTGTAAATTTATATCCATTTAAAGCAACTATAGAAAAAACTGATGATTTTGAAGAGATTATAGAAAACATAGATATTGGTGGACCAGCAATGGTAAGAAGTGCAGCTAAAAACTTTGATAGTGTTATTATTGTTACAGATGTTGCTGATTATGATTTAGTGTTAAATAACCTTAAAAATAATACAAATAGTTTAGAGTTTAGAAGAGATTTGATGATAAAAGCTTATGAACATACAGCTAGCTATGATTCAATGATTGCAAACTATATGAATAGAAGATTTAATAATGGTTTTGGTGCAAAACAGTTTATTGTTGGAAGTAAAGTATTTGATACAAGATATGGAGAAAATCCACATCAAAAAGGTGCTTTATATGAGTTTGATAAACAATTCTCAACTAAATTTAAAACGATAAAAGGTGAAGCTAGTTTTAATAATATGGGAGATATTTCTGGAGCTGCAAAAATTGCTGCTGCGTTTGGACAAGATAAAGCAGTTTGTATAGTAAAACATGGAAATCCATGTGGATTTGCTATAAAAGATACACTTTTAGACTCTTATATTGAAGCATTAAAGTGTGATCCAATTTCAGCTTTTGGTGGAGTTGTAGCAGTAAATGGAACGGTTGATAAAGAGTTAGCTGAAAAGATGAATGAGATTTTCTTGGAAGTTATTTTTGCTGCAAAGTTTACACCTGAAGCAGTAGCTGTTTTTGAAAGTAAAAAAAGAATTAAACTTTTTGAACAAGGAACTGAATATTTAGAATTATCAAATGATGAAATTGACTTTAAAAGAGTTGATGGTGGATTTGTATATCAAGATGCAGATAGAGTTGCTTGTGATGAAGTAAGAAATTCAAAACTTATGTCAAAAAGAGTTGCAACAGATCAAGAAGTAAAAGATATGGAGATTGCTTATAAAATAGCAAGTTTAACAAAATCAAATTGTGTAGTATATGTAAAAAACTCTGCAATGGTTGCTGTTGGTATGGGAATGACTTCAAGAGTTGATGCTTCTAAAGCAGCTTTAAGAAAAGCTAATGATATGGGGCTTGATGTTACTGGTGCAGTGCTTGCTAGTGAAGCATTTTTCCCTTTTAGAGATAGTATTGATGAAGCACAAAAAGCTGGAGTTAAATGTGTTATTGAACCAGGTGGAAGTATCAGAGATGATGAGATTATTGAAGCTGCAAATGAGTATGGTATGGCTTTATATTTTTCAGGAATTAGACACTTTTTACATTAAAAAATATTTATTTATGCCAAAATAATCTTTTGGCATAAATTATAGCTCTATTTTTAACAAATTTTTTGTATACTTAAATCAATTAACGAAAAGGTTATTTTTTTGAATTCTTTTTACAAATTAAAGTTATTTATACTTATAATTGTGTTTTTAGCTACAAATTTAAATTCAACAGAATTAAAAAAAGTAACTTTACAATTGGCTTGGTTTGACCAGTTTCAATATGCTGGTTATTATATAGCTAAGGAAAAAGGTTTTTACAAAGAAGTAGGATTAGATGTAGATATTTTACCATTTTCATTTGATAAGAAAATTATACAAGATGTAAATAATGGAAAAATAGACTTTGCAATTGGTAGAGAAAATCTTATTTTAGAAAAACTTAAATATCCAAATATTGTAGCTTTAGCAGCTATTTTTCAAGCATCTCCTTTGATACTTATTAGTAAAAAAGATTCAAAAGTAAAGATAGAAAGAATTGAAGATTTTGCAAATAAAAGAGTTATGACTACTAGAGATGATGCGGAAGAAGCTTCTTTAAAAGCGATGCTTGTCTCAAAAAAAGTTGATATAAAATCTTTAAAATTTATTCCACATTCACATAACATTAAAGATTTAATAGATAATAAAACAGATTTAATTTCAGCATATACTTCAAAAGCACCATTTTTTCTAAAAAAATCTGGTATCCAATACAATAGCTTCTCTCCAAAAGATTATGGTTTTGATATGTATAGTGATCTACTATATACAAATAAAGAGTTAATACAATCTGATCCAAATAGTGTAATATTATTTAAAAATGCGACTTTAAAGGGTTGGGAATATGCCTATACAAATATAAATGAAACAGTAGAACTTATTTTAAATAAATATAATAGCCAGAAATTGAGTAAAGATGAACTTACTTTTGAAGCAAATGAGTTAAAAAAATTATCCTATTATGAAACTACAAAGTTGGGTGAGATTAAATACGAAAAACTAAAAAGAATATATGATTTATATAATATTTTAGGATTAGTTGATAAAAGTATAGATTTAAGTGATTTTATATTTAATGCTGATAATAATTTTGTTATCTCTCCTATTGAAAAAAATTATTTAAATGAAAAAGATATTTTAAATATCTGTATAATTCCAAATACTATGCCATATAGTGATATTGTTGATGGAAAATTTATAGGTTTTATTGCAGATTATATAGCTTTGGTTGAAAATTTAATAAAAAAACCAATAAAACTTATTCAAACAAATTCGTGGAGTGAATCTTTAGATTTTATAAAATCTAAAAAATGTGATATCTTACCAATGGTAATAAAAACAAAAGAGAGAGAAGAGTACCTCTCTTTTACTAGAGCTTACTTAAATTTACCTTTAGTTCTTACAACAAAAAGTGGTGAAACTTTTATTGATGATTTAAAAAATCTAAAAGACAAGAAAATATCAATTGTAGAGAATTATGCTTTTTTTAATGAATTACAAAAAAAGTATAAAAATATAGAGTTTGTTACAGTAAAAAGTTTAGAAGATGGATTTAAAAAGGTTTTATCAAACGAATATTTTGCACATATTGATTTTATGCAAAACTCTTGGTATCAAATTCAGACAAATTATATGTCAAAACTTCAAATATCTGCAAAACTTGATGAAAATGAAAATATTCATTTAGCTGTTTTAAAAGATGATAATGTTTTAGCAAATATACTAGATAGAGCTGTTTTATCAATTGACAAATTAAATTCTAATGAGATTTTAAATAAATGGGTAATTAAAGAGAATAAAAAAGAGTTTAATTATATCTTACTTTTAGAGATATCATTTGTAGTTTTGATTATCTTTATTCTAGGGGTTTATAGACAAGTTTTATTGAATAAAGCTAATAGAAGATTAAAATATTTAGTTGATTTGAAGATAAAAAAGCTTCAAAATATAAATAAAAGATTATCAATAAGAATAAAAAAAGAGCTTGATAAAAGCCAAGAAAAAGATAGAATCTTAGCTCAGCAACAAAAAATGGTCTCTATGGGACAGATGATTGAGAATATAGCACATCAATGGAGACAACCATTATCTTTTATATCTACAAGTGCAAGCTCTATAAAAGTAAAAAAACAGATGGATTTATTACAAGATGAGGAACTTTTAAAGACAGTTGATAATATAGTTAATACATCAAAATATCTCTCTCAAACAATAGATGATTTTAGGTACTTTTTTAAACCACAAAAGTCTAAAGAGATTTTTAATTTAAACTCTTGTATACAAAAATGTTTAGATTTAATAAGTGAGAATTTTGTTCAAAATGGAATAAAAATTATCTATAAACCTAAAAATATAAATGTTTTAGGATATGAAACAGAATTTATTCAAGTATTAATCAATATTTTAAATAACTCAAAAGATGCCTTTATACAAAATAATATAGAGAATAAACTAATATTTATCTCTTTAGAAATGAAAAATAGTAAAGTTCTTTTGGAGATTTATGATAATGCTTTGGGTGTTAATAAAGAGATATTGGATAAAGTTTTTGAACCTTATTTTACAACTAAACATCAAAGTAGTGGTACAGGAATTGGGCTTTATATGTCAAAAGAGATAATTTCAAGACATATGGATGGAGAGGTCTTTATAACAAACTATGAGTTTAAGTATGAAAATATTAAGTATAAAGGTGCAAAACTAACTATTGTTTTAAAACCTGTAAAAAAGGATTAGTAATTGAACTATATAGAAATTGATAAAAATCATCTTTGGCATCCCTATAACTCTTTGCCTTCAAAAAGTCCTATTTGGGCTGTAAAAAAGACAAAAAAATCTAAAATCTATTTAGAAGATGGAACTGTTTTAGTAGATGGAATGAGTTCATGGTGGAGTGCAATTCATGGTTATAATAATAAAAAAATATATAAAGCATTAAAAACTCAAGCAAAAATTATGCCTCATATTATGTTTGGCGGATTAACTCATAAACCAGCTTCTATTTTGGCAAAAAAATTAGTAGATTTAACACAACTTAACTCAGTTTTTCTTTGTGATAGTGGCTCTGTATCAGTTGAAGTTGCTTTGAAAACTGCTATATTGTATCAAAAAGCAAAAGGAAGAGAAAAATATAAATTTCTAGCTTTAGAAAACTCATATCATGGAGATACTCTAGGTGCTATGAGTGTTTGTGATCCAAATAATTCAATGCACAGCTTATATGGGGATTATTTAAGTGAAAATATTTTTGTAAAAGCTCCAAATCTTGGGATTAAAGCAGATTTTGATGAAGCTTTGAAAGATTTAGAAGAAAAACTAATAAAGCATCATAAAGATATAGCAGGATTTATTCTTGAGCCAGTTGTTCAAGGTGCTGGTGGAATGAGAATATATAATCCAGAATATTTAGAAAAAGCCAAAGAACTTTGCCTAAAATATGATATTTTGACGATTTTTGATGAAATAGCAACAGGTTTTGGACATACAGGAAAAATGTTTGCATTTAATCATACAAATATCAAACCAGATATTTTAACTATTGGAAAAGGATTAACTGGTGGGACTCTTACTATGGCTGCAATGCTTACTACAAAAGATATAAGTGATGTAATCTCTTCTAGCTCTATAGGAGTTTTGATGCATGGACCAACATTTATGGCAAATCCACTAGCTTGTAGTGTCGCAAATGCTAGTATTGATTTACTTTTAAACTCTTCTTGGCAAAAAAGAGTATTAAAAATAGAAAAATATTTTAAGAAAAAATTAGAGATTCTAAAAACAAGCTCTTTAGTTAAAGATGTAAGATGTATAGGTGTGATAGGGGTTGTTGAACTAAAAGATGATACAAATGCAGCAAAACTTCAAGAGTTTTGTGTAGAAAATAAAGTTTGGTTAAGACCTTTTGGAAAACTTTTTTATTCAATAGTTGCTTATAATATAGGCAAAAAAGAGTTGAAAAAAATTATAAATACTATGATAAATGCAATTGAATATTTAGAAAAAGAGAAATAAAAATTAATATGGAAATAAAAAGTTTAAAAAAGCTTAAAAAATCTCTTCCAAAATATCCAAATATATTAGGTCGAGATAGGTTTTTTAATAGTGCAGTTCTAATTCCTCTTGTAGATATAGATGGAGTTATACATCTACTTTTCCAAAAAAGAGCTATAAATATTAAACAAGGTGGAGATATTTGTTTTCCTGGTGGAGGTTTTGATAAGAGATTTGATAAAAATTATAAAGATACAGTTTATAGAGAGCTTTATGAAGAGTTAGGATTAAAGAAAAAAGATATAAAAATAATTGGTCAATTAGATACTTACTCTACAACTATTGGAGTAATAATTGAACCTTTTGTAGGGAAAATCAAGAAAAAGGCTCTAAAAAATTTAAAAATAGATAAAAATGAGGTTGAAAAGATTTTACTTATTCCTTTAAAGTTTTTTAAAAAAACAAAACCAGAAATTTATACTTTAAAACATTTGGTAATTCCGTATGAAATAGATGAAAAGGGAGAAAAGATAGAGTATTTTCCAAGTAAGAGTTTAGGTTTACCAAAAACATATCATGAAGCATGGGGAGATAAAAATCATAAAGTTTGGGTTTATAAGTGGAAAGATGAAGTTATTTGGGGAATAACTTCTGTTATGATAAATGAAATTCTAAAGTTTATAGATAAAATTAGATAGTTAAAACACTAAATGTTTCATCTTTTAGAGCATTTGTAAGAAATTCTCCTGTATGTGTTACCTCTATTCCTAGTTTTTCTAACTCTTCTCTTGCCCCATAATCATCAACACAAACAACACAAGCACTCATCTTTACACCAGTTTCTTGTATTTGTTTAATTTTATCTTGAATATATTTATAATCTTTTACAAGTAAAATAGATGGACCCCAAAGCATTAAATGTGCTGTTTTCCAATACTTTCTCTCTAAAATTACACTTGAGTATAGAAGTGGAAATTTATTTGCAACATCTAAATCTCCATTTGTCCAAACAATAAGTAAATTCTCTTTCATTTAAAATGCCTTTGGTTATAATATTTAAAAGTTGTATCATACTATTTTAAAGGAAAAAAATCTATGAAATTTAATGAATTAAACGAACAAGAGAAGTATATAATAGAACAAAAAGGGACAGAAAGACCATTTACTGGAATTTATAATAATTTTTATGAGAAAGGAACATATCTTTGTAAAAGATGTAATACGCCATTATATAAAAGTGATGATAAGTTTAAGTCAAATTGTGGATGGCCTAGTTTTGATGATGAGATAAAAGGAGCTGTAAAAAGAGTTCCTGATGCTGATGGAAGAAGAATAGAGATAGTTTGTGCTACTTGTAATGCACATTTAGGTCATATATTTAAAGGAGAGTGGCTTACAGCAAAAAATACAAGGCATTGTGTAAACTCATTATCTTTAACTTTTGTTCCACAAAATGAAGAACAAACTATGAAAAAAGCTTATTTTGCAGGTGGTTGTTTTTGGGGAGTGTTCAGCAAAAAATGAGAAATAACCGATAAAATCGAACTTTTAGCCATATTTGTAAACACCCATCCCTGATTTGGGATACCAAAAAGGGATACTTTGTTTTAAAAATGGCTTAAATTGGGGATACTAATTTTTCAATCTTTAATTAAAAAAAAGGATTAAAAATTGAAAACTAAATCTTGCTTTCAAAAAAACGGGGTGTGGTATTTTAGAAAAAAGATACCATATAATCTAAATAAAAAAACGCCAATATTCAGAATTTCACTTATGAAATTATTATCAAAAAAAGGTTATTATAAGCACCTATTCAATAGTTCACTTTTTTTTATAATATCTTACGTAGATAATAAAATAGAACTGTTATTTTTATCTAGGGAGAACTTAACCTTGAAAGAGTTAAATGAGTATGTAATAGGTCTATTACAAAGATATGAAAATGAAGCTTTAAATCAAGATAATAACTATATAAAAGACATGGGAAGCTCTAGAGCAGATATTGAAAATAAAAGATATGAAGCCTTAGCTTATTATGATGATTTAGGTGTCAAATATGGTGGACATACTGAAACAGCTTTAAAAAAAGAATTAGAACAACTGGAAGAAGCTTTTAATAAAGACAATATAGGGCTTTATAGAAAAAAAGCTGATGATATTTTAAAAAGACAAGATATTATAAAAGCTGATGAAATTGAAAAAATACCTTATGATATGTTGCCTCTTTTTGCCGAAAATTTAGTTAAAAAAGAGATTGAAGTAATAAGAGCAGATATTGAAAAATACCAAAAACTAATGGGTAAAAAAGAGAGTTCAGTAAGTATTGGAAGTATAGAAGATTTTATTACTCAATATCCACAGCTTAAAAATATTATATATCCAAAAAGTGATGAAGATAACTGGGATTTTTTAATAGAAAAATTTTTATCTTATAAAAATCAAAAAACACAAGTAAATAGTATTCGTGGAAATAGGACAGATTTACAACAGTTTTGTTCTTTGATGTTAGGTGATGAAAGGTTTGGAGTTCCAAAACGAAAAATTATGGATTGTAGATTAGAAGATATAGAAGCTTTAAAAAAATTATATACACAAATTCCAGTTGTTCAACATCAAGATTTGACAGATTGGCGAGAAAAGGGAATGATTTATATTATAAATTTTACAAAAAATGATGTTGAAAAATATAAAAAACCAGTTTTATCAGGATTACAAGGAAAGATAAAAACAATAAAAAGATTTTTAAAAGACATAAAGTTGTATGACCCTGAAAAATACGAAAAATTAAACTTAGAGTTATGGGATAAATTAAATGTTGAATATAAAGATTTAACACCTGAAGCCCAAATTTTAACAGATAAAAATAAAAAGACATATCTATCTTCAGAAATTTTAAATAACTTTTTAAAAGATAGATATAAAAAAGAAGAAAATGACAGAGGACAAGCTGAACGAAATTTTACAAGACATACTAAAGCTTCACCTCATATTTTTTGGAGTGTTGTTTTAGCAATTTTCACTGGTGCTAGAGGTGGAGAACTAGCACAAATTAGGGTTAAAGATTTTAAAAAAAGTATTGTAAATGATGAAGTTATACACTCTTTAACTCTTAGAATTACAGATAAAGAGAAACAAAGCTTAAAAAATGAACATTCAAGCCGAACTATCCCAATAACTAACTTTTTGATAGATTTGGGATTTTTAAATTTCATTCAAGAAAGAATAGACAATAAAGCAGATTTTGTATTTGACCTAAAAGTAAATAAAGATGGAGATAGAAAAGATTTCCCACTCTCTTTTAATCAAGAGATAAAAATATATGTAAAAGATAATTATTCTGATATATATGAAGATTATAAACTCCCAGCATTCCACGATTTAAGAGCTTATTTTGTAGGTAAATTTTTGAATGGAGAAAATGATAATACAAATAAGCTTTTACAATTAAAACAGTTAATAGGACATACAACAAAAGACCTACATAAAGATATAACTATTCATCACTATTTCAGAGAACCAATCGAAATTTTAAAAGCCAAAGAATTAATCGAAAATTTAGATTTTGGAATAGAAGAGGGATATAACATTTTGAAAGAAAGAATGAATATAAAATATAATTTTCAAATTTTAAGAGAATTAAATATTTAGGCATAAAAAAACCCTCGGCTATATTTTTAAAATATAGGCTTACGAGGGAATTACATTAAAAGGATTATATTTTAAAATATATAAAAATAATATTATTTTTTAAAAAACTCACAAATATCTATATTTAGGATTTTTGCTATTTTATGTAGTTGAGCAATATTAAATTTTCTTTTATTCGCATATAGTTCAGCAGCAGAAACAAGGCTTGAAGATTTATTTCCCATTTCTAAAGATAGCTCTAATTGGCTCATATTGGCTTTACTTCTAAGTTTAGCAACATTTCTTCCAATTAATATATAAAGTTCATCAGAATTTAACTCATTTATTTCTTTATTCATTTTCTCCACACTACATTTGAAGTGTTAAGTATAGTTATGTAATAATTCATAATCAAGCTACAAATGTAGTGTATAAAATAACTAAAAAAGGGAAAATATGATTAAAAAACTTATATTAAGTTTAGGGCTTTTTGCTACTTTGTCTTTTGGGGCAACTATGGAAGAATCTTCTAAAATGGCATTAGATATTTTAGAAAAATTAGCAAATAATGGAAATGTAGAAGTTCAAAATAAGCTTGGTCTTATGTATACAAATGGAGAAGGTGTAAGACAAGATAAAAAAATAGCAAAAGAATGGTTTTTGAGAGCTTGTGATGGTGGACTTCAAAATGCTTGTGATAATTATAAGAAATTAAATGAACAAGGTATTGATTATATTTTACTTCTTCCTATAGTAGTAGTTATTATTATTTTAATATTTTTTTGTTATAAATATTTTAGTAAATCATCTATTAAAGAAGATTACTTTTCAGAAAAAGCATATATTGAAAGTTCAATTTCAATTCTTATTTCAGTATTTGTTACTTATAGTATTTATCTAATATCAATTAAAGGTTTGAATTTAGAAAATATTTCTCAAAGAAATATATTTGCTGAACTAATAATTTCTTCTATTTTTATGATTTTATCAGCTTTAATGATTATATATTTAACAACAAGAAAAGCTAAAATAGAAAGAGAATATACGAATAACTCTATAAAAACAACAGAAAAAGTTGATGAAAAAGGGGAGAAATGAAGAAAATATTATTAATAGTATTATTAATGCTAGGAGTTGTTTTTTCGGGGTGTGCTGGAAAACATGAAGATGGATTAAATGATAGCACATCAGGGTCGTTTGCTGGAAATCTTATAACAAGTGGAAATCCTGTTTTAATGGGTATAGGAGCTGTTGTTGGAGTTGCTACTATGCACGGTATTGAAGAAACAGAAATGAGAGAACAATATAACGCTTTAACAGATGAACAAAAACAGCAATATTTAGATTTTATGCGTCCTTGTATGCTAGATTTACATAAAATAGCTATGGATAAAAGATATGAAGGAGTAGAGTTAAGTGCTGATAAAAGAGAGTTCATATATGATAAAACAACTATGCATAGGCTAAATTTAGATATATTAAGTAAACCGTATGTTTGGCGAAAAGGGATAAAACATTATTCAGTTTATCGAAACCAATGCCACCCACAAGCTCTGAAAGAGATTCTAGGAACTGAACAAGTAGCAACTGCTCCCGTTTCAGAAACTCAAGAAACAACAGAAAATCAGGCAACTCAAAACCAAACTTCTATAAATAATGATGAAAAAGTAGAAGAAAAATAAGAAATAAAAAATTAGTTAAAAAAGGTTAAAAAATGCCAATTTGTAAAAGTTGTGGTAAAAAATATATATATCTTTCATTGGGAAATAGTAATTATTGTGAGAATTGTGAACCTAGAGAAGTTATTTATACAGATGAAGAATTTAATAATACAGTTAAAGGGATTAAGAGAAAAAGGCAAAAATCTATAAACACAAATCCTAATAAATCTAAAAATTCAGAAAAAAGTGAATGGTATATTATTTTTCCTTTGCAGGTTTTTCTCATTCCTTTTGTAATTATTTTTATGATTATAATAAGTATTAAAAATGATTATGATACACGATTCAAAGAAGATAAAATATATAACAGCCCTGAAATTCAAGCTCTTTTAAAGAAATCATTTGAAGAATCAAATAAAAAAGATAAATAAATATTTTATTTCTCTTTTTTATTCCTACTTCATCGCATTTTTGAAAACACTTATCTTTTAACTAAAAAATATCTTATAACAATATAAGCCCTTGAAAGGGCATTATATTTTTATAGGATACATTTATGAATAAATATATAATCACAAATTGAAAAACACTTTTTTATTGTTAAGCTAAAAGCAATAAAAAAAGTAAGTATGGGTGGCACCATATTTTTTAATTTTTGATTTTCAACTCGTGGGAGCTTCCTTATCTCTGTTTAAAAAATTAAACAGAGATAGGAAGCGATACAGAAAATTCACATTGTGAAAAGATATATCGATAAAATGGGCATTTAGCAATGCCTATTTTTGCTATATTTTGTATAAAAACACCCTAAAATCTTACAAATCTCAAACCATTCAAACACTAGCCAAAAACTTACTGCCCAGTTGAATTTTGAGTTTTTTTATTTCTACTTTTAACTTGCCTTTAAACTCTTATGTTTTGCTCTTGGCATTTCGTGATATTGCCATTTTATAAATAAATCACAGGTCTAAACCACAGTTAAGAAATAATTTATATTTTCTATATCTTCTAGGTATTCCGTATATATAAAAATACAAAGGAGTTATAAAAATATGTTTACAAATAAAAAAAAACAATATTACAGCAATATATTAGGATTTAAAAATTTAGATGATTTTGAAAATTTTGCTAAAAGATATTTAAAATATCTTCAAAATCAAACACTTACAAAAAATAGAGTAATGAGTGGTTTTTTCATCTTACTTGAAATTCAAAAAGAAACAATATCTAAGAATAAAACTCTTATAAATTTGGAAAATATAAAAAATCAACACATTAAAAAATACTCAACTCTAATTCTAGATTTAAGAAAAAATGGAAGTGGTAGCCAATCAATATCAAATTATTTATATGAAAATCACAGAGTTAAAATTTCAAGGGGAACTATCGAAAAATTTTATAAACAAAATAATCTTTAAGGTTTCTAATATGGCAAATCTAAAGGGAGGAACATTTCAAAAGCAAATTAAAGATGCTTTCCATAGATTGGAAGCTTTTGGAGTTTCAAGGGCTGGAAAAAGCGATAATTTAACTCATAGCGATAAACTAGCTGAAAAAAGGGAGATGTATTTAAGAGATATAACATCTTTTTTTAAATCTCAAAATCTAAATAATAAACTTAATACTCTTTTCACAAAGCAAAACTTAGATAACTTTTTTAATCAAAGATTAGAAAATCTATCTTCAAAAACTCAAGAAAACTATTTAAGGGGCTTCTCCAGTATGCTTCAAGGTTTAGAACAACAAAACATAACCATTCCATTATTTACAGAAGATAAAGAGTTCTTTAATGATAGAGTAAAAATCATAAAAGATGAAGCAGACATTATAATCGAAAATAGATATATTGAAAATGTTGATAATGTAATAAAAAGTTTATATGAAGATAGGGCTATATCAGGATTAATTGCCCAATGTCAGTATGATTTATCAATTAGACAATCAGAAGCTTTTGAACTTGTAAAAAATCCATTAAAATATCTTGATAATGGCTATGTTATGGATTTAGTAGGGAAAGGAAATCATAGATATATGGCTAAAGAAATATCATTTGAATTAGAACAGAAACTTTTAAATAATAGTTATGATTTAATAGATAAATCAACATATTATCAGGATTTAAAAAGTTATGATATATCTTCCCACGATTTCAGATTTACAGCTGCAAGAGATAATTTTGAAAATATGTTAAAAAATGGAATAAGCGAAAAAGAAGCAAAACTAAAAGTGAGTGAAGAACTAAACCATAAGAGAGAAGCTATAACGGATTATTACCTAAAAAGAACGGAATAACTTTTTTTTGATTTATATATTTTATTATTGTATAATTGGACAATAAAATCAATAAGGAGAAAACTATGGGATTTGTTATAAAAAATAATGAAGTTCAAAGAGCTAAAAAAATAGTTTTGTCTAAAAATGATAGAAAAATTATTTTTACTCAAACTACAAAACAAAAAGAGATATTAAAAGAAGCTATTGAAAGAAGAGCAAAAGCTGGAGTTGAAAGAGTAAAGGCTACAGCATTTTATGGTGAATGATAGATTTGAAATTGTAATTATAAAAAGTTCTAATCTTTTTTCTTTTTTTGAAGAATATAAGCCAAATATAGATTATCCAAAACTTGAAGAGATATTTAAAAGCACTTCTGAACTTTGTTATAATCAAGATGATGTTTCATTTACAAATGTTATTCATGCTTGTTTTGATAAAAAAGAAAAAAGATATTGTGCTTTTTTAAATGTAGGAACAACAGCAGATATTGATGACCTAATAAGTATAAGTATAGAATTTTTATTTGTTGAAAAAGATTACAGAAAAATAGAATTTGAAGAACTTGGAAATATTAAAATCTCTGAATTTTTACTTATAGATTATGTTGTCTTAAGTATGGGAGAAATAATAAAAAATCAAATTGGTATAAATAGTGTCGCAATTACTCCAGCAACTGATAAAATAAGAGAACTTTATTCTTCTTATGGATTTCAAACTATAAAAGGTAGTGGTTCAAAAGAAGTTGAAGATTGGATGATATTTAACTTATAAATAGCTAGATTTTAACTAGCTATTCTTTTCTTTTCATCACTTTTTAAAGTTTCACTTCCATATTTTGCTTTTATCTCTTCCATAGATTTTGGATTTGGATTTTTAGCTTTCATCTCTCCGTAATACCACATTTTCTTTTTAGAAGCCCATTTAAAACCTATCTCTTTCAATTTTTCTTTTATTTCTTTCGTATCCCCACTAACCCAAACCCAAGAGCCAATAAGTTCTATATTTATATTTTCAAAATGTAAAATTAAACTTATTATTTTTTCTAATTCAATATCAATTTTTGAAGAGTTAGAAAAATATATTTTATGCTCTATTAAATGGTTATATATTTCATTAAGTAGTTTAAATTCTTCTTCACTTCCTCCAATGTCAGGGTGTAATTTTTTGGCTAAAGTTTTATATATCTTTTTAGCTTCATTTATACCCTCTATATCTTGAAACTCTTTTAAAATCTCTTCTCTTGTCATCTTGTATCCTTTAAATTTTGGTTTTCATTTTTGAAGATTTGAGGGTTTGTTTTTTCTCTTCTTTTTTAATTTTTAAGAAGATTAAAATTAAATCCTTTTTTATTTCAAAAATTTTTCACTTTCGTTAGTTTTCGGGCTTTGTTAAGTGTGGAATATATATTTTTTCTTAGGTTAAAACTTAAAATTTTGAAAAAGGAGGGATAACGGAATGAAGTGAGTATATGCTCATTTGAGAAATTTTCAGTTTTGAGTAATAAAACAATATATCACACTTAAAACTTATAAAGCCAAAAACTAATGAGTAGCGATTAATGAATAGAAAAAAAGATTTAAGTATTTCTTCTGTCGCATTGCGAAAAATTAAAATAAAAGAAGAGTTATTTTAAAATCCATTCAAAAAAATACCTCTCTAAGCCCTATATAATGGCACTTTGAAGCCAAAAAAAAGTTTTTATGATTATTAAATATATATTCTTATTTATTTATATTTTCTAATCTTTAAAATTAATATTTATTTTTTATTCTCTCTTTTTTATTCTTAGTATTTGTTATCTTCAATTATCTTTTATTTCTTCATTTAGGTTGGGTTTTAAATAATACAGTAAGACCATCTAAGATGAACATTTTTTTTTACTTTTTTTTAAAGAATTTTTCATTTTTTTTACTAAATCTAACTTTTACAAAAAATCACTCTTATAACAATAAAAATATGTATTAAATTCTATTCCAACACCTTTCAGGGTTGCTCCAAAAAAAGGAGTAAGCCCATGACAATATTAAATAAATATAAAGATGAAGATGAACAACTAAAAGAGCTTTTATTAAAAAATCTTCCTAAAAGAACAAAAGCAGGTAATGAAAAACATTTATCAAATATATATGAATACCCAACGATAAAAGCATTAAACAAATATAAATTTATTAATTTTAACTCTAAAGAACAAATAAGTTTTTTAATATTTGATATAGATAAATATGAAGATAAAACAGCTAAAGAGCATTTTAAAAATATATATGTTTTTTTAGATTATATAACATCTAATATAGGGATAGAACCAACTTATATCCTGGAAACAAATAAGGGCTTCCATTTTGCTTATCATCTAAAAAATCATATATTTACTTATCAAAGAAAAGCTTTGAAGTATGTAATGGATATAAAAGTAGCTATAACGAGAATGTTAAAGTGTGATGAAATAGCTTCACATCGGCTTTATGGGGTATGGAGAAATCCACTCTTACATGATTTTTATTTTTCTCAAAAAATAAATTATGAATTAGATGATTTTAAAAAATATATTCCAAAATCTGAATTTACAAATACACCTTTGAAATTAAAAGTAAAAATTAATGAAGATGAACTAATAGAAGGACAAAGAAACAAAACTTTATTTAAATATGCCATGAAATTTGCTAAAGGTAAAACAACACTAACTAAAGATGATATATTAAACTTTTTAATAAATATAAATAATTCCAAAAATGTAGGTTTAGGAAATACAGAATTAATACAAATCTCAAATTCCACTTTTAAATACTGGCAAAATGGAAAAATTTTATTTGGAACAATGAAAGATGAAAATTTAAAAGTTGTAAACAGTGGTGTTATGGAGTTTGAAAAGATGAAAAATTTAAGTTATGATGAATACTTAGAAGAAACAAAACAAAGACAACAAAAAGCAGCAATAAGAACTTTAAAATTAAGAGATAAAGAGAAAAATAAAAAGCAATTATTAGAAGCAAAAGAAGATTATATTTCAAAATTACAAACACAAAAAGAAAATCTAGTAATAAATGCTATCTTAGAATTACAAGAACAAAAATTAAAAGTAAATATTGCTTCAATTTCAAGAGTTGCTAAGATTGACAGAAGAACTGCTAAAAAGTATTTTTTAGCCTATGAAAAATATTGATATATAAATAATAATTTGATAAAATTGTCCCTTATGTCGTAAGGGCATATTTAAAGCCAACGGATTTCGTTTTGGACGTTAAGCTAAAGGACATTTGGGCATTTAGCAAATAACCGTAAAATCTTGAGTAAAAGTATGTGGTCTTTTATTCACTTCTCTTTTTTTATAACCTTTATTTTTATATTTAATTCTTTCAAAATTTTAAATCAATATCTAATTTTAAATAATCAATGTATAAGAATAAATAAACTAAAATCTAACTCAAAGATTGAAAAATTTGGGATACCGAAAAGGGATATTAAAGCTAAAAAGTATCCCAAAAAGGGGATACTTTTGCCCTTTTTGTAAACACCTATCCCTGAAAAAGTAGTTAATAAAGGACGATTTTATGGGGCTTTCTAAAGCATATTTCGCCGCTGGGTGTTTCTGGGGAGTTGAGTACTATTTTCAAAGACAAAAAGGTGTAAAAAGCGTAGTTTCTGGTTATATGGGAGGATTTGTAGCAAATCCAAATTATGAGCTTGTAAGTAGTGGAAATAGTGGACATTTAGAAGTTGTTGAGGTTATTTTTGATGACAATATTGTAAGTTATGAAGATTTAGCAAAATTATTTTTTGAAATTCATGATTTTACTCAAACAAATGGACAAGGTCCAGATATTGGAAGTCAATATTTAACAGCAATTTTTTATACAGATGAAAATCAAAAAAATATAGCTCAAAAACTAATTATAGAGTTGGAAAAAATGGGATATAAAGTAGCAACAACATTATATCCTGAAGTTACTTTCTACAAAGCAGAAGATTATCATCAAAACTACTACAATAGGCATAATAAAATGCCATATTGTCATAGTTATAAAAAAATATTTAATTAGTACCTAATATATAGTAGATTGGTTTTTTATCCAATCTTTCTATATTTACTTTATATTTTTCTGCCCATTTCCAAATAGTATCATGGAACTCTTCAAGCATCTCTTTTGAATCATTTTCATCGCATTTAATTTTTAGATAATCAGTTTTATTTGATAATCCAACATAAGCATTCATTCTTTTTATTTGGTCATTTAAAGTTAATATATGTTTTGCAAACTTATCAAAATTTTTTGTAACATCAATTACTTTTTGTGCTTGTTTTAATGACTCATCACTTAATGAATAACCAAGTTGAGACAAAATAACTTCAGCAGAAACATCTAATTGCATATTTATCCTTTTTAATAAAATTTATATATACTAGCAAAACAAATTTGAAAATATGGTTTAGAGGATATAATATGTCAGTTTTAATGAGTTTGAGTATGTTTCCAACAAATACAGTAGGAAGTAAAAGTAAAGAGGTATCAGAGATTTTAAAAATAATTAAAGATAGTGGACTTAAATATCAATTAACATCTATGAATACAATAGTAGAAGCAAAAACATTAAAAGAGCTTTTAGATTTAGTAAATCTTTGTTATTTGAAGCTCGAAGAATTAGGATGTAGTAGAGTTTATGCAAGTATAAATTTTGATATAAGAACTACTGGAGAAGATAGGATAAATAGTAAAATAAAATCTGTTGAGAATCATATAGGTATAGTTTCTAAATAGTTTTAGTATAATAAAATAATTAAAATAATTAAAATAATTAAAATAAAGGGGTAATAATGGGATTTGATAAATATTATGATATAGATTTAGTAAATAAAACTAATATGAGTTTAGATGAGTTTAATGAAAAAATAAAAGAGGGAAATGGAAGTTTTATTAGTGAAATTCATTCAAAATTTCTTTATAGAACAAAAGAAGAGATTTTAAAACCATATCAAGTTGAGCTTATTAAACTTCAAGCACATCTTGAAAAAAATAATGAAAAAATGATTATTCTAATGGAAGGAAGAGATGCCTCAGGAAAAGGTGGAGCTATACGAAGAATTACAAGATATATGAATGAAAAACATTATAGAGTTGTAGCTTTGGGAAAACCTTCAGATGTTCAAAAAACTCAATGGTACTATCAAAGATATGTTGAGCAGTTTCCAAAAGGTGGAGAGATAGTTATTTTTGATAGATCTTGGTACAATAGAGCTATGGTTGAACCTGTTTTTGGTTTTTGTACACAAAAAGAGTATGAAGTTTTTATGAGAAGTGTACAAAGATTTGAAGAGGATTTAGTAGAGCATGGGTTTCATTTTTTAAAAATTTATTTATCTGTTTCAAAAGAGGAGCAAGCAAGAAGATTTGAAGAGAGAGAAGAAAACCCATTAAAACAGTGGAAATTAAGTGAAATTGATATGCAAATGCAAAGTCGTTGGGAAGAGTTTACACAAAAAAAATACGATATGTTGAAATATACAAATACAGAAAAATCCCCTTGGATAATTATAAGAAGTGATAGTAAATTTTTAGCAAGACTTAACTCTATAAAAGTTATTTTAAACTCAATTGATTATGAAGGAAGAGATGAGAGACTTGACTTTACAGTTGATAATGATATTGTTATTACAGCTGAAAAAGAGCTTGAATTAATGGATATGAAAAGAGTTGTTAAGTGGAAAGATTAAGGAGTTTTCCTTAATCTTAAAATAAAGATTTATAAATTTCTTTATCATCAATCCCTTTTATTTTATAAGAAACTCTATGAATATCACTTCTTCCAAATTTTTTTATAGCTTCGATGTGAGCTTTTGTTCCATATCCTTTGTGTTTTTTGAAATCAAATTTTTCATAATCTTTTGAAATCTCTACCATATATCTATCACGACTTACTTTTGCCAAAATTGAAGCTGCACTAACTTCACTATATTTTGCATCTGCTTTTATCTCTTTTTGTAAAGTTTGTATTCCAAAATTTGTATTTCCGTCCATTAGAAATGAACTTGAAAACTCTTTTAAATTTTCCATTATCTCTAAAATAGAGTTTTTTATACAAAAGCTAATTCCAAAATCATCAATCTCTTTAGCACTTTTAAAAACTATATGATATTTTGATTTTTCAATTATTTCATCAAAAAGTTTTTCTCTTTTTTTTTCACTTAATTTTTTTGAGTCATTCAGTCCAATAATCTCTTTTAAAAGTACAACACCAGCAACTACCAAAGGACCTGCAAGTGGTCCTCGACCTGCTTCATCTATTCCACATAAATTTTTCATAAAAACCTTTGAAATTTTTTAAAAAAGTATTATAATAGAAAATAGTTTTTTGTTAAGACTTGACAATACTTGACTAAAGTTATATAATCATAATTAGCAATTAAATATAAGGAGTGCTAAATGAATGATAATAATATTTTTGAACAAATGACGAATCAATTAAGAGAAGCAATAGATAGTGGTTTAAATCTAGCTTTACATAATAAAAATCAAGAAGTAGAAGTGGTGCATATTTTATGGGCATTACTCACAAATACAAACTCTGTTTTAAATCAATTATTAAATAAGATGAATGTAAATAAAGCAGCAGTAGAACTTGAAGCAAAATCAAATGCTAGTAAACTTCCAAGTGTAAGTAGTGTTACAAAAGAGAGTATTAAAATATCAAGAAATCTATATGAAAGTTTTCAAAAAGCTGCTGGACAAATGAGTAGTTTGGGAGATAGTTTTATCGCTATTGATAGTTGGTTAATTGCAAACTTTGATAACTCTACAATAAAAGAGATATTAGGAAAATATATAGATTTAAAAGAGGCAAAAAAAGAGCTTGAAGCTTTAAGAGCTGGAAAAAATATAGATAGCCAAAGTGGTGATGATAATCTTGAAGCTTTGAATAAATATGGTATAGATTTAAATAAACAAGCAATTGATGGAAAATTAGATCCAGTTATTGGAAGAGATGAGCAGATTAATCGAATGATGCAAATTTTGATTAGAAAAACAAAAAATAATCCTATTCTTTTAGGAGAACCAGGTACTGGAAAAACTGCAATTGCTGAAGGATTGGCTCAAAGAATAGTAGCAAAAGATGTACCTACAAGTTTACTTAACAAAAGAGTTATAGCTTTGGATATGAGTGCTTTAATTGCTGGAGCAAAATATAGAGGAGAGTTTGAAGATAGATTAAAGTCAGTTATTGATGAGGTAAAAAAAGATGGAAATATAATTTTATTTATAGATGAAATTCATACAATAATTGGTGCAGGTGCATCTGAAGGAAGTATGGATGCTGCAAATATTTTAAAACCTAGTTTAGCTAGAGGAGAACTTCATACTATTGGTGCAACAACACTAAAAGAGTATAGAAAATATTTTGAAAAAGATCAAGCAATGCAGCGAAGATTTCAACCTGTTAATGTAAATGAACCAAGTGTGAATGAGGCTTTACAAATTTTAAGAGGTATAAAAGAGAAACTTGAAACTCACCATAATGTAACAATAAATGATAGTGCATTAGTTGCAGCTGCAAAATTATCAAGTAGATATATAACAGATAGATTTTTACCAGATAAAGCAATAGATTTAATAGATGAAGCAGCAGCAGAACTTAAAATGCAAATAGAGAGTGAACCAACAGCACTATCTAAAATAAAAAGAGAGATTCAAACTTTACAAGTAGAAAAAGAGGCTCTAAAAATGGAAGAGAGTCAAAAAAACGAAGATAGAATAAAAGAGATTGAAAAAGAGTTGGCAAATAAGAGTGAAGAGAAACAAAATCTTGAAGCTAGATTTGAAAATGAAAAAGAGACTTTTAATGCTTCAAGTATTCTTAAAACAAAAATAGATGAACTTAGAACAAAAGCAAATATTGCTAAACGTGAGTCAAAATTTGAAGAGGCTGCAAAAATAGAGTATGGAGAGATTCCAGAATTAGAGAAAAAAGTAGAAGAAAATGCTCAAAAATGGGCAAGAATGCAAAAAGAGGGAACCCTATTAAGAAATAGCGTAGATGAAGAATCAATTGCTAGCATTGTTTCAAGATGGACTGGAATACCAGTTAATAAAATGCTTGATAGTGAAAAACAGAAAGTTTTAAGAGTTGAAGAGGTTTTAAAACAAGATGTTATAGGACAAGATGAAGCTATTAAAGCAATTAGTAGAGCAATTAAGAGAAATAAAGCAGGTCTTAGTGAATCAAATAGACCAATAGGAAGTTTTCTATTTTTAGGACCAACAGGAGTTGGAAAAACTGAAAGTGCAAAAACTTTGGCTAAATTTTTATTTGATGATAGTAAAAGTTTAATTAGATTTGATATGAGTGAATATATGGAAAAACACTCTGTTTCAAGATTAGTTGGAGCAGCTCCTGGGTATGTTGGATATGAAGAGGGTGGACAATTAACAGAAGCAGTAAGACGAAAACCATATAGTGTGATATTATTTGATGAGGTAGAAAAAGCACATCCTGATGTATTTAATATTTTACTTCAAGTTTTAGATGATGGAAGATTGACTGATAATAAAGGTGTTACAGTTGATTTTAAAAATACTATTATAATCCTTACTTCAAATATTGGAAGTAGTAAAATAATAGAGATAAGTGATAAAGAAAATAGAAGAAAAGAGGTTTTAAATGAGTTAAAACTTCACTTTAGACCTGAATTCTTAAATAGACTAGATGATATTATAATTTTTGAGCAGTTAAATCTTGAAGCAATTACAAAAATTGTAGATATTTTATTTAATAATATTAGAAAAAAACTTGAAGATAAAGATATTGAAATATCTATTACACAAGAGGCAAAAGAGCATTTAGCAAAAGTTGGATTTGATCCAGTTTATGGAGCAAGACCTTTAAAAAGAGCAATTTATGAAGAGATTGAAGATAGATTGGCGATGCTTATTTTGGAAGAAAAAATCTTTGAAGGTTCTAAAGTAGAGTTTGATTTAAGTAATAATGAGATAATTTCGAAAGTTTCTTAAAATTATAAAGATATTTTAAGTAAGATTTTTATACAATCCACAACTTATTTAGAAATTTTGAGGAAAAATTAAGATGAAAAGAACATATCAACCACATAACACTCCTAAAAAAAGAACTCACGGGTTCAGAGTTAGAATGGCTACTAAAAATGGTAGAAGAGTAATTAATGCAAGAAGAGCTAAAGGTAGAAAAAGATTAGCTGTTTAAGTAAAGACTATAGACTAAATAGTCAAAAAGATTTCTCAAGAATATATAAAAGCGGCAAAAGTTGGCATACTGCTAGTTTTGTCGCTTTTTTTATTCCAAATTCTTCATTAAAAATTGCATTTGTTGCTTCAAAAAAACTTGGAAATGCAGTAGAAAGAAATAGAGCAAAAAGAAGATTAAAAGCAGGACTTTTAACTTTTGAGGATAAATTTATTTCTGGAAATTATGTTTTTGTAGCAAAACAAACACTTGAAAATAGAGATTTTTTAGAGTTAAAAAAAGATTTCAATTTTGCACTAAAAAGATTAGAGCTTCTTAAATGAAGCAAATAATAAAAAGAATAATCAGATTTTATCAAAAATATTTATCAGTAATATCATATGGTTCGTGTAGATATTATCCAACTTGTTCTCAATATGCTTTATGGCAATTTGATAATAATGGAGTTTTTAAGGCGTTTTATTTTACAATATTACGCATTTTAAAGTGTAATCAACTTTTTGCTGGAGGATTTGATTATCCAGTTATTAAAAAGCTTGAAAAAACAAGTATCAATTATAAAAAAATAAAAATAATATATTGGTATATCCCAACTCAAAATGGGAAGTATTTAGTAGTAAAAAACAGGGAGTGGAAGAAAGAGAATGAGTAACTATAATCAAAATAGTGGTTTACAAAAACGAATGATAATAATGACTGTATTAGTTTTTGTATTTTTTATAGCATATGAATTTTTGGTATTAAAACCAAAGCAAGAAGAAAGAGCAGCTCAGGCTAAAATAGAACAAGAATCAAAGCAAAATGCAGCTCCAGAAGTTAGTCCAGTTGTAACACAAGATAGTAAAACAGCTATTGAAGCACCAAAATTTACTGATAGTAAAATTGTTACAAAAATAAAAACTCAAAATAATATTATTGAAATTGATAATTTAGGAAGAGTTGCACAAGTAACTTTACTTGAAGAAAAATATAAAAATGATAAAGGTGAACAGATTAAACTTTTCTCAGCAAATCAGCTAAGACCATTAGAGACTAGATTTGCAGATTCAAGTGTAAATGAAGAGGCTTTTAAAATAGATGTTGTTGCAAGTAACAGTGAAATTGATGCTAGTAGCTCTAAACAAGAGTTAGTTTTAACACAAACTTTAACTAATACAGTTTTAACTAAAAAGTTTACTTTTTATCCAGATGGACACTATGATTTAACAGTTAGCTCTACAAATGATAAGCAGTTTTTTATTACAAATGGATTTAGACCAGATGTAATTGCTGATATGTATGCAGTTCATGGATTTATGACTAAATTAAATGATGGTACTTTGAAAACTATTGAAGATAAAGATTTAAGCCATGAAGAGACTTTAACTGGGCTTAAATTTGTATCAAATTTTGATAGATATTATGCAACTGTTGTTTATAATTTTGAAAAATCATTGGCTATTACTTTAATGCCTGATAGCTCTAATAATCCACAATCATTTATTCATGCAAACTCAAATATTAGTTTTAGTGGATTTATGGGACCAAAAAACTATAATGATTTAAAAGCTTTAAATCCTGAATTAATTGATGTTATTGATTATGGATGGTTTACATTTATTGCAAAACCTATGTTTACTTTACTACAATTTATTCAATCTTATGTAGGAAACTGGGGTTGGACTATTGTTATTCTTACAATTTTAATTAAGCTTGTACTTTATCCTTTATCATATAAAGGTATGATGTCTATGCAAAAATTAAAAGATTTAGCACCAAAAATGAAAGAGATTCAAGCTAAATATAAGGGTGATAAACAAAAACAATCAGTTGCTATGATGGAACTATATAAAAAACATGGTGCAAATCCAATGGGTGGATGTTTACCTCTACTTTTACAAATTCCAGTTTTCTTCGCAATTTATAGAGTTTTAATTAATGCAATTGAGTTAAAAGGTGCTGAATGGATTTTATGGATTAAAGATTTAGCAGAGATGGATCCTTGGTTTGTATTACCAATTTTAATGGGTGCAACTATGTTTATCCAACAAAAAATTACACCAAATGCAATGCAAGATGAGATGCAAAAAAAGATTTTCCAATTATTACCAATAATTTTTACATTCTTCTTCTTATGGTTCCCAGCAGGTTTAACTCTGTACTGGTTTGTAAATAATCTGTTTACTATAGCTCAACAATATACTATAAATAGAATATTTGAGAAAAAAAGAGTCGCAAAAAACTAATCAAATAGGAAGAGTTTATGAAAAAGTTTGAAGCAGATAGTTTAGAAAAAGTTTATGACTTAGCAAAAAAAGAGTTTGAATGTTCAATTACAGAGCTTGTAATTGAGGTAATTCAACAACCAACAAATGGTTTTTTAGGTTTTGGAAAAAAGAAGGCTATAATTTGTGCATACAAAAAAGAGAATTCTACTTTGAAAGCAGCTGAAAGTAAATCTTATAAAAATAAAGATGTAAAGATAGAAGATGTATCTTCAAAAATAGAAAACTCTAAATTAGAAGAGAAAACTATTGTAAAAGAAGAGAAAAAAGAGATTTTAAAAGATGTTCCAAAAGTAGAGTCAAAAGAGCAAATTTTTGATAACTTTTATGGTGAAGAAAAAGGTGAAATCTCAAAAATATTTATTAGAAAAGATAAAGATATTGTTTTAAAAGAGGTAAAAGAGGGTTTAAATCTTTTATTTAATGAATCATGTTTTAATCTTGAAGATATAAAAGTTAGTTTTTATGATGATGAAACTCTGTTTATAGAGTTTTTAGGAGAAGATTCAGCTTTACTAATAGGTAAAGAAGGATATAGATATAAAGCTTTATCATATATTTTATTTAATTGGATAAATGATAAGTATGGTCTAATGCTTCGACTTGAAGTTGCAGAGTTTTTGAAAAATCAAGAACAAGCAATTTCATTATATTTAGAACCTGTAATTGAACTTATAAAAGAGAAGGGGAGTTTTAAAACAAAACCTCTTGATGGTATTTTAGTTCATATTGCATTAAAGAGATTAAGAGAAGAGTTCCCTTTAAAATATGTTGCAGTTAAAACAAATATAAAAGGTGAAAAATATGTACTTGTAAATGAGTACAAAGCTAGAGAAAATTGATTTGAATTTTGATGATACAATTGTAGCAATTGCTACAGCAAATGGAATAGGTTCAATTTCAATAGTAAGAGTTTCAGGGGCTAAAGCTCTTGAAATTGCCCAAAAAATCTCACAAAAAACTAAAATAATCCCACGATATGCAACACTTTCATACTTATATAATATAAATAATGAATTAATTGATGAAGCTTTAATTTTATATTTTAAAGCACCAAACTCTTTTACAGGAGAAGATATTGTTGAGTTTCAATGTCATGGTGGTATAGCTATTTCAAATTTAGTTCTTGATACTGCTTTAGCTCATGGAGCTAGAATGGCTATGGCAGGAGAGTTTTCTAAAAGGGCATTTTTAAATAATAAAATGGATTTAAGTAAAGCAGAAGCTATCTCTAAAATAATTGAAGCAAGAAGTAGTGATGCTGTAAAACTTTTAGCTCGGCAATTAAAAGGTGAATTGAAAGATTTTGTTGAAGATATAAGAGAAGATTTACTTTTTATGCTTGCATATACTGAAGTTACTATAGATTATGCTGAAGAGGATTTACCAACAGATATTTTTTCTAAAATTGAAGAAAAGATAGCAAAAATAGAGGAAAAACTTCAAAATACTCTTGAAGCTAGTCAAAGAAGAGAAGGTATGATAGAAGGTTTTAAAGTAGCAATTATTGGAAAACCAAATGTTGGGAAATCAAGCCTTTTAAATAAACTTTTAAATTATGATAGAGCAATTATCTCTGATATTGCAGGAACTACTAGAGATACTATTGAAGAGAGTGTTAGAGTAGGAACTCATATTATAAAAATAGTAGATACAGCAGGTATTAGAGAAGATACATCTGATGTTATAGAGCAAATTGGAATAGAAAAGTCTATAAAAGCTATTAGTGAAGCTGATATTATTGTAGCTTTATTTGATAATAGTAAAACTCTTGATAGTGAAGATAAAAAGATATTAGAGCTTTTATCTAGTACAGAAAGTAAAAATATAATAAAAGTTTTAAATAAATGTGATCTTGAAAATAGATTTGAAAAATCAATCTTAGGTGATTTTATAGAACTATCAACAAAAGATAATATAAATCCTCTTTTAAGAAATATAGAGAATATTTTAGATGAAAATACAAGTAGTGATGAATTAACTTTGGTATCTAAAAGACAGATTTTAAGTGTAAAAAATAGTTTAGAAAATATAAA
Source organism: Aliarcobacter faecis (assembly GCF_013201705.1). Classification (NCBI taxonomy): domain Bacteria; kingdom Pseudomonadati; phylum Campylobacterota; class Epsilonproteobacteria; order Campylobacterales; family Arcobacteraceae; genus Aliarcobacter; species Aliarcobacter faecis. The sequence goes on along the minus strand of NZ_CP053837.1, from coordinate 1,678,725 downwards.
TTTGGCAAAGAATCCACTTTATAGTGGAGAGTTAGAGTTTTTTGCTCACCATATAACAGAAGCTTTACATGAGATTTCAAATATCACAAGACCTTATGAAAATGATGAGATGCTAGATGTTATGTTTGGTGAATTTTGCCTTGGTAAATAAGAGGAAATAGTAATGAAAAAAATTTTAGTTTTAGTTTTACTTTTAATATCTACAAATGTTTTTGCAGATAAATGGGATGATTTTTTAAAAGATAGTGGTTTTCCAAAAAAAGTAGTTGATAATGGAAGTTTAGTGACAGGTAAAATTTTAGATGCAACAGTTAGTTATCAAATTAAAAATAATGATGGAATAAAAGGAAACTTTGAAAATAGTGATAGTGCAAAAGTTATAATTAAAAACAAACAAGGTGAAATACTAAGTACTGAAAAGTTTTTGAATGTAGCGGAACTTAGAACTTGGGGAAGAGAAAACTTTTTTGAGATTTTCTCTTTTGTTGTTGGAGATAGAAAACTAGATTCTAAAACATTGACAGAGCTTACTTCTCTAGCACAAGCTGCTTTAATAAATAAAAATATAAGATAAGTTATACATCACTAGATTTTGTATAGCTTACTAGCTTTGCATTTGATTTATCAATATCTATCCAACTATTGCAATCAAAATCTATTTCCATAACTGCACCCTCTTCAAATTTCTCTTTAAATCCTACAAGAGTAACGGCAAGGGCAGTTAAAGATGGATTGTGTCCAACTATTAACATAGTATCAATACTATCATAAGTGTATGTGATAGTCTCTATTAACTCATTTACAAATGCCATATATAAAACTTCATTTAACATAATAGTTTTGTTATAAGCTAACTCTTTTGCAAATATTTCAGCTGTGTGTCTTGTTCTTACTGCTGGACTTGCAACTATTAAACCAATATTTGGATTTTTTGAAGCCAAATGTTTTGCCATTTTTTCTGCTTTAGTAATACCATCAGCAGTTAATTCAATATCATAATCGTACTCATTTAAGGCTTCTCTATCTTTTGTTGTATGCCTTGCTATAAAAACTTTTTTCATTTTTCCCTGCTTTTATAAAAAAATCTGAAATTATCAAAATTTTAACCTTATTTTTATAAATAAAATATAAAAATAACCGAATTGATTTACCAAAAAGTGGGCTTTATGATTAAAAATCTTTTAAAAAATATATTTCTTTTTTTTATTTTAATATTTTCTTTAATATTAATATTTTTTTTAAGTGAATTTATATTGTCAAGAATATCAAATGATTATAAAACTTATTCAAATTTAGAGTATGAAATATATTTAAAATCAAATGGAGTTCATACAGATATTGTTCTTCCACTTGATAACAATATCATATATTGGGCAAAGCTTTTCCCATTTGAAAATACAGTTAGTAAAAGTAAAAATTTTAACTATATTTCTATTGGTTGGGGAGATAAAGGTTTTTATCTTGATACACCAAGTTGGAGTGAATTAAAAGCTAGTACAGCTTTAGTTGCAGGTCTAGGAATTGGCTCAACAGCATTTCATATCACATATTATAAAGATATGCAAGAAGATGATTTGACTATAAAAGTACCAATTTCAAAAGAGCAGTATGCTTCAATAGTTTCAACTGTAAAGAAAAACTTACAATATGAAAATGGGCGTTCTATAAATATTAAAACAGATGCTCAATATGGAGAAAATGATGCTTTTTATGAAGCAATTGGGAGTTATAGTATTTTTCATACCTGTAATACTTGGACAAATAACACTTTAAAAGAAGCAAATCTTCCATCTTCAAAATGGTTAGTTTTTGATAAGGGAATTTTATATCAATATAAAAATCTCAAATAGGGTTATTTTATAAAATATCCCTCTTCTATAGACATTTGTATTATATTTTGGTACTTTTTTTCTTAATCTTTTTACTAAGCTTCTAACAGCATCTAAGCTTTTATCTTGTTTATTATATACAAAATCTTCAATTTGTGAGTGAGAGATAATTTGCCCTTTATTTTTTAAAAGTAGATAAAGGAAATCTCTTTCATATTTTGTCAAATTTACTTCACAACTATTTACAAGTAGAGTTTTGTTTAAAAGAGAAAATTGTATATTTTCTGCAAGATGTATGATATTATAGTTTTCAACTATCTTTTTAATTTTTAGAATAATCTCTTCAATATTAAAAGGTTTTTTTATATAGTCATCGCAACCTTTTTGATATGCTTCTTTTATCTGAGTAATATTAATATTTGCACTAATAATAATCACATTTGATTTTGGATTAATATTTTTAATGTACTCTAGTAGGGAAATACCATCTATATTTGGAGTATTTACATCAAAAATATATACAAAATATTCTCCACAAATATTTTCTAAAGCCACACTTCCATCATAAAAAGTATCAACAACAAAATTTTCTGCTTCTAGCATCTCTTTAATTGATTCATTTAAAGAGTAATCATCTTCTAATAAAAATATCTTCATACGGATATTTTACAATTATGAAATGTCAGCCACATGGCAATTTAAGTGATATTCAAAAATATTCTTATTTTTTGAATTTACATAGATTCTTATATTATATTTATCACAAATATCTTTTACAATTGAAAGTCCAAGTCCATGTCCACTAACAGAACTATTTTCTCTTGAATATTTTTTAAAAATATTTTTAGTATTGTTTATATTTTTTCCTGTTGAAATAAATTTAAGAATATTATCTTTTAATATAATTTTTATAGAACTATTGATAAAACTATATTTTATTGCATTTGAAAGATTATTATCTATCAATCTATTTAATTCAATTTTACTAATATGTATAAATAAAGTATTTGAAATATCTATATCAAATACTCTATTTTGAGTTTTTGCAATAATCTCAAAATATTTTATTCTATCAAGTAAAATCTCTTTTAAATCTAATGTTTCAATTTTATAATCTATATGCTCTTTTGTATGTAAAAAAGTCATATCTTCGTATGAATTCTCAAGAGTCCTTAAAGCACCTTCAATTTTCATAGAGTATTTATCTTCTCCCAAAAATTTATCTCTTAATTGAGAATTTATGCTAATGATAGATAAAGGAGTTTTGATTTCATGAATGGAATGTTCTATAAATTTATCTTTATAACTTAAAAGTTTCTCTTTATATCTTAATTTTGTAAGAATATATATTGAGATAATTCCTACTAAAGATACTAAAGAAATAATAATATTTAGATTATTTTTATATTCATTATAGCTTGTTTCATCAAAAGCTATACTATAAATAATTTTTGCATCATTAAAAATAGGACTTTCTTGAATAACATTTAGATATTTTATATTTTTGAGATTACTTTTTTCTTGAAAAGATGAGAGATAATTTTCTTGGCTTATATCTTTTAATAATTTCTTACCTTTTTGAATTTTCTCTTCAATCTCTTTTGGAGTTGGTTTTTTTATATTTGATAATTTAAATATAAAATCTGCAATAAATCCATCAGCATAAGCTACAAAAGTATTTGAGCTTTCAATCTCAAAATTTTCGTTAATGATATTCCTAACTCTTTCTAAATCATCTTCTAAATCATAGTAAGTAAAGCTAACTTGTAGAATTTGATTCCCTTTATTTATTGCTGAATCAGAATAACTAAAAAATTTTGAGTCATATATTTCAAAAATAGGTGCTGAAATACCTATTTTATTAGTTAATTTTCGCTGTTCAATTTCATCTTTTGCAAAACTTAAATCAAAACCTAAATCTGGAAAATATGTTGTGTTTTTTATAATTAGGTTTTCATCTGTAATATAAATATTGTAAGGTTTCTCTGGTAAACCTTCATTGATTTTTTCATAAATTTCATCTAAAGGGATATCTAAAGGTTTATTTTCTAAATATTTTAAAACCTCTTTATGTTTATCAAGTAAAATTTCTTTTTGTTTATCATATTTGTATAGAAGTTTTGTTAAGAGATTGCTTGTTTCACTTTGTAATTTATAAAAAATTATTTCTTGTTTTTTTAGATGATTATTTTCTAAATATTTTGATAGAAAAATATAACCTATAAAATTTAGAAGTAAGAAAATAATTATGGTAATAAATAGAAAACTTGAGAACTTAGGCATAAATAATAGTTTTTTATTGAATTTTATTATTGTTTTATCTATTTTGAACATATTTCCCCTATGTAATTAATCTATTATAGCAAAATAATTATTTATAAAAATTTTATAAACTATTCTTTACTATTTTTTTAATGTAAACTTTTATTTATATCATAAATTTTAAACTATTTTAAAAGTTGTGCTACCCAATTTTTCTCAACTTGACTAGCTTGTGATAATACAAAAGAACCAGCTTGTGCAATGATATTTGATTTATTGAAATTTGCACTCTCTTGAGCATAATCTACATCTCTTATAATGCTCTCGGCATTTTTTAGATTTACATAACCTGTAAGATTGTTTCTAGCACTTGATTCTAATTGATTTGTTCCTGCTCCTACATTTGCTCTTTGAGAATTTAATTGAGAAAGAGAAGCATCCACAACATCCATAAGTATTTGGGCTTGAACTTTTAGAGTTGGATTTGTATCATCTCTTACAAGTTGTATAGAATCACATGCACAACCTTGTTCATCAGGTATCGGTATTGAACCAATATTTTCATTATCTTCACTTTCCCATTCAGCTCCAACATCGTAAGAACCATTTCCATTTATAAAAACAACTAAGTTTTCGGTAACATTTGGAATCACTATTATTTCGTCATTAGCATTAAGATTAAAAACTTGATTACTCCCTTGTTTATCAATCCAATTTACTGTAGTACTTCCTAAAGCATCTTTTGTAGAGTTTAAAGGATATCTACTTATATCATCACTATATGTTGCCCCTATATTAAATTTATTTGGATATAAATATATAATATTTGCTGGTGAATAGCCATTATCCCAACTAGAATGTCCAGCTGGAGTTCCTGCTACATGGGTACCATCTTTCGTAAATATTTGAATAGTGTCATTCATACCATGGTCATTTAAATGAATAGTTAGATTTTTAGTTCCTGTAGGAATTTCTATCATAAAGTTTCCTGCAGGATTTGAACTATAATTAACTCTATTATTTAAATCATTACTTAAAACAATCCCATTCCCTGGAGTTCCAATAGTTGGTGGTGTTGGAGTAGTTGGTGTTGGAACAGGTATAGGAGCAAAACCACTTATAAAATTTTTTAGTTTATTTGGATCATCTAATCCCATTTGCCTAGCTTGTATATTATCTATTTCAACAGAGATTAAATCACTTGCATTATCAGCAATTTGAAAATCAAATGGGCTTGCACAACCAGTTAGAAGTGGAGTTTTATTGTAGTTTGTAGAGCAAGCAATTTTATCATAACTATCAATTAGTTTTAAAATATCATTTTTTATCAAAACTCTTCCATCTTCACTTGTTGTATCTGTATTCATTTGTATAGCTTTAGCTTTTATGGTATCTAGAATATTACTCATTTCACTTATAGCTTTGTCTGCAATATTCATCATAGCAATTGCACTATTTGCGTTTTCTATTCCTTGTTTTATTCCACTTGCTTGAGTTCTTAATTTATCTGAAATGGAAAGTCCTGAAGCATCATTGCTTGCTTTATTTATTCTTAATCCAGTAGATAGTTTCTCTAGTGAATTTGTAAGACCTTTATTATTATTTATTGTATTTTGTTGTAGTAAATTTGAAATTATTCCTATATGCAAAATATACCTTTTGGATAAATTATTTTTATATTCTAAATATTCTAACAAATAGAAATGTCAGCCACATGTCAATCACTTGTTAATTTAAATAATTTGTTATTTTTTATTAAAAAATTAAAATTGACATGTGGCTGACATTTCAGTTTTGTAAAATATAAAATAAGGAGTTAATCTGAAAACAATTTTTGAAGCAATTATTTTTTGGACAATAGTATATTTTGTTACTAATTATATATTTGATGATACAGAAGAAAAAAATCTTCATAAAGTGGAAGAAGTTAAAATTAGCAAGTCGGAAAATATATCACCAAAAGGTTTACTTTATGATTTGTATGTATTGGGTAGTGATTATACAGATGTACAAAGAACAAATATGATAAATGAATTAAATGGAAGAGTTGTTCAATGGAAACTACCACTTTATGAAGTTAGTAGAGAAAGACAAAATAAATATAGAATTCAAACTAGTTCGGGAAATTTATTTGGAGCAAATTATGTTAGTACTTTTGCAACTCTTTACACACAAAATCAAAATGAAGCTAAATATGTTGAGAGTTTGAAAACTGGTGATATGATAACAATAAAAGGGACTATAAATGGAATAGCTGGTATTAGAAGTATAAATATTGAACCAGCAATATTAATTTTAAATAGGAGAAATAAATGAAAAAAAATAGATGGTTTTTAGTAGGTACTTTATTGAGTTTATCACTGTTTGGGAATTTGTATGCAAATAATGAGATGCCATTTAAACTAACTTATGAACGACAAATTGAAAAATATAGTAGTTTTTATAGAATGGTTTCTTTAGTTGATAACTTAGTAGTAAATAATATACTCATAAATAAAGGTAAATGTATAACAGACCTTGCATTTTCTGATAAAATGACAAAAAGTAAAAGTTTTCCCTTTAAACTTTCTGAATATGATGTAAAAAATTTCCAACCAGCTTATGCAGTTGGTATAGTTTGTGAAAGTGTTATGAGAATAGATATTGAAACAAATTTTGGTACATACTCTTTTGATGTAGAACATTAATTTAAAATTAGGAGGAAAAATGAAAAAAAAAGTTGTATTTATAGTAACTTTATTTGCAACAATCTCTTTTGCAACTTCTCAACATTCATTAAGTTTTGAAAAATGTCTGGAAGGAAAGTGGAGAGATGCAGAAATGGCAGCGTGTACATATGAGGAAACAAAACTTGAAGATAAAAGATTAAATCAAGCTTATAAGAAAGCTATGCAAACTATAAAAAAAGATAAAAGAGATGAATTAAAAGAGGTTCAGAGAGCTTGGATAAAATATAGAGATTTGAATTGTAATTTTAATTCTTATATAACAGGTGGAACAATGGATCAACTATTTGTGGCAGAATGTTTTTTGTCTATGACAAAAGAAAGGGCTAATGAGTTAGAGTTTATAGCAGAAATCTCTAATGGTGATTTAGAAGATTAAACAATTTATTATTAAAAAAAGCAACCCTTGACCAAAGAGTTGCTTTAAGTCGGTATTTTATTCAAAAATATTTTACTATACTCTTAATCAAAGTTGGTTTAACTCAAAACCAATTAGAATCAAGTGTGAGAAATAGTATGATAAGTTATGTAAATCTTAAAAATGCAGAGAGTGTGATAAGAGATGTTGATTATGCACTTGAAAGTGCAAATTTTAATAAACTAAATTTTATTGCACGAGCTGGTTCTTTTGTTCAATCTCAAGCAAATGAAATTGAAAAAAATTTTGTAATTTCTATTTTGAAGTAAGCAATTGACAGCAGGTTATTTTAAATCTTATCAATTAAATTTAACAATTGTGAATACAAATTAACTTAAGATAGTTTATGCTAGAGTGAAAATTATATTTTAAATAATTACTTGTTTTTTAGGGGAAATCACTAATGTTTAAATACATTTTATTTATTATTTTATTTGCTTTTATAAAATTATTTGCAGATAATAATTTTTATACTATTTCTATTTGTAGTGATGAAAAATATGAGAGTTCGCTATATTGTAAAGACAATATCATAAAAGAGACTGAATTAGATATTATTATTACTAAATCAAAAGATACTTTATATAGAACAAATTATGGTAAATTTGGAACTAAAAAAGAGGCTTATTTACAGATGAAGAAATTGAGCAGAAGCACTAAGCAGTTTGGTGTTTTTGTAGTAAATATTGATAAAAACAATACAGAGTTTGAACTATTTGAAGTTCATAAAAAGAGTAATAATTTAAATAAAATATCTTCTTATAATGATAATAGTATTATAGATTTAAACCTAATAAAAAAGAATATGGAAAATTCAGAAAAGAGTGATAAATCTGAATTCTACAAAGAAAAAGTTATTAAAAAACTAGAAAAAGAAGATATTACAGAAAATGATAAGGTTGATTTTGAAACAGAGTTTAAAAAAATAGTTGAATTTGAAAATGTAGTAAAAAAAGTTTTATTAGAACACCCTGCAAAAGATGTAAAGTCGGAAAATAGTGAATCTAAACGAGATTTAGGTGTTGAAACAAAAAAAATTGCATATTTGACATTTGATGATGGGCCAATAGGTGCAACAAAAAATATTCTAAATGTTTTTGAAGAAGAAAATATTCCTGCAACACTATTTTTTATAGGTTATCAGATTAAAAACAATCCAATTATCTATGAAGATGCTTTGAATAGTAAAAATATAACTGTAGCAAATCATACATACTCTCATGCTTCAGGTGGATACCAAAGATTCTACTCAAATAGTGATGGAGTTTTAGCCGATATTGATAAAAATCAAAGACTTTTAGATAAATATATAGACAATAGCTTAAAGCCACTAAGATTTGCTGGAAGAAATGTATTTAGACTAAAAGATATAAAAACGAATGATGTTGCACTTTCTAAAGAACATACACAAAATGAACTATTAAGTTATGATAAAGTGCATAATAGTGGATATAGTATTTATGGTTGGGATGTTGAGTGGGAATTTGATGAAAATGGAAAACCAGTTCAATCTCCTGAACAAGTTCTTCAATATATGGAAACATCTTACAAAAATAGCAAAACAAAGAAAATGAATAAAGTAATTCTTTTAACTCACGATATAATGTTTAGTAATCACTATAATGGAAAAGCAAACTTAAAAAAACTAATAAAACTTCTAAAAGAAAATAATTGGAGCTTTGAGAGTATAAATCACTATTAAAATTTAAAGAAGAGTAATTGAGAACAAAACTAAAATATTTTTTACCACTACTTTTTATAAATAATCTTTTTGGATTTGATTTACTAATAGATACTGGGCATACACCAAAGAAAAATGGTGCTACAAGTTCAACTTGTATAAAAGAATATGAGTATAATAAAAGTTTGACTTACTCTATATTAGACATTTTAAAAGATGAAAATAGTTTAAATATAACTTTGAGTTCAAAGAATGAAAGTCAAGAGATAAGTTTTGAACAAAGATATGAATCTAGTAAAAATAAAGATTTATTTTTCTCTATTCATCATGATTCTGTTCAAGAACAATTTATAAAGTACAATGAAAAACCTTGTCCTCAAACAGACTATGCAAAAGGTTTTTCTATATTTGTATCTAAAAAGAATGTTGATTTTGAGAAATCTTTAATCTATGCAAAAATTTTTGCACAAGAGTTAATTAATTCTGGATTAACTCCATCTTTACACCATAATGAAAATATAAAAGGTGAGAATAGAGAACTGGTTGATGAAAAACTTGGAATTTATTATTTTGATAATTTAAAAGTTTTAAGAAATGCGAACTCACCTGCAATTTTGTTTGAAGCTGGAGTTATTGTAAATCCAGAAGATGAAAAATTTGTACAAACTAAAGAGTTTAAAAATATTGTTGCAAATGCACTAAAAAGGCTTAAAGATTAAATTAAGCCTATTTTACTTTATAATATTCACCCTCATCAAAATAGGTATTATAACCACACCATTTAAAACATCCGTCACTTTCAACTGATAAAAAAACGGTATTATTATTTATTTTGATTAGACTCATTTTACAAACTTTTTCATCCACACCAATATCATTTGTATCATCAGAATATAGTATTATTTATATTTCTGAACTTACCATCAGTAGTGCAAGTTCTTAGATTATGAGGATCAACTTTTACTATCATAAAATCATAGTTATTCTCTATAGTTAAGACTGAGTAATTTACTCTATATTCACCTTCAAATGGATTATTAAAAATCTTTTTATCATCATATTGTTTTAAAAATTCAATTCTTTTTGAATATACCTCTTTTAAGCATTGAACATTTTTGCAAGATGCTCTATCATTCTTTAGCCATGCAAATTGTATCTTTTTTAGATTTTCTTTATTTGAAACTTTAGACATAGTTTGTTTGTAAGTTGTTGCTAATATATCATCTAGTTTTGATAGTTCTGCATTATTACAAATTGTATGTTCTATAAAAGTATTTGCTGTTTTACAATTAAAACTAGCAGAGTGCAGTGATAATATAAAAACAGATATAAAAAAAATTATTTTCATAACTATTTCTTGTGAAATTTAGGATAAAATTATAGCCAAATAACCTTGTTCTTATTTAAATTTAGTAAAATATACTTAAATTTTCTAGGGGAGCTTTTTTTGAAGAAATTATTATTTTTTTCACTATTTGTAAATTCATTGTATGCAACTAATCAACACTATTCTATAGAAGTTTGTGTTACTAAAAATTTAGAAAATGCAGAGTATTGTAAGAATCATATAAAAAAAAGTATGGAAGGTGATGTTTATATTGTAGAAGAAAATAATAGATTTTATACATATTTAAATCTATTTGATGATAAAAATTTAGCATACAAAGAGTTAAGATATGTATCGGAGTTTGTGAAAAAACAGAAACCTTATGTAAAAGCTATCTCAAATTATCAATATTTAGCAATAAAATCAAATGAAAATAAAATAAATCCAAAACCTATAGAAAAAGTAGAAATAAAACCAAATATAGTTGAAGAGCTTATAGATAATGCACAATTAAATCATATCCCAACAGATGAAAATATAAACGAAGAGATTGTTGAATCTAATGGAAAATCTAATCTAGCTTTAGAAATAATAGAATCTGATACTGATAAAATAGAAGAAAATTTACCAAAAGCATTTGTTAGTAATGTTAATTTAAATGAGTTTGATAATATTCTAATAAAAGTAAATTCAAAGACAAATATTATGGAATTAAAAGGAGTAAAAAATAGTGTAGAAACACTAATTAGAACATATCTTGTAGCAACAGCAAGAGCTGGAGTAAAAAAACCTCAAGGAAAAGGAAATATCTCAGAGTTATCTTTAAATCCATATTGGTATCCAACTTCTTCAATTAGAAAAAGCTTTGCAAGAAAAGGTATAAATTTGCCTAATGTTGTTCCACCAAATCATAAATATAACTATATGGGTGCTGCTAAATTAAATCTTACTCATAGTGTAAATGGAGATACTTCATATAGAATACATGGAACTCTAAATGAGAGTACTTTAGGAAAAAATGTAAGTGCTGGATGTATTAGAATGAAGAACTCTGAAATTGTTGAATTAACAAAAGCATTTCAAAAAATTGATTTAAAGAAAATTATTGTTTATCTTTTTTAAACTATCTAGGAGTGTTAGAAATTAGATCTATTTGATAAAAGAATATCAATGATAAAAAAAGCAACCCTTGACCAAAGAGTTGCTTTAAGTTGATATTGTAGTTAAAAACTCTTTATTGCTTTCTTAATCAAAGTTTGATTTGTACTCAACTAAATAAAATTTCTTACTAAATCTAGTTATATTATTATTTTTTATCTCTTTTATAAAATTTTTATTATCAAGAGAAGTTTTGATTTTTACTATTTCACTACTATCTAAAATTAGTTTTGATTTTATATCAAATTTAGAAGATGAATTTTCAATCTCTTTTAAAATATCTTTGCTGTTTTGTGTTTCTATATATATTTTATCGATATTTCCTAAATTTATACTATTTAAAATATCTTCAAATGATAGAGAGTTATTATCTTTTATCACTAATTTATTATCGCTATCTAAAGTTAGTTTTAGTCCAAAAGATTTAAATCCAAAATATAAAACCTCACTTAGTTTTCCCAAGCTATTTATACCATTTACAATAAAATTATCACTAATATATGTATTGTTTATATAATCAAAATTTCTTTTTTGCCAATAAAAGAAGTTGTCATTTTGTGTAAATTTTATTTTTCCATGAAGTGTTGAAGCATCTTTTTCATTTATAAAATAGTTATTTGAACTCAAATCAAAATCACTTTTATATAGAGGTGTTTTAATATCTGTAAGACCTATTAAAGTATCGTACAATCTATCATTTGAGAAATATTGTTTTTGATTTTTCAAAATATTTTCATATTTAGTAGAATATTTATTTTTATAATTTTGTGAAAACCAGAATAAAAAAGGAATTTGAGTCATATTAAAGGTAAATTTCCCAGGATCATGAGCATAAGCTTTAAATACCTCTTCTGCATGGTCTGGCATATAAATCAAAGCATTAACACCTTCTTGTTTTTTAATACTTTCAATAAAAGAAGAAACTACAAAATCGTTGTAAAGTACACTATTATCATAACAATTTACAAAATTCTTAATATCTTTTTTTGAAGCTAGATTTTTTCCAAATGTTTTTTCATCTAAGTCATCATTAAAAACTCTATACTCTTGTGGAAATCTTTGGCAATATGCAAGATGGCTTCCCATTAAGTGAATAAAAATTGCTCTATTTTTTGAAGTTTTTGTCTCTAAAAATTTGTTTAGATATTTTATAAGTTCTCCATCATAGTTTTGTGTTCTTGTAGTTGTTCCTATTGAGTTATTTATACTTATTGTTTGATCTGCATTTGAAGCAATTATCGATACAAGATTATCCCAAGCTCCCAATAAATTTTGGTTTGTTAGCCAAATTGTTTCAAAATCTGCTTTTTTCAAAATATCAACAATAGATGCTGAATCAAAATATTTTTTGCTACTTCCTATATAAGCTTCTGTAAGAGCTAAAGATAGGGTACTCATAGTTAAAACATGGTTTGAAAGTACATTATCAAGTTTTAAAATCTCACCATCATTATAGAGTTTTTGCAAATTTGGAGTAGTTTGTCTTGTATAACCGTATAGTTGCATATGTCTTTTATTTAGAGATTCTCCAATCACAAAAATATAAGTCTCTCCAATTTCCTCTTTTGAAGCTTCAAAATTTGAATCAAAATTTTTCTTATTTTGAATATCTTTAAACTTTTCAAGCTCTTCTATATAAGTATTGTAATGCTCTTTTATAAAATTTGGAAGTTTCATATTATCAATATATGAAATAGCAATAATTGAAGTGCTTACAATTAAAATAAATATTGTTGTAAAATCAAAACTTTTAACTTTACTATTTCTATGCCACCAAGAGATATAAAATAAAAATAGTAGAGAGAAAATAATAAATAGTAGCGAACCAATAGGTACAAAACTAGTTATAAACTCTAAACTTTCACTTGTATTTGATTGAAAAATAGAGTATAAAGCCTCTTTTTCTAAAGGGATATTAAATGCTAATTTATATGAGATAAACATCAATGGAACAGATGCTAAAACAAAAAATAATAAAGCTGTAAATAGTGCTATGATATTTGCTATTTTTATATTTTTTGAGAAATTAAAAATTAGTGCTAAAAGTAGGCTAATTGCTATTAAAATCCCACTATTTGCTAGAAGAGATTTTATATCTATTTGATTAAATGTTGTATTTTCTGCATAAATTGATAGTAAAAATATGCTATAAACACCTAAAATTATTGCAGCTTGATTTTTTCTAAATGTTAAAAATAGAACTAAAAGCCAAAAAAATAGTGAAAATATTAGTAAAAATATATCACTAATTGCTATTTTGCCAATTCTAAGTTTTGCCCAAGCTTGATTTTCCCCATTTATTGAAGCAACAATTTTTATTTTATCATTTGGTGTAAAATAACTTTTTATTACTAGTGGTTTTTCGCCTGTTTTTATAATCTCTTTTTCTAAAAGTTTATCATTTTTAAATATTTCAAATAAAATATCTCCATCAATATAATCTTCTTGAGCAAAAAATTCTAGCTGTATAAAAGAGCTTTTTAAAAAGTTTAGATTTAAACTAACTGCTTCTTTCTCTCCAGCTTTGATATTGAAAAGTTCATCTTTTACTTGAGAAATATTTGAGTTTGTATTATCTTCATTTACTCCAAAAATCTCAAATTTGATATCATTTTTCTCAATAGTTCTAAAAGTCGTTGGACTAGTAACAAAAATAAATGTAAAAAAGATAAAAAAACTCCAAAACCCTATCCACTGCTTTGAGTATTTTTTACCTCTAGGAATATTCATATTAACTATCATTTACCTTACCTAATTTAAGAGTTCTGGTCTATATTCAAAGTGCATAGTATCGTAGTGATACCATCTACCACCCCAAATAAAACCATATTTTTCAAAAATTCTTATAATCTCTTTGGGAATTTGATTTTTATAATTTGCAATTTTATCACTTTTTTTCTCCCAAAGCCAATAATTTGAATATTTTGCATTTAAATCTATTGATATTGCAAAGCTATGAGAACTTAATCTTTGAGTTTTACTTATTTTTCTATAATTATATGTTCCTTCAATATTTGTAATATATTTTTTATACTCTTTTGGGAGGTTATCAAGTTCAAGGCTGATTTTTTCAAGTTTTTTATCAACTCCATTGATTTTATTAACTAAAATTGTTCTATTTTCTGTTTTTGGTAGCCATTTTATTTTTACTAAATTTTTCTCTATCTCTTTTTGATTTTCTCCATACATTTTTTTGAAAAAATTTTCATTCCTAAATCTTCCAGAGTCTTCATTTAGACTTGGCATATAGTTTAGATTTTCATCTATTTTAATATATTTAATACTTAGTTGCTCTTCTAATGAAGCATTATTTAGCTTCTCTTCATAAGGTCTATTTTTAATTTCACTAAAAAATGGCATTTTTGTACCATCTTTAAAAAATATGAAATTATCTTCATATTTTTCTAAAAAATCAGGATAAGCAATAATTAACTTATTTGCCATATCTTCATTGGCAAAAAGGTTTAAAGAGAGAAAAAGTAGAGATAAAAATCTATTTAGCATAGATTTTTTTGATATTTTCTACTTTTGAAGAGATATTTAAAAGCAACATATCTGCAAGAACTATTGCCATCATAGACTCTGCAACAACTGAACCTCTTACAGCTACACAAGGGTCATGTCTTCCTTTTAGTTTACAAACTACTTCTTGATTGTATATATCAATAGTCTCTTGTTCTATAAAAATAGATGGAGTTGCTTTGAAATAAACTTTTACATTTATATCATCACCATTTGAAATTCCACCTAATATTCCACCACTATGGTTTGTTTTAAATCCAGAGTTTCTTATTTGGTCATTATTATCAAACCCTAAAACTCTTGAAGCTAAGATACCATCTCCTATTTCTACAGCTTTTACAGCATTTATACTCATCATAGCATTTGCTATTTGAGCATCTAGTTTATGATAAATTGGTTCACCAAGTCCAATAGGGCAATTTTTTACATTTATAAGTGCTACACCACCAACACTATTATGAGAGTTTTTTGCAGTTAATATCGCTTTTTTTTGCTCCTCTTCTACATTTTTATCTAAAGCATAAATAGGACTATTTTTTACATTCTCAAAATCAAAGGATTTGGCTTCAATCCCATTTATTTCACAAATTCCACTTTTTATATCAATATTTAACTCTTTTAAAAGAAGTTTTGCAATAGCACCTGCTGCAACTCTTGCTGCTGTTTCTCTAGCACTACTTCTTCCTCCACCTCTATAATCTCTTAATCCATATTTATTAAAATATGTAAAATCAGCATGACCTGGACGAAACAGATCTTTTATATTTGAGTAATCACTTGATTTTTGATTTTCATTGAAAATTATCATAGCTATACTTGTTCCTGTTGTAACTCCTTCAAAAACACCACTTAATATTTCAACTACATCGCCTTCATTTCTCTTTGTTGCAAACTCATTTTGACCAGGTTTTCTTCTATTCATTTCAGCTTGAATAAACTCTTCATCTATTTTTAACCCTGCTGGAACTCCATCAACTATACAACCTAATGCTTTTCCGTGAGATTCTCCAAATGTTGTAAATCTAAATCTATGTCCAAAACTATTCAAATCTCTTCCTCTCTTAGTTTTTCTATTGCAATTTTTGCAACTGCTTGTTGTGCTAGTTTTTTACTTTTCCCACTGGCTCTTCCATAAGTTTTTCCATCTATTTTTATAGATACTTCAAACTCTTTTTTATGATCTGGTCCATAAGAGCCTTCAATGATATATTCAGGAATTGATGCAAATCTAGCTTGTGTTATCTCTTGTAAAGCAGTTTTATAATCGCTAAATAAAACATCAAGATTTATTTTGTCATAAGAGTCTTCAAGAAGTTTTAGAATAATCGGTTTTAGAGTCTCTAAACCACTTTCAAGATAGATTGCACCCATAATTGCTTCAAAAGCATCAGATAGAATAGATGATTTTGTTCTTCCTTTATTTCTCTCTTCCGCATTTGAGATAAAAATATAATCACCTAGTTTTATCTCATTTGCTAATTTAGTAAATCCTGTTTCATTTACTAAACTAGCTCTAATTTTACTTAGTTCACCCTCATTTGATTTTGGAAATTTTGTATATAAGTATTCTCCAACAATTAAGTTTAAAACAGCATCTCCTAAAAATTCTAATCTTTCATTGTTGTAAGGTTTTTTGAAACTTTTATGTGTAAGTGCTTCGATTATCAGATTTTTGTTTGTAAACTGATAATCCAAACACTTTTCTAGTTTTGAATAATCACTCAATTTTTATCCTTTATTATTTTTTACAAGATTATATCACAAAATATATTTTATCTTATTGTAAAGAGTTGTTTGAAAGTTCAAAGCCTTTTGTTATATGATGTTTTACTTCTAAACTTAAAACCGTATGACAGTTTGGACATCTTGATTCAAAAAATGGAATAGAGTGTTTACAAGAGTTACAAATAAATTCAAAATTTAGGTTTGTTTTTATCTCTTTGTTATGGTTATTTATTAAAATTAAGATATTTAAATCAAAATCACTACTAGAATTAACACTATTTATGTAACCTTTTGCACTATAGAGTTCATTTAAAAATTGGTTATTTCTTATTTTTTCAAAATCTATATCCTCTTTTCTTTGATACCATAAAATATCAATTAGTTTTTTACAATCAAACATATCAAGATGATTAAATAAAAACTCTTTGTTAAATTGAATTAAAAAAGTAGCAAAAATTCTTTGGATAATTATATTTTCTTTAAATATTTCATATAAAAGTTGAGTTCTTTTTTCATTTGATAAAACAGAATCATTTAGTATTAAAAGTGTTTCAAAATATATTTTATCTACTTTTACATCAACATTTAGTTCATATAAAGCTTCTGTTATCTCTTTTGCTTTTTTGTAATCTTTTAGCTTTTCACATACAATCATAAGGCTTTTCAAGGCATTTTTATTTCGTGGAGAGAATTTTAAAATTTTTAAAAAGATATCTTTTGATCTTTGTAAGAAACCACCCTTAAAATAAGTATTTCCTAAAAGTTCAAGTAATTCTTCTTTTTTTACTCTATCTTGAACTACTTCTAAAAGAGATAAATATACACTAATTGCTTTATTATAATCACCTTTATGTAAAAAAGTTGAAGCTAAAAGAAGTATAGAATCAAATGGAAGATTGTAAGTTTTATATAAATTTACATAGTCTGTCTCTTTTAATTTTCCAAGTTCAAATCTTAAAGATAGTTTTCTATACTCTTTTCTTGCTGTTTTTTCTTTATATAAACTATAAGAGTAAGTAATAAAAGAGATGAAAAACACAAGAAAGACAACTAAAATAACTCCTAAAAGAGGGTCTCTATATTGCAAAACCAAATTATCCAAAGACAAGCCTTTTTGATTTAATAAAATATTATCCTAACATAAAAGTTCATATAAAATAATAAAATAGTATAATCAAACTATGATAAAAAAAGAGTCAATTGAAAATTTAAAAAACTATTTAGATGTTGTAGATGTAATTTCACAATTCTTAGATTTAAAAAAATCTGGAGCAAATTTTAAAGCTTGTTGTCCTTTTCATGGAGAGGATACACCATCTTTTGTAGTAAGTCCAAGTAAACAAATCTATCACTGTTTTGGTTGTGGAGTTGGTGGAGATAGTATTAAGTTTTTGATGGAGTATGAAAAGCTTTCTTATCCTGAAACTATTGAAAAATTAGCAAGTATGTATAATTTTACTTTAGATTATGAAGCTTCTAGCGAAAAAAAAAGAGATACTAAAGTTTTAGATGATGTAAAAAGATTTTTTCAAAATAGTTTTGTTATTAATAACTCTATGAAAGAGTATATCAAAAATAGGGGAATTTCAGATTTTTCAGCAGAAAAATTTGAGATAGGATATGCTAGTAGTTCAAATGATACGATTAATTTTATAAAATCAAATCACTATAATATAAATGATGCAATAGAATTTGGAATTATAGATAATGGAGAAAATGGGTTATATTCAAGATTTATAGATAGAATAATTTTCCCTATTTACTCAATTACAGGAAAGTTAGTTGGTTTTGGTGGAAGAACAACTACAAATCATAATGCAAAATATGTAAACTCTCCACAAACTCCAATATTTAATAAATCAAAGCTTTTATATGGTTATCACTTAGCAAAAGAGAAAATTTATAAAACAAAACAAATTATAGTTTGTGAGGGATATTTAGATGTAATTATGCTTCATCAAGCACGATTTAATAATGCAGTTGCAACATTGGGAACAGCTTTAACAAAAGAGCATTTACCTCTTCTAAGAAGAGGAGAGCCAAAGGTAATTTTAGCTTATGATGGAGATAAAGCAGGACTTAATGCTGCTTTTAAAGCTTCTGTTATGCTAAGTCAAAGTGAGTTTGATGGAGGAGTTGTTATTTTTAAAGATGGGCTCGATCCTGCTGATATGGTAAAAGAGCAAAGAGTTGAAGAACTAAATAATATGTTTTTAGAACCAATTCCTTTTATACCTTTTACAATAGATTATATAGTTGAAAAATATAATATAAATGAACCAATACAAAAACAAAAAGCTTTGAATGAAGCAAATGAGTATTTACAAAGTTTATCTTTACTAAATCAAGATGAGTATAAAAGATATATTGCACAAAAACTAAATATTAGAGAAAATCTGATAAAAACAGTTCATACAAAACAAAGAGTAAATGATAAAAACAGTATAAAAATAGATATTGCAGAACTTTGTATTATAAAAGCTATTTTGGAAAATCCAAAAAGATTGGATAGAGTTTTAGATATAGTTGATGCTTCGATGTTTGAATACCATAAAGATGAGTTTAATCTACTTTTAACAGATATAAATAATACAAAATTAAATCAAATATCTTTAAATGATAAATTAGAAAATTATGATGATGAGAGATTAAATAAAGAGTTACTTATCCTTTTACATAAGTTTTATTCAAATAAGTTAATTTCATTGACATATAATAAAGATTTAGATTTTAATCAAAAAATTATGAAAATAAAAATAATAAAAGATAACCTTAAACAGTTAAAAGATGGGAAACTTGTAAGCTTTAATCTTTGACTTAAAGAAAGTTTAATAAAGTCTTGGATATTATTCCCGTTCGAAAAATGCAAATTAGTATAAAAACTAACCCTAGTTATGCTTATAAACAAGAAGAGGATGAAAAGATGTACGCAATTATCAAATGTGGTGGGAAACAATATAAAGTATCAGAAGGTGATATTATAGATATTGATTACACTGGTAAGGCTGCTAAAGAGACTTTAGAAATTACTGATGTACTTGCAGTTAATAATGGTGAATTAAAAACAGGAACTGCTGTAGCAAATGCAAAAGTTGAAGCAGTTGTTGTTTTAGATGGAACAGGTGTAAATAGAGCAAAAAAAGTTGTAATTTACAAAAAAAGAAGAAGAAAAGATTCTAAATTAAAAAGAGGTTTTAGAAAAAGCTTCACAAAAGTTAGAATTACAAAAATTGCTGCTTAAGCATTAATTAAAATTTAAGGAGAAACAAAATGGCTCACAAAAAAGGTCAGGGTAGTACTCAGAATAATAGAGATTCAGCTGGTAGAAGACTTGGTGTTAAAAAATATGGTGGTGAAGTTGTAACTGCTGGAAATATCATTATTAGACAAAGAGGAACAAGAGTTCACTTAGGAAATAATGTTGGTATGGGAAAAGATCATACAATCTACTCTTTAATTGATGGTGTTGTTAAATTTGAAATTAAAGATAAAAATAGAAAAAAAGTTTCTGTTTACGCAGCTTCGTAAATTAGAGATTTAATTTCTTTATTTAAAAGGGTGTATGCTTTTTGCATCACCCTTTTTTTATTTTAAGTGTATATATTTTAAAGTTAAATAGTTTTTGATTTTTAAATATCTATTTTATAGGAAAAATTATGTTTATTGATAGTGCAAGATTTAGTGTAAGTAGTGGAAAAGGTGGACAAGGTTGTGCATCTTTTAGAAGAGAGAAGTTTGTTGTTCAAGGTGGTCCTGATGGTGGAGATGGAGGAAAAGGAGGAGATGTTTATTTTGTTGTAGATAGTAATACAGATACTCTATCTTTTTATAAAGGGAAAAGAGTTTTTAAAGCTGATAAAGGACAACCAGGAATGGGAAGACAAAAAACAGGAAAAAGTGGTGAACATCTTGTTTTAATCGTACCACCTGGAACACAAATCATTGATGATGAGACAAATGAAGTTTTATATGACCTTTTAGAAGATGGTGAAAAGTTTTTGTTTCTTGAAGGTGGAAAAGGTGGACTTGGAAATGTTCATTTTAAAAATTCAAGAAATCAAAGACCTACATATTTTCAACCAGGACTTCCAGGTATTACAAAAAATATAAGATTAGAACTTAAACTTATTGCCGATGTTGGTCTTGTAGGGTATCCAAATGTTGGAAAATCTACTTTAATCTCGGTAACTTCAAATGCAAGTCCAGAAATAGCAAATTATGAATTTACAACTTTAACTCCAAAATTAGGGGTTGTAAATGTAGGAGAATATAACTCTTTTGTAATGGCTGATATCCCTGGTATAATTGATGGTGCAAGTGATGGAAGAGGTTTAGGATTAGAGTTTTTAAAACATATTGAAAGAACAAAAACACTTTTATTTGTAATTGATGTTGCAAATTATAGAACTATGATTGACCAATATAATGTTTTAAAAGAGGAGCTTCTTAAATTCTCACTTGAATTATCAAAAAGAGATTACGCAATAGTTTTAAGTAAAATTGATGCATATTATGGAGAAAATTTACAAACAGATATAGAAGAGTTTTTAAAAGCTTTAAACCTTGAAATTTCAAAATCAAATGAGTATAAATTTAATACAAATTTACCATATTTTGTGCAAGATTTAATTTTTGGAAAATTAGATAATAGTAAACCATATTTTGTTTTACCAATATCTTCGCTAGATAAAACAAATATTTCTCCATTAAAATATGCGCTTTATACAATGCTAGGAAAGTAGATGAAACGAATAGTAATAAAAGTAGGAACTGCTGTTTTAACACAAGGTGAAGAGTTAGCATTTGAGAGAATGAGAAATTTAGTAAAACTAATATCTACATTAAAAAATGAGAAAAATTTAGATGTTATTTTGGTAAGTTCAGGTGCTGTTGGAGCTGGATATACATCTTTAAAACTTGATAAATCAATTTTAGCAAATAAACAAACTTTAGCAGCTATTGGACAACCAAAACTTATGAAAACTTATCAAGAGATGTTTGAGGAGTTTGATATAACAGTTGCTCAAATGCTATTTATTGCGGATGATTTTGATTCAAGAAAAAGATCTAAAAATGCAAAAAATGTTATGGAAATATTACTTCAAAATAAGGTTTTACCTATAATAAATGAAAATGATGTAATTGCAACTGAGGAATTAATAGGAGATAATGACCAATTAGCAGCTTTTATAACACACTATTTTAAAGCTGATATGCTGGTTATTTTAACTGATATTGATGGATATTATGACAAAAATCCAAGGGAGTTTGCAGAGGCAAAACTTCAAAAAGTTGTAAATGAAATTAAAGAGGATGAACTTGATAAAAAACCTAGTGCAAACTCAAAATTTGCAACAGGAGGAATTGTAACAAAGCTAAAAGCAGCAGATTTTTTAATGCAAAAAAATATTCCTATGTACTTAACGAGTGGTTTTGATTTAACAAATGCTTATGATTTTTTAGTTGAAAATAGTCATAAAAGTGGAACAATTTTTAAAAAATAGAGGAAATAGTTGTGAAAAAACGAGTTTTATTTATGGGAACACCATCTTATGCTACAGAGATTTTAAAAGAGTTATTAAATAGTGCTTATGAGGTTGTAGGAATTTTTACTCAAGAGGATAAACCTGTTGGAAGAAAACAGACTTTAACTCCACCACATATAAAACAATATTGCCTTGAAAACAGTCTTGATATTCCAATTTTACAGCCAAAAAAACTAAAGGATAATTTAGTAGCATATATTACTATAAAAGAGCTAGAACCAGATTTTATAGTTGTTGCTGCTTATGGACAAATTTTGCCAAAGGAGATTTTAAATATAGCTCCTTGTATAAATCTTCATGCTTCAATTTTACCAAATTATAGGGGAGCAAGTCCTATTCAAGAAGGGCTTTTAAATAATGATGAGTATTTAGGCGTAACTTCAATGTTTATGGAAGAGGGGCTTGATTGTGGAGATATATTAGGATTTTCATATTTAAAAAATGAGGAAAATATGTTAGTTAGTGAAGCTTTTGAAAAATTATCACTTCTTGCCGCAAAACTTACGATTACAACTTTAGATAATTTTGAAAAGATAAAACCTATAAAACAAGATAACTCAAGTGCTAGTTTTTGTAAAAAGATAAAGAAAGAAGATGGTTTAGTTGATTTTTCAAATGCAAAGAAACTATTTTTAAAATATAAAGCATACTCATTTTGGCCTACTATTTTTCTAAATTCAGAGCTAAAACTAAAAGATATTGAACTTTTAGAAGAATATTCAACTAATATAGCTGGAGAGATTTTACAAATAGATAGAGATTTTATAGTTATTGGGTGTGAAAAAGGGAGTTTAAAAATAAAAACTTTACAAGCTCCTTCAAAAAAAGAGATAAACTCAGTTGAATATATAAGAGGTCAAAGATTAGAAGTTGGAGATATTTTAGCTTAAGATTTATTCTTAAGCTAAATATTGAACAAATAGAGTAATTGTAAATAAGCTTGCAATTACTCCTAAAACTAAAGAGTTTATAGCAATTTTTTCATCTAATCCACCTTTTATTGCTATTACAGCAGCCATAGTCATAGGTGGCATTGCAACTTCAATAATTGTTACTTTTACCCAAGTTTGATCTATTCCATAAAAATATTTGAAAGTAAAAAGTACGATAATTGGTACAACAACCATTTTTAAAATAACTGCTATTGAAACTATGTGTAGTCTTGCAAATATATGTTTTAATTCCAATTTCATTCCAATAGCAATCATAGCAATAGGTACAAGAGTTGAACCTAGATTTTGGCTTGTATAGATTAGAAATTTTGGTATTTCAAAATTTTTCAATAATATTGTAAGAAAAAACATAATCATAGGTGGAAATAAAAAGATAGATTTTGAAATATTACTAACACTATTTTTCTTTCCACTACCCCAAGTTATAATTAACATACCAATAGAAACTAAAAGTAAAAATGAGCCAAAAATATCATAAATTAATCCATAAACTATAAAGTCTTGACCATAAAAAGCATCAATATATGAAAAACCTATAAATGAAGTATTTCCAAAAGTTGCCATAATCATAAAAGTTGCTAAATAAAGTCTATTTAATCGTAAAATTTTACCAATTAAATATGATAAAAATAGGTTAAATAAGATAATTCCTATAAACATAAAAATTAATCCAATAACTCTTGAATCTAAAGTTAATGGATAAATTTTTGAAAATACAATAGCTGGAAGTGAAAAATAGATTATAAAATCAACTAACTGTTTTGAATTATCTTGAAATATAATTTTGAATAGATATCCAAAAATCAGATAAATTGCTATTGGTAAAACTGGGTCAAGCATTCTTTTTCCTTAATAAATAAAGCTTTGATTATAATTAATATTATCTTCTACTTTAATTATATATAATCTACAAATGAAAATTATAAGATTAAATGAAGTTGATTCAACTCAAACTTACTTAAAAAACTATATTTTAGAGTTGGGATATAAAAATCCTTTATGTATTGTCACAGATTTTCAAACTGCTGGAATAGGGAGTCGTGGAAATTCTTGGATAGGAAAAAAAGGAAATCTTTTTTTCTCTTTTGTTTTAGAGAAAAATTTACTTCCTAAAGATTTACCAATTCAAAGTGCTAGTATATATTTTACATATATTTTAAAGTTGATTTTACAAAAGAATGGTTCAAATGTTTGGGTAAAATGGCCAAATGATTTTTATATAAAAGAGTCTAAGATAGGTGGTACTATCACTACTTTAAGTAAAGACTTACTTTATTGTGGAATAGGTATTAATTTACAAGAAGTATCCGATGAATACGGTGTTTTAGATATAAGAATAGACCAAGATTTAATACTTTTTGAATATTTTAAAGAGATAGAAAAAATTATTTCATGGAAGCAAATTTTTAGTCTATTTAAGATAGAATTTCAAAATAGTAAAAAATACAAGACAACTGTGAATAATCAAAAAATATCATTAGAATATGCAACATTAAATGATGACGGTTCAATACATATAGAAAATAAAAAGGTATTTAGTTTAAGATGACAGAAATTATTTCAATCGCAAATCAAAAAGGTGGAGTAGGTAAAACTACAACAGCCGTAAATCTTAGTGCAGCACTTGCACTTGAAGGTAAAAAAGTCCTTTTAATAGATGCAGATCCACAAGCAAATGCAACAACTTCTTTAGGTTTTCATAGAGATACATATGAGTACAATATTTACCATGTGATGTTAGGAACTAAAGAACTTAGTGAAATTATTTTAGATTCTGAAATTGAAAACTTAAAAGTTGCACCTTCGAATATTGGACTTGTAGGGATAGAAAAAGAGTTCTATAAAAATACAAAAGAGAGAGAACTTGTATTAAAAAGGAAAATTGATACAGTAAAAGCTGATTATGATTATGTGATTATCGATTCACCTCCTGCATTAGGACCAATTACAATAAATACTTTAAGTGCTTCAACTTCTGTTTTAATACCAATTCAGTGCGAGTTTTTTGCACTAGAAGGTTTAGCACAGTTATTAAATACTATAAAATTGGTTAAACAAACAATTAATCAAAACCTTCAAATAAGAGGTTTTTTACCAACTATGTATAGTTCTCAAAATAACTTATCTAAACAAGTCTTTGCAGATTTAGCACAACATTTTGAGAATAAATTATTTAAAATAGATGATGAATCTTATGTGGTAATTCCAAGAAATATAAAATTAGCTGAAAGTCCTAGTTTTGGTAAGCCAATTATGCTTTACGATACAAATTCAGTTGGAACAAAAGCTTATACAAATTTAGCAAGAGCAATTGCTGGATAATTTTAATAATTAGGAAATAATATGGCACTAGGAAGAGGATTGGGTGAACTTTTAGGAGAGGTTGAAATTGCTTATGAAAATTCAACTTCTGGTGTTAATCAAGGAATTAGAAAAATTGATCTCTCTTTAATAAAACCAAATCCAAATCAACCTAGAAAAATATTTGATGAAGAGAAACTTCAAGAATTAAGTGAATCTATAAAAGAACATGGTCTTTTACAACCAATAGTTGTTATTGAAAATAGTGAAGGAACATTTACACTAATTGCAGGAGAAAGAAGATTAAGAGCTCATAAATTGGCAAATTTAGAGCAGATAAAAGCTATTGTTGTAGATGAAGATGAGTTAAAATTAAGAGAACTTGCTCTTATTGAAAATATTCAAAGAGATGATTTAAATATTATTGAATTAGCATTTTGCTATGCACAACTTTTAAATGAACATAATATTACTCATGAAGAGTTATCAAAAAAAGTTTTTAAAAGTAGAACTTCTATTACAAATACTTTAAGACTCTTACAACTATCTGCTTATGTTCAACAAGCAATAGCGAGTGATAAAATTAGCGCAGGACATGGAAAAATTATGTTAGGTTTAACTGTTGATGAACAAAAAATGGTTTGTGATTCTATTGTTGGACAAAAATTATCAGTTAGAGAGACTGAGAAATTGGTAAAAGAGATAAAAGAGAAAGATTTAGAAAAACCAAAGAAAGAGAAAATTACAACAAATTTTAATTTTAGTTCACTAAATGGATTAGTTGGACAATTAAAAGAGAGTAATTTAAAAGTAAAATTAGAAAAAAATTATTTTAAAATTGAGTTTAATTCTCAAGAGGATATTGAAAAAATATCTAGCTACTTTAATCTACAATAAAATAAAAAAACATAAAATTAAGAGTTTAATATTCCTATTTAATAAAAATTTATAGATAATTTTGCTAAAATATTAGCGTTTTAGTTAAACTAAACTGTAAAAATATGGAGGAATGAATGTTAGACATAAGTCCTGTACTATTGCTTAGCTCAGGTATTATCTTTCTTTTAGTTGTTGCTAGACTAAATAGTTGTCTATTCAAGCCTATATTAAAGCATATGGATGAAAGATCTGCATCTATCAAAAAAGATATGGAAGATGCAAAATCAAATAGTTCAGATGTTGATGGGCTTTTAGCTGAAGCTAATGATATCATTGCAAAAGCTAAAAAAGAGGCAGCTATTATTAGAGAACAAGCTTATAAAGAAGCAAAAGATAGTGCTGATGTTAAACTTGCAAGTGCTAAATTAAATTTAGAAGCAAAATCTGCTGAATTTGCTAAAAACTTACAAGAAGAGACTCAAGCATTAAGGGACTCTTTATTATCATCAATGCCTCAATTTAATGAGAGCTTAAAAAATAAGCTTAGCTCAATTTAAAGGGGAATGGTGAATATGAAAAGAGTTTTATTACTTGGGTTGGTACTAGCCCCTGTTGCAATATTTGCAAGTGAAGGTGCGGTTGAAACAGATATTGTTCAAAGAACCGTTAACTTTATAATATTTGCTGCAATTTTATGGTATTTACTTGCTGATAAAATTAAAGCATTTTTTGCTAGTAGAACTTTAGGAATTCAAGCTGAGCTTGATAAAGTTCAAGATACTTTAAAAGCTTCTCAAGATAAAGTTGCTAATGCACAAAAAAAACTTGTAGAGGCTAAAAAACTAGCTGCTGAGATTGTTGATGGTGCGAAAGCAGACGTTGATTCTATTAAACAAAAAGTTTTAAATGCAATAGATGCTGATATTGCAAACTTAAACAAAAATTTGGAAGAATCAAACAAAGTTGAGATTTCAAAAGCTAAAAAACAAGTTGTTGGTGAAGTTCTTAATGAGCTATTAAGTTCTGAAAATATTAAACTTTCTCAAAACGAGTTAGTAAATATTATTCTTAAAAAGGTAGCATAATGAAAGATTTAGTAGCAAAACGATATGTAAAAGCTTTAATTGCTGGTAGAAGTAAAGATGAGATTACTGCTATTAGTAGTAAATTAAACCAAATAGCTTCAGCATTTTCTAGTGAAAAATTTAACTCAATTATTACATCTGCTGATGTAAATAATAGTAAAAAAGTTGAATTAATAGTTTCATTAGTAGATAATGTTGATAATAC
This sequence comes from Aliarcobacter faecis, assembly GCF_013201705.1. Classification (NCBI taxonomy): domain Bacteria; kingdom Pseudomonadati; phylum Campylobacterota; class Epsilonproteobacteria; order Campylobacterales; family Arcobacteraceae; genus Aliarcobacter; species Aliarcobacter faecis. Next base: position 1,651,108 of record NZ_CP053837.1, on the reverse strand, counting down.
ATTGAAAAATTTTATTAATCTTCTAGCTGAAAAAAGAAGATTTGATATATTACCATTTGTTGCAAAGGATTTAAATACTGAAATTGCAAAAATGAATAATAATTATATTGGTATTGTATATACAAATGAAGCATTATCTTCTGATTTTGTTTCTTCAATAGAACAACAATTTAGTAAAAAATTTGATGTTAAATTATCATTATCACAAAATGTTGGTGATTATGATGGAATTAAAGTAGATATAGATGGGCTAGGTGTTGAGATATCTTTTTCTAAAGATAGATTAAAAACTCAGTTAATCGATCATATTTTAAAAGCAGTTTAGAACTTATAAAGGAGAAATTGAATGGGTGCAAAAATTCAAGCAGATGAAATCAGTTCAATTATAAAAGAAAGAATTGATAACTTTGAATTAAATGTAGATGTAAATGAAACAGGTAAGATTGTATCTTATGCTGATGGTATTGCTCAAGTTTATGGTCTTAAAAATGTTATGGCTGGTGAGCTTGTAGAGTTTGAAAATGGTGAAAAAGGTCTTGCTTCTAACTTAGAAGAGTCTTCTGTTGGTATCGTTGTTCTTGGAAAAGGAGAAGGATTAAGAGAAGGTACATCTTGTAAAAGATTAGGGAAACTTCTTGAAGTTCCAGTTGGAGAAGGTTTAGTTGGAAGAGTTGTAAATGCTTTAGGTGAACCAATTGATGGGAAAGGTGCTATTAATTCTACTGAAACTAGATATGTTGAAGAGAAAGCTCCTGGAATTATGTCAAGAAAATCTGTTCATGAGCCATTACAAACAGGTATTAAAGCTATTGATGCACTTGTTCCAATTGGAAGAGGACAAAGAGAGCTTATTATTGGAGATAGACAAACAGGTAAAACAACAGTTGCTATTGATACAATCTTAAACCAAAAAGGTGAAAATGTAGTTTGTATTTATGTTGCAATTGGTCAAAAATCATCTTCAGTAGCTTCAGTTGTAAGAACACTACAAGAAGCAGGGGCAATGGATTATACAATTGTTGTAAATGCTTCGGCTGCTGATTCTTCAACTTTACAATTCTTAGCACCATATGCAGGTGTTACAATGGGTGAGTACTTTAGAGATAATGGTAAACATGCATTAATTATTTATGATGATTTATCTAAACATGCAGTTGCATATAGAGAGATGTCATTAATTTTAAGAAGACCTCCAGGAAGAGAAGCATATCCAGGGGATGTATTCTATCTACATTCAAGATTACTTGAAAGAGCTGCTAAAATGAGTGATGAAAAAGGTGCTGGTTCTATGACTGCATTACCTATTATTGAAACTCAAGCAGGAGATGTTGCTGCTTATATTCCAACAAACGTAATTTCTATTACAGATGGACAAATATTCTTAGAAACTAACCTTTTTAACTCAGGAATTAGACCTGCTATTAATGTTGGTTTATCAGTTTCAAGAGTTGGAGGAGCTGCTCAAATTAAAGCTACAAAACAAGTTGCTGGAACATTAAAACTTTCACTTGCTCAATATAGAGAGTTAGAGGCATTTGCTCAATTTGCTTCAGATCTTGATGAAGCTACAAGAAGAGAGCTTGAACTTGGTCAAAGAATGGTTGAAGTTTTAAAACAGGGTGTTAATAAACCACTTGTTATTGAAAAACAAATTGTAATTATTTATGCAGGTACTAAAGGGTACTTAAATGATATTGCGGTTAAAGATGTTGTAAGATTTGAAAATGAGTTACATGCATTTATTGAGCAAAAATACTCAAATATTTTAGATGCAATTAAATCAAGTCAAAAAATTGATGACAATACAGAAGCTTCACTAAAAGCTGCATTAGAAGAGTTTAAAACTGTATTTAATGCAAAATAAGGATTAGCAAATGGCTAACTTAAAAGAGATAAAATTAAAAATAGGTAGTGTTAAGAATACTCAGAAAACTACAAAAGCTATGAAGCTTGTATCTTCTGCAAAACTAACTCGTACAAGACAATTGTCTGAACAAGCTAGAAGTTATGCAATTAAGATAAATGAAGTCCTTTCTGATATTGCTGCTAGAGTTAGCAAAGTTCAAGACGAAGGAAATATTGGTAGAGCATTTGTACAAAATGATAAACCAAAAACAGTTGATATTGTTTTTGTTACTGCTGATAAAGGACTTTGCGGTGGTTTTAATATGTCAACAATTAAAACAGTTAGTAAGCTAATTGCTGATTATGAATCAAAAGGTACTAAGGTTAGACTTAGAGCTGCTGGAAGAAAAGGTGTTGATTTCTTTAGTTTCCAAGGTAAAACTTTGGAGCAAAGAGTAAGTGATTTATCATCAGCACCTGATTATGAAAGAGCTTCTAGTTTTATTCATAGTGCAGTTGAAGATTTTAAAAATGAACTTACTGATAAAGTTATTGTTGTTTATAATGGTTTTTTAAATATGTTAACACAAGAGATTAAAATAAGAGAACTTTTACCAGTTAGTTTGGAAAAAGTTGAAATTAGTGAATCTTCTTCAATGTTAAATATTGAACCAGATGACGATGATGAAGTTTTAAGAGAATTAACTGATAAATATATCGATTTTAATATGTATTATGCATTAATAGACTCTCTTGCTGCTGAACATAGTGCTAGAATGCAAGCTATGGAAGCTGCTACAAAAAATGCAAAAGAGAAAGTTGATAGTTTAACAGTTGAATACAACAAAGCAAGACAAGCTGCAATTACAACAGAGCTGATAGAGATTATCAGTGGTGTTGAAGCATTAAAATAATTTAATAAGGAGAAGGCCTATATGAAAGGTAAAGTTATTCAGGTAATGGGTCCAGTAGTTGATGTTGAATTTGACGGATACTTACCAGAAATTAATGAAGCTATTGATGTTACTTTAGCTGATAAAACTAAAGATAGATTAGTATTAGAAGTTGCTGCTCACATCGGTGATGGAAGAGTTAGAACAATTGCTATGGATATGACTGAAGGATTAATCAGAGGTCAAGAGTGTATAGCTACTGGTGGACCAATCAAAGTTCCAGTTGGAGAGGCTGTTTTAGGAAGAATTTTCAATGTTATTGGAGATCCAGTTGATGAGGGTGCTGCTATTCCAGCTGATGTTGAAAGATGGTCAATTCATAGATCTGCTCCAACATTTGAAGAGCAATCAACAAAAACAGAGATGTTTGAAACAGGTATTAAAGTTGTAGATTTACTTGCTCCTTATTCAAAAGGTGGTAAAGTAGGACTATTTGGAGGTGCTGGAGTTGGTAAAACGGTTATTATTATGGAATTAATCCATAATGTTGCGTTTAAACACTCTGGATATTCTGTATTTGCAGGAGTTGGTGAAAGAACAAGAGAAGGAAATGACCTTTATCATGAGATGAAAGATTCAAACGTTCTTGATAAAGTTGCTTTATGTTATGGACAAATGAGTGAACCACCAGGTGCAAGAAATAGAATTGCATTAACAGGTCTTACAATGGCTGAGTACTTTAGAGATGAAAAAGGTCTTGATGTTCTTATGTTTATTGATAATATCTTTAGATTTGCACAATCAGGTTCAGAGATGTCAGCTCTTTTAGGAAGAATTCCTTCAGCGGTTGGATACCAACCAACACTTGCAAGTGAGATGGGAAAATTACAAGAGAGAATTACATCAACATCAAAAGGATCTATTACTTCTGTTCAAGCAGTATATGTACCAGCGGATGACTTAACTGACCCTGCTCCAGCTTCTGTTTTTGCTCACTTAGATGCAACTACAGTTTTAAATAGAAAAATTGCAGAAAAAGGTATCTATCCAGCAGTTGATCCACTAGATTCTACTTCAAGAATTTTAAGTGCTGATATTATTGGACAAGAACATTATAATACTGCAAGAGGTGTTCAATCAGTTCTTCAAAAATATAAAGATTTACAAGATATTATTGCAATTCTTGGTATGGATGAGTTATCAGAATCAGATAAACTTGTTGTTGCAAGAGCTAGAAAAATTGAGAGATTCTTATCTCAACCATTCTTCGTTGCTGAAGTATTTACAGGAAGCCCAGGTAAATATGTTGAATTAAAAGATACTATTGCAGGATTCCAAGGAATTTTAGATGGTAAATATGACAACATTCCAGAAATGGCATTCTATATGGTTGGTGGAATTGACGAGGTTCTAGCTAAAGCTGAGAAAATGAAATAATAGACCAATTAAGGCTTAATATGGATACAATTAAATTATCAATAGTTACACCAAATGGTACGATATTTAATGGTGATGTAAAAACAGTAACTCTTCCTGGAAAAGAGGGAGAGTTTGGTGTTCTACCTGGACACTCATCATTAGTATCGACTTTAACAGTTGGTGTTATTATTATTGAAAAAGAGAATTCTACTGAAGCAGTTGCTATTAACTGGGGACATGTTAAAGTAGATGAAAAAACAGTTGATGTTTTAGCAGATGGAGCTATAGCATTAACTTCTGGAAAAGATTCAGAAATAGCTAAGAATATTGAAGCTGCAAAAGAGTTAGTAAATTCTGTAAAAGATTCTAATATTTCTGTGGCAGCAGTTGAAGCAAAAATCAACTCATTTGCATAAAAGCACATGATAACTACATTACTAAATTATTTGGCAAATAGTAGCGCTATAACTTATATAGTTCTAGCGCTATTGTCAATTTATCTAATAGTTACTTTCTGGATTTTTCTTTATAGAAATAGTGCAATAAATGCATTAATAAATAATGAAAAAAAATCTTTAGAATCTTTAACATCAAGAGATACAATATTCTCACCATTATCTGCACTAAATAAATGCTCAAATAACTCAACTTCTAAAGAGTTATTACATGCTTGTGAAATAAATATAATAAAAGATGCAAGTGTTGGTATATCATGGCTAGCGATTATATCTTCAACTTCTCCATTTATCGGATTATTTGGTACAGTTGTAGGAATTTTGGAGTCATTTGCAAAATTTGCAAATCAATCAAAAGTGGCATTTTCTATTATTGCTCCAGCAATTAGTGAAGCATTAGTAGCTACAGCAGCAGGTATTTTAGTGGCAATATTTGCTTATACATTCCATCAAATATTATCAAGAAAAATTTATGAATTAAATATTTTCTTAAAAGCTCAATCAGAAATTATAATAGCAGCTAAAGGGTAAAAAAAGTGTATGATATTAATCAAAAACCAGATTTAAATATTACTCCTTTAGTTGATATTATGCTAGTTCTTCTAGCGATTTTAATGGTTACAGCTCCCGTTATTGAGTTTGAAGAAACATTAAATCTTCCAACAGGAAGTAAATCACAACAAGCACAAGATGTTGCTAAAATAGATATTATTATTACAAAAGATAGAGTAGTTACACTAAATAAAAATAAAGTTGAAATATCAAATTTTGCAGATAATTTTTTACTGTTTTCAAAAGGTAAAGATCAAAATACACCAATTTATATAAGAGCTGATAAAGATTTGAAATATGATGATATAGTGTTTGTTTTAAAATCAGTAAAAGAGGCAGGTTTTTTTAAAGTTGCTTTGGTTACAGATGGGTAAAGATGCGAAATAGTTCTTCATTTCTAATTTCAGGTATTGTTGCTTTTTCTATATATTTTTCTTTCTGTTTTTTGGTACTTTTATATATATATTCACCAATAAATCAAGCAATAAATATTACACCAACTACTACAGCTATTGAACTTGATATGATTGAAGAGATAGCTGAAAAAAAGATGGTTGAGAAAAAAGTTGAAAAAATTGTAGAAGAAAAACAACCAGTTGAAAAAGCAACATCAAACTCAAATGAGAAAAGACCTGATTTAAAATCTCTTTTTGCAAATGTTAAAGAGACATCGAATAAAGTTGTTAAAGAAGAGGTTAATAATGTTGAAAAATCTATTGACCCAAAACGATTTAAATCTAAATTTGAAAAAGAGAAAAAGTCAAATAATGTTAAAATAGATAAGTTGCTTGAAGATGAAAAAACTGCAACTAATACAAAAACTAAAAGTTCATCAAAAGGTGATAAAAATGATGATTATGGTAGCAAAATATATGAAATGCTATATTCAAAAGCACCTATCAGTGAAGATAGAAGTTTAGTTATAACTGTAATGGTTTCAATTTCAGCAAATGGTAACTTTGATTATAAATTTGTTAAAAAATCAAGTAGTGAACCTTATAATACAGCAATAAGATTATATCTTGATGAACAAAAAGATATTGCTTATCCAGTACCACCTAATGGTCAAGGGGTAAAATATACAGTTGATTTTAAATTTGAAGGGTAGGAAATTATGTTTAAAATAGTTTTATTTATATCATTAATGTTTAGCTCTATTTTTGCTAATGTTGATGGACACATTGATATTGTTAAGAAGGCAAATTCAATTCCAAAAATTGCAATAGCAATGGCTAGTGATTCAAGTAGTGATTTCACTTTAAGTAGATTGAAAAAAAGTTTAGAAGATGATTTAAATGTAAGTGGGCACTTTGATTTAGCAAATGTTACTCTTCCACAATCTTCTTATGATAGTACTCCAGATTTACTTGCATTATCAAATCAAGGAGTATCAATATTCGTAAATTTAGCTTCTCTAAGAGAATCTAATGGTGGTTATACTTTAAAAGTAAAACTTTTCGATGTGAATCAAAGAGCTTTAGTTTTAGAAAAAAACTTTACAACTTCACAATTAGATAGGTCTGTATTTTTAGCACATAAAGCAGCAATTTCTATAAATGATTTTTTCAAAGCACCAAGTATTGCATGGATGGAAAAATTTGTAGTTTTTGCAGTTTATAAAAATGCTGGAAATGCTGATATTATGATAGGTGATTATACTTTAACATATAAGCAAACTGTTGTATCTGGTGGATTGAATATCTTTCCTAAATGGGCAGATAAGGAACAAAAAAGTATCTATTATACATCTTATAACTATAAAAAACCAACTTTGGTTAAGTTAAATATTTATAATAGAAGTAAAGATATTATTATGGATTCAGATGGAATGCTTGCTTGTTCAGATGTAAATGCTGATGGAAGTAAAATTCTTGTAACAGCTTCTCCAACAGGACAACCAGATATTTTCTTATATAATACGAAAAGTAAGAGTAAAACTCAAATTACAAAATATAGTGGAATTGATGTTGGAGGACAATTTGTAGAAAATGATTCAAAAATTGTTTTTGTTTCAGATAGATTAGGGAATCCTAATATTTTTTCTCAATCTATTGGTTCGACAGCAGTTGAAAGAATGGTTTACCATAGTAATAATAACTCATCAGTTACTTCAAATAAAAATAATATAGTTTTCTCTAGTAAAGATTCAGATAATGAGTTAGGTGGGAAAAGTTTTAATCTATATTTAATTAATAGTAAAACTGATAATATGACTAGACTTACAAGTAGTGGAGTAAATCAATTTCCAAAATTTTCTCCAGATGGAGAGACACTTTTATTTATTAAAAATTATGCAGGTGTTAGCTCTTTAGGAATTATTAGACTAGAGTTTAATAAATCATTCTTATTCCCTTTAAAAGGGGAAAGAATTCAATCTATAGATTGGTAAATAATAAGATTAAAGGCTAATTTTTTAGTCTTTAATCTACTTTTTCTGTAAACTTCTATAAATCCGTTCTAAATTAATATAAAAATCATTAAAAAATAAAAAAATATAAACAATAATTAAGGTTTAATTTAATAATATTTCACAAATATTAACTTTCAAGGATAAAATATGAAAAAATTAGGTCTTTACTCTGTTTTAGTTTCAGCTTTATTATTTACTACAGGTTGTAGTGAAAAAAATGCTGAGTTAGAAACTGATAACTCTGTTGTAGCAACAGATAACTCTGGTGTATCTGATAGATCAGGTATTGAAGATGGAAGCTTTTCAGCTTTAGAAAAAGCTGGAAATGGTAATTATTATATGATTAATGGTCAAAAAGTTTTAATTGAGCATATCTATTTTGGATTTGACAAATATAACTTAACTGCTGATAATAAAGAAAAAGCAACAAATAATGCTTCTAAATTATCTCCATTAAAAGCTGATACTACTGTAAAAGTATTCGGTAACACAGATGAGTGGGGAAGTGACGAGTATAACTATGCTTTAGGTTTAAAAAGAGCAAATGCTGTTAAAGATGTTTTAGTATCAAATGGTGTTTCTGCTAATATCTCTTTAATCTCTTTAGGTGAAAGTAATCCAGTTTGTACTGAAAAAACAAAAGATTGCTGGGCAAAAAACAGAAGAGTTGAGCACGAGTTAAGCAAATAATTTATGACTAAATACTTTCTATCTTTATTAGTAGTATCTTCTATTTCCGTAGCTGAAGAAGTTTCAGTTTACGGAAATTCTAGCAATTCATCTTATGGTCTTAGTTCAACTGAGAAGCATATTATGAAAAATCAATCAAATATTAGTGAATTGTCTACAAAAGTTGGTGATTTAAAAAGTTTAATTGATAGTATTAATAATAGATTAGAGGGTTTAGAGTCTACATCTGAGGGTGATTCTAAAAGATTAAATGCAACAAGTAAAAAAGTTGATGATTTAATAAGCAGAGTAAACTCTTCATCTTTAGATATGGATTCTTCAAATACTGCTTCAAATCAATCTGCAGATGCAGATTTAACTACAACAATCAATAATTTAAAAGCTTCTGTTAGCAAACTTACAACACTTGTAAATAAAATTAATTCAGAGTATGTTTCTTCTAATGAATTAGAAAAAAATATGAAGCAATTTATTACAAGAGAGGAGTTTGAAGCTCTAAAAAAGTCATTAGGCGTTAAGACGCAATCAGTAACTCCAACAAAAACTAGTGATAAAAAAGATTCAAGTTTAGAAGTTGAGATAGCTTCTCAAAATATCATAGAGCCAAAAACTGCTGAAGAAAAAGCAAAATTCATGGTTGAAGCAAAAAAAGATTATGATGCAAAAAATTTTAATGTAGCAATTCCAAAATATCAAAAGCTTGTTGATATAAATTATAAACCAGCTGAAAATAATTTCTATTTGGCTGAAATGTGGTATATAAGAAAAAAATATGATGTTGCAATAAATCATTTTAAAAAATCTGCTATGTTGAATGACAAGGCAGCTTATATGCCAACACTATTATTGCACAGTGCTATTTCATTTGAGAGTATAAAAGATAAAGAAAATGCAAAAAACTTTTATGGTACTTTGATAGACCTTTATCCTAATAGTTCTGAAGCGAAAGAAGCAAAGAATAGATTATCTAAAATAAAATAAATTTTATAAACTAAGGAATTAAAATGTCAAACAAAGTAATAGGGATAGAATATACACTAAAAGATGCAAAAACTGGTGAACAATTAGATACAAACGTAGGACAAGCTCCTTTAGAGTTTGTTTCTGGAAAAGGTCAAATTATTCAAGGTCTTGAAGATAAATTAGTTAAAATGTCTGCAAATGAAGAGGCTGATGTTTTAGTTGAACCAAAAGATGGATATGGTGAGTACAATAATGAAGCAGTTCAAACTTTACCAAAAGAGCAATTTGCAGGTATTGAATTAGTTGAGGGTATGTCTTTATATGGTTCAGGTGAGCATGGAGAGACTATTCAAGTTGTAGTAAAATCTTTTGATGATAAAGAAGTAACAATTGATTACAATCATCCAATGGCTGGAAGAACTTTAATGTTTACAGTATCAATTTTAAGTTTAAGAGATGCGACTGATGAAGAGGTTCAAACAGGTGTTGTAGGTGGATTTGCTGCTATGGGTGGTGGATGTTGTGGAGGTGGTGGACATAGTCACTCTCACGGTGGTGGATGTGGAACTGGTGGAGGTTGTGGATGTGCAGGTGAAGATGACGACCACGATCATGACCATGGGCATTCACATGGTGGTGGATGCGGAACTGGTGGTGGACACGGTGGATGTGGTTGCCATTAATTAAATTTTACTAATATTAAGAACTATAAATATTGCCCGAGTGTAGTGATACATTTGGGCAATTTAATTTTAAATAAAGAGGTTACATTATGAAAAAAGTTGCTTTTATTTTTCCTGGTCAAGGAAGCCAAGCTATTGGTATGGGAAGAGATTTTTTTGAGAATAGTGATATTGCAAAAGAGATGGTAAAAAATGCAAGTGAAAGATTAAATATAGATTTTGAAAAGCTTTTATTTGAAGAGAACGATAATTTAGGAAAAACAGAATTTACACAACCAGCTATTTTATTGGTAAGCTGTATAGCTTTAGCAGTTTTTAAAGAGAAGATAGATATTCAACCAGAGTTTGTAATGGGACACTCTTTAGGAGAATTTTCAGCATTAGTTGCAGCAGGTGCTATAGATTATTTAGATGCTATTGAACTTGTAAATAAAAGAGGAACTTTTATGGCAGAAGCTTGTAGTGGAGCAGGAGCTGGAATGATGGCACTAGTTGGAATAGATGATGAAAAAGTTGAAACTATTTGTGAGCAAGAGAGAGAAAAAGGTCTAAAAGTTTGGGCTGCAAATTATAATATGGATGGACAACTTGTTCTTGCAGGATTAAAAGCCGATTTAGAATCTTTAGTTGATACTTTTAAAAGTGCAGGAGCTAAAAGAGCTTTAGTTTTAGATATGAGTGTAGCTTCACATTGTGAATTACTTGAAAGTGCAGTTGAAAATTTAAAACCATATTTAATTGAGTTTTTAAATGATGAGTTTTTAAATGTTGTTTCTAATGTAAGTGCAAATATTTATTCAACAAAAGATGAAGCTGTTGATCTTCTTTCATCACAATTAATTTGTCCTGTAAAATATAAACAATCAATTAAAGCATTTGCTAATGAAATTGATTATTTTATTGAGTTTGGACAAGGGGCTGTTTTAAAAGGTTTAAACAAAAAAATTACAGATAAACCAACTTTAAATGTATCTGATATGAAAACTTTAAATGAAACATTAGAGGTTTTAAATGACTAAATTAGCAATTATGGGGGCTATGCAAGAGGAGATTGATCCTCTTTTAGAGTTTTTTAAAGAGTATAAAACTATTGAATATGCAGATAATAAGTATTATGAAGTAAATTATAAAGGGCTTGATATTGTTATAGCTCATTCAAAAATTGGAAAAGTTTTTGCCTCTTTAACAGCTTCAACACTTATTCAAAAATTTTCTTGTGATACCCTTCTTTTTTCAGGTGTTGCAGGAGCTATTAACCCAACTTTGAATATCGGAGATTTGATTGTAGCAACAAAACTTTGCCAACATGATTTGGATATTACAGCTTTTGGGCATCCAAATGGATATGTTCCTGGTGGAAAAGTTTTTGTTGAGAGTTCAAAAAAACTTTTAGAACTTGCTAAAAAAGTTGCAACAAATAATAATTTAAAAGTAATTGAAGGAATTATAGCAACTGGTGATCAGTTTATTCACTCTAATGATACAAAAGAGTTTATAGAAAAAACTTTTAATGCTGATGCTTTAGAGATGGAAGGTGCAAGTGTTGCTGTTGTTTGTGATGCTTTAAATATTCCATTTTTTATTTTAAGAGCAATTAGTGATAGTGCAAATATGGAAGCTGGTTTTGATTTTGATGAATTTTTAGATAGTAGTGCAAAAATTTCAAGTAACTATTTAATTAAAATAGTTGATGAGCTAATAAAAAATAGATAAGCTTTTTTTGTGTAGGATTGTCCTATACTTTCTTTAAATTATTTTAAAGGATTTATATGGATAATTTACATAGAATGGAAAAAGATTTCTTAGGTGAAAAAGAGATAGAAAATGATAAATATTATGGTATTCAAACCCTAAGAGCAAAAGAGAATTTTAATATTACTACAATTGGGATTTCAATATTCCCAAACTTCATAATATCTTTAGCAAAAGTAAAAAAAGCTTGTGCCTTAACAAATTTTGAATTAGGTGATTTAAGTGAAGCTCAAAAAAATGCAATAGTAAAAGCTTGTGACTTAATAATAGATGGACAATATCATGATCAGTTTATAGTTGATCCAATTCAAGGAGGAGCGGGAACTTCTACAAATATGAATGCAAATGAAGTAATAGCAAATATTGCTTTAGAAATTTTGGGTGAAAAAAAAGGCTCATATAATATAATTCATCCAAATAATCATGTAAATATGAGTCAATCAACAAATGATGCTTATCCAACTGCTATTAAAATTACACTTTATGAACTTATATTTAAACTTCAAGATAGTCTTAAAATTTTAAGAGATAGTTTTAAACAGAAAGCTTTTGAATTTAAAGATATTTTAAAAATGGGTAGAACTCAACTTCAAGATGCTGTTCCTATGACTTTAGGACAAGAGTTTAAAACATTTGCAACAATGATTGACGATGATATTTTTAGGCTTACAACAGCTCAAAATCTATTAAAAGAGGTAAATCTCGGAGCAACAGCAATTGGAACTGGAATAAATACAAAACCAGAGTATCAAGCGCTTGTAGTTAAAAATTTAAAATATGTTACAGGAACTGATTATTATAAAGCTAGAGATATGATTGAAGCTACTCAAGATACTGGTTCATTTGTTCAAATCTCAGCAATGTTAAAATCTATTGCTATAAAGATATCAAAGATTTGCAATGATTTAAGACTTTTGAGTTCTGGACCAAGAGCTGGATTAAATGAGATAAATCTTCCTCCTATGCAACCAGGAAGTTCTATTATGCCAGGAAAAGTAAATCCTGTTATGCCTGAAGTTGTAAATCAAGTTGCATTTGATGTAATTGGTGCTGATGCAACAATTTCAATTGCTAGTGAACATGGGCAACTTCAATTAAATGTATTTGAACCAATAATTGCTTATAAATTATTTATCTCTATAAATATGATGAGAAGAGCTTTTGAAAGTTTAGCTGAAAAGTGTATCAAAGGAATTACTGCGAATCCTGAAGTGTGTATGAATAATGTTTTAAATTCTGCAACATTAGTAACTTCATTAAATCCAATTTTAGGGTATGAAAAAAGTTCAGCTGTTGCAAAAGAGGCTTTAAGAACAGGAAAAAGAGTTTATGACATTTTACTTGAAGAGAAACTTTTTACAAAAGAGGAGTTAGAGGAGTTATTACAACCAAAAAATATGGTTCAAAACTATGACAAAATCTAAGATTACAGTTATAAATACAGGTGGAACTTTTAATAAGATTTATAATCCATTAAATGGAGAATTAGAAGTTCCAAAAGATGGTAAAGCTTTGGAAGAGATTCTAAGCTTTTGCCATAATATAGATTTTGAAGTTATAAATATTATCTCTAAAGATAGTTTACAGATGAATGAAGATGATAGAAAAATAATTGTAAAAACTATAAAAGAGTGTAAAAATCAAAATATAATAGTTATTCATGGAACAGATACTATGGATTTAACAGCATCTTTTCTAGATGAATTTATAAAAAATAAAAGAATTATTTTAGTAGGTGCTATGTTACCTATATCAATAAATAAGATTGAAGCTACATTGAATTTTGCTATGGCTATGGGATTTTTAAATGCAAATATTGAAAATAGTATTTATATTTCAATGCATGGAAGTGTTAGAAACTATAAAAATATTATGAAAAATAGAGAATTAGGAAAATTCTTAAATTGTTAAAATGTAGTACCTTTTTTTATGTTTTTTTGTGATACTATTCGCAAAAATAACTAGGTTAGGAAAAAATTAAAAATGCAAAAGGAAGAAAAAAAGAGTTTTATAGAAAGATTATTTATAAAAGTAAATAATATTGATAAAGTTTTAGAAAATAGAGTTGATACAATACTTTTAAGATTTATTAATATGCTTAAATACTTTTTTATAATAATAATGATTGTTTATTTGGCAATTTGTTTATTAAGTCTAGGTCATAAAATTATCTCTTTTACCTTGGAACAAGGAGCTTTAGACTTTACCTCTATTAAAACTATTTTAACTGATGGTTTGTTTACTTTAATTGTAATAGCAATTGTAAAAACTCTTTTTATTAAAAATGGCTTTGATTACTCTTTAACATTTTTAGAAATAGCCTTTGTTGTAATTATAAGAAAATTAATTTTACTTGATACAATACCAAGTGAAACTAGTCTTTTAATAGCATTAGGAATAACTTCTTCTATGTTTTTTATATTAATAATTTATATTCATAATTTAAAAAGGAAATGGTTAAAAGAAAAAGAGTAAAAATTTATTTAATTTTTATCTCTTTTCTCAAGGTTTTCAAGCATTTTTACACATCTTGCACTATGAAAACCTTTGAAATATTCAGGATTTGTAAAAACATTATCTTTTAAATTCCAACCTCTATTATCATTTATCATAATAGATTTTGAAAACTCTTTTTTTGTTCTATTTTCACAAATTATAGTTTCACCTTTTAAAAAAGCTCCTTCAACTTCTGCCATTCTAGTAGTTGTCATATTGTAATGAAAAGTTATTAAGATAGCTAAAATTATAAAAACAACGGGAAAAATCTTTTTAAAGCTATTTTTTGGTGAAAATTTTCTAGTTGTTACAATAGTTGTAATAATTAAAATAAATATGGCAATTACAATATATGCAGCTTCAAGTTCTAAAAATTTCATAAAAATCCTTTAATTATTATTTGTTTTTTCCCAAGTTTCAAACTCATCACTAAAGTAAATAATTCTTACTTTTTTAAACTCTCTACTTGAATAAAGCTCCATTCTATCTTTATACTCTATAACTTTTGCAATGTCATCTATAGTATCTTTTGTATCTTGCGTTGTTTTTCCGTGAATCATTGTAAAAAGATTATAGTTCCAATTTGGATATTTTGGTCTTAAATAGCAATGGCTAACAGCACTAAATGAGGCTGCTTTTTCTCCAAACTCTTGAGAATTTGACTCATCTATTTCCCAAACAACCATTGCATTTGCACTAAATCCAGCTTTTCTATGATTTAATATTGAAGCAAATCTTCTCATGACACCAGAATTTATAAAATCTTTTATAACATTAAAAAGTTCATCATAGTTAATTTTTAGTTCATCAACTATAAATTTAAAAGGTTCACTAACAAATTTTATATCCATTTGAAGAAGTTTGATAAATTTATAGTGATAAGGTGTTAATTCAAGTTCTGTAAAACTTCTTTTAGCTAATTCCTCTTGTTTTTCCTCTTTATTTGTAGTATCAAGTTTTACAGAGATTTTAAATAGTTTTAAAGTAGGAAGGATTATAAAACCTTTTGCTTTTGTTTTTTTAGCTAAAATTTCGATAGTTTTTTCCAAACCTAAAGCTGAATTTGGAGCAACTGCTATTGTAAACCAGATATTAAATGTATGATTTCTCTCATAATTATGAGAGATTCCAGGATGTGTATTTAATATATCAACTGTATTATCAATATCTTCACTAGCTATTTCAAATGCTACTAAAGAGGAGCTATATCCTAGTTTTTTGGTATCAAATATTGCAGATGTTTGTCTTATTATATTCTCCTCTTTTGCTTTATTTAAAATATTCAAAACTTCTTCTTCTGTTGTATGAAGTTCATTTGCAATAGCAAGAAAAGGTTTTTTTGCAAGTGGAAAATTCTTTTGAATTCTAAGTAATACTTCATTTTTTAGCTCAAGATGTGGAATTTGAGTCATATTTCTCTCCTAATTGAAATTAAAAAAATTGTAACTTAATATACTTCTTTAAATATTGACTTGTATTAAGATAGCCTAATCTAATATTTGTTAGAATGAATTTAAATAAAAAAGGATATTTATGGCATATTTTCCAGCTTTTCTAAAATTTGATGATAAAAGTATTTTAATAGTTGGAGGAGGAAATATAGCTTTAGAAAAGTTAGAACATCTTTTAAATTTTTCTTCAAATATTACTTTGATTTCAAAAGAATTTAATACACAGATTAAGAACTTAATAGAAGAAAACTCTTTAGAATTTTTTGTAAAAGCTTATGAAAATGGTGATGCAAAAGGCTTTGATATTGTTATTGCTGCAATTGATGATTTCTCTTTACAAGAACAGATATATTTTGAAACAAGAGATTATAATAATACTCTTTGTAATTGTGTAGATTTACAAAAATATTGTGATTTTATATTTCCATCTTATATAAAAAAAGGTGATTTAACTATTGCAATTTCTACAAGTGGAAGTTCTCCTGCATTTGCAAAAAATTTTAAAGAGTATTTAAAAAATTTAATTCCAAATGGTATTGAAGATTTTTTAAAAGAGTTAAAAGAGCTAAGAAATACTATGCCAAAGGGAAGAGAAAGAATGCAATTTTTAGATAAAAAAGTGAAAGATTATATTAAATCGTGGGAGAAATAGTTTGAGTAAAAATAGTAAAAATCTACTTTTAATTGGGTTTGTTGTTATATTTTTTATTGTTGGATTTATTGGTTTTAAGGATGCTTTACCAGAGAATAAAAATCATAGAGTTTATACAATTTTACAAGAGTATTTTCCTTATAATTTAGAAAAAAGAACAGGTGGTTTAGCAATAGTTTATAAAGATGGTAGGGAAAAAGAGAAACCATCTAATGCTGAAATTTTTCATATTACTGATAAGCTTGAAAAAGAGTGGGGAAAAGAGTATTTGAAACTTGAGAATAGCGTTCTTATTATTTTAGATAAAGATAAAAAAGAGTTAAGAAAAATAGAGTT
Organism: Aliarcobacter faecis; assembly: GCF_013201705.1. Taxonomy (NCBI): domain Bacteria; kingdom Pseudomonadati; phylum Campylobacterota; class Epsilonproteobacteria; order Campylobacterales; family Arcobacteraceae; genus Aliarcobacter; species Aliarcobacter faecis. Next base: position 1,634,511 of record NZ_CP053837.1, on the reverse strand, counting down.
AAGTTCTGATGAAATTATTTGGATTAAACAATTTTTTGGGATTTAAATAGAGCTTATTTTGATGTAAATGTAGAGTTTACAATCCCTTTTAAATAAAAATATAGCCTTTTTTAAGGCTATATTTATTGGTTTGTTACTAAAATCATACAACCTTCTTGTGATTGTGGTAAATGAGCTGTACCTTTAGGATTTATTATATAAGCTCCTTTTTCATAGTCATTAATACCATCATTAAAAATTCCAGAGATTACATAAATATGTTCATCAAAAATATCGTGAGAATCTATAAAAGGGAGCTTACTATTTGGCTTGAATTCATAAATAGCTGTAGATTTTCCATCTTTATTTTCCCAAAGGATATATTGATTTATTCCTTTTGCAACCTCTTTTGAAGGTAAATTATTTAACAATACTGATGTTATACCATCATAATTTAAAACTTGATTCATTTTATTCCTTTAGATTTTATCTTGCTAGCAAATATTTTGTATACAAAGTAATATTAACAGAAAAAAATATTTTTGTCAATAAGTTTGTACACAAGATATATTTTGCTATAATTAATAAAAAGGAAAAAAATGAATAGTCAAGAGTTCAATTTTTCAAAAATGATTTGTTTTTTATTAAATTCTACATCAAATGCTATGATAAGGGATTATAGACCTGATTTAGAAGAGTTTCATTTAACATACCCACAATATTTAGTTATGATGACACTTTGGAATAACGATAATATTTTAATAAAAGATATAAGTAAAGAGACTTTTTTTGATTCAGCTACATTGACACCTATTTTAAAAAGATTAGAAGAAAAATCATATATAACAAGGATTCAATCACAAAAAGATGAGAGAGGAAAATTGATAAAATTGACTCAATTAGGTAAAGATTTAAAAGATAAAACAGCTCATATTTTTAAAAATATGGAGTGTAAAATTGAACTAAGTAGCGAAGAACAAGAGGAAATTATTAGAATTTGTAACAAAATTATGTATAAATTAAATGGTTAAATAAAAAGGCTTATTTTTAATAAGTCTTTTTATAGTTTTAAATTCTTAACTTAAACTTTTAAGTTCAGCTTCAATTTTTTCTAACCTAGTTTTTACCTCTTCAAGAGCTTTTTTATTTTCTTCTATCACATTTGCAGGAGCATTTGCTACGAATCTTTCATTTGATAACATACCATTTAATTTATCAAACTCTTTTTGAGCTTTCTCTTTTTGTTTCTCTAGCTTTTCAATGATTGGTTTCATATCTATCTCTTGTGTTGGAAGATATACTTCAAGACTATTTGAAACATCTGTTATAGAGGTTTCAACTTTTGTACTTACAAACTCTATATTTTCAACTTTTGCTAACTTCTCAATAAATGGTTTAGCTATATTTTCATCTATCTTTTTATCTAGTTTTATATATGCTTTTGCTATTTTTGAATTTCCCATATCAATAATAACTTTTGCTCTTCGTATAGCAATAATAGCCTCTTCGATAATTGCAAACATAGCTTCAATATTTTCATCTTTTTTAATATCTTTTGGAAAATTCATAATCATTAAAGAACTTCCATTTTCTAAGCTTGTACCACTAAGTTTATGATATAAATAATCTGAAATAAATGGCATAAATGGACTTACCATTTTAAGTGTCTCTTTAAAAATAGCTCCAAGTTCTACAATACTATCTTTAGAAGCTTTTGAGTACTCTATTCCCCAATCACAAAATTCAGTCCATACAAATTTATAAAGTGTACTTGCTGCTTCATTGAATTTATAGCTTTCTAAATTTGCTCTTACTTCATCAACTGCACTACTTAATCGGCTTTGCATATAAAGTCCAAGTGGAGTTTTTATAGTAATATCTTTTAAATCAGGGAAAGTTTCTACATTTAAACTTAAAAAATTACTAGCATTGTAAAGTTTATTTGTAAAGTTTCTAAACTGCTCTAAATTTTTTGCACCTAGCTTAATATCTCTTCCTTGAACAGCTAAATATGCTAAAGTAAATCTGATAATATCAGCACTATGTTCTTCAACCATATCTAGTGGGTCTATTACATTCCCTTTACTTTTTGACATTTTTGCACCAAATTCATCTCTTACAAGAGCGTGCATATAGATATCTTTAAATGGTAAACTACCCATAAAATGTTCACCCATCATCATCATTCTAGCTACCCAGAAAAACATAATATCAAATCCAGTAATTAGTAGTGAGTTTGGATAAAAATCTTTTAAATCATTCTCAGTAAAAGTATTTTTCATCTGTTTATTATTTCCCCAACCAAGTGGTGAAAATGCCCATAAAGCAGAACTAAACCAAGTATCTAATACATCTGGGTCTTGATGAATAGTTTTTGAAGTACATTTTGGACACTCTTTTGGCTCATCCTCTTTTGTAGCCCATTGATGATTACAGTTATCGCAATAAAATACTGGAATTCTATGCCCCCACCAAAGTTGTCTTGAAATACACCAATCTCTAAGCTCATCCATCCAAGCTCTATATGAGTTTAACCAATGTGGTGGGTGGAATTTTGCTTCACCTGCATAAGTTTTTTCTATTGATTTTTTTGCTACTTCTTTACTTACAAACCACTGTTTAGAGATATATGGTTCAACAATATTTTTACATCTATAACAGTGTCCTACTTGATGATTATGTTCTTCAATTTTTACTATAAAGCCTTCATCTTGAAGTTTTTGTACTATAATTGGTCTTGCTTTTAATCGCTCTAAACCTGTAAATTCACCACATTCACTATTTAAAATACCTTTTTCATCAAAACATTTTATAAACTCTAAATTGTGTCTTTTCCCAACCTCGTAGTCATTTGTATCGTGTGCTGGAGTTACTTTTACCACACCTGTTCCAAACTCCATATCTACATGAGAATCTGTAATTATTTTTATTTTTCTATTTATTAGTGGTAAAAGAACTTCTTTTCCAATTATATCTTTATATCTTTCATCATCTGGATTTACCATAACTGCACTATCACCAAAATATGTCTCTGGTCTTGTTGTTGCAACTGTTACAAAACCTGAGCCATCAGTAAAATGGTAGTTCATATGATAAAATTTACCATTTATCTCTTCGTGCTCAACTTCAATATCACTTAAAGCTCCATCGTGTGTACACCAATTTACCATATAGTTATTTTGAGTTAGCATTCCCTCATCATAAAGCTTTACAAAGGCTTCTTTAACGGCTTCTTTTAAGCCTTCATCCATAGTAAATCGCTCTCTTGACCAAGCTGGACTAACTCCTAATTTTCTCATTTGGTGAACAATCGTTCCCCCACTAAACTCTTTCCATTTCCAAACTCTCTCTAAAAACTTTTCTCTTCCTAAAGCTTCTTTTGTAGTACCTTCAGCTAAAAGTTGTTTTTCTACTACATTTTGAGTTGCAATTCCTGCATGGTCAGTTCCTGGTTGCCAAAGAGTTTTAAAGCCATCCATTCTTTTGTATCTTGTGATAATATCTTGTAGTGTAAATGTAAGTGCATGACCTATATGTAAACTTCCTGTTACATTTGGTGGTGGCATCATAATAGCAAAATTTTTGTTTGGTTCTTGAATAGATTCATTTCCATCTATTTCAAAATAACCTCTGCTTTCCCAAATTTTATAAAAACTATCTTCTACCTTTGATGGTTCATATTTATCGCTCATTAAAAATCCTAATATGTTACTAAAATAGGCTAGATTTTATCTAAAAATTACTTAGTATCGAATAACTTGCTCTTTTTAGTGCTTTTTGTTAAAATTGATTTTTATCATATTTTAAAATTAAGGAGAGCAAATGTTTAAGATATTTTTAGGAAGTGCTGTTGTTGCAAGTTCGATTTTTGCAGCTGATTTACAAATAAGTGGAGTTGAGGTAACTCTTGATGATGGTAAAAAAACTACTATAAAAAGAGAAGTAAAACCAAAAGAGTGTGAAAATGTAGCTTTTGATCCAAAAGATATTTTTGGCGGAAATCATCAAGCAGCATTAAATGTAAATGAAAATTGTAAAAGAAGTTTTGTAACATATTTTGGAAAGATTTCACCTATGAAAGCTGCTCCAAATATTGATACTTATGGAGAAGTAGAGGTTTTAGAGTTTATTGAAAAGGCAAAAACAGATAAAAATCTTTTATTAATAGACTCAAGAACTGAAAATTGGTATAACCATGAAACAATTGCTAGTGCAATAAATGTTCCATATATTTATACAAAAAAATCTCAATATCCAGATGAATTTAAAGAGGTTTTAGAAACTTTTGGAGTAGTTGAAAAAGATGGAAAGTATGATTTCTCAAATGCAAAAACTCTTTTAATGTTTTGTAATGGTATTTGGTGTGGACAATCTCCAGAAGCTATGAAAGAGTTAATAGCTATTGGTTATCCACAAGAGAAAATGAAGTGGTATAGAGGCGGAATGCAATCTTGGTTAAGTGTTGGTTTGACAACTATTAAACCATAATATAAAAAAGTTTGGATTTTTTCCAAACTTTTATTTTTTTAAATTTCTTCAAAAATCTTATCAAAAATATCAACTATGCTTTCATCAATTTTCCCATTTTTAGCATCATTTTTCATAATATCTATTGCTTCTTTATGAGAAAAATCTCCTCTATAAGCTCTTTTTTCTCTTAAAGCATTATAAATAACTAGACAAATTAAAAGTCTATCTTTAAAACTTAAATCTTTTGCTTCTAAACCAAAGCTTCCACTACTATCTAATCTTTCTTGAACTTTAAAAGCAAGATTAGAAATATCAGTAAAGCCCATAATAGAGTTTAAAACTCTTTTTGTATGGTATGGATAAGATTTTATAATCTCTTTTTCTTCAATTGTAAGAGCTTGTTTTTTTTCTAAAATCTCTTTAGAAATATTTAGTTTTCCAATATTTTGCAAAGTTGAAGCTATCAAAAATAGTTGTTTGTCTTTATGCTCAAATTCAAAAAAATCTGTTATAACTTCTGCTTTTTCAATGATTTCTGATTTCTGATTTATAAATAAGTTAATCTCTTTTGTCATTTTTAAAATCTCTTCAAAATCTAAAACCTTTGTAAAATCACTTAAGTTTGAATAGATGAAAAGTACTATTTCATTCTCATTTTCTAAATCAAGCCAAAAAGATAATTTACTTGAAATTTCAAAAAAACTATTTTTTATAGTTTCATCAATATTCTGTTTTTCTACAAACTTTTTAATTTCTATCTTTTGCTCTAAGCTATTTTTTGAAAAATCAAACTTTTTAGCTAAATCTTGTGAAAATTCGCAAATAGCTAAAAATAAGCTATCTTCTAAATGATTTTTATCTAAAAAATTAAAATTATTTAAAGACTTTTTACCTAGAGGATATGCCAAAGAGTAAGAGCATAAATCAGACAATTTTTCAGCACTAAATCCAAGTTTTAATCCTAAATTAATAGCTATATAAGTAGCTTTTTTAGTATTTAAACTATCACTAAAAGCTAATAAAAAGTTATTTAAATTAAATACCATTTGTCGTTTTTTATCCATAAATTTCCTTATTTTCTTAAAATTAATTATATAAAAGCGATATTAATATATAATCTAAAATTATAATATAAAAATAGGAGAACCTAAAATGTTTAAAAAGATTTCCCTCTCATTTCTTTTAGCTATCTATGCTTTTGGATTTGATTATAACTTAAAACCGCAAAAAGTAAGTGAAGATATTTGGTGTTTTTTTGGAAAAACTGAAGTTCCATCAAAAGATAATGGTGGTTTCATGGCAAACTCTTGTTATATAAATGCAAAAGATAGTTATATTTTAATAGATAGTGGAACTAGCTATAACTTTGCCAAACAAACCTATGAAGCTATGAAAAAAATTGAAGATTTAAAAGTTAGTACAATTATTGTTACTCATGAACACGATGACCATTGGATGGGGAATAGCTTTTATAAAGATAAATTTAATTCAAAAATTTATGCTCCAAAATCTATAAATGAGAATTATACTGCTGAGTCAAAACCAAGAATTTTTGAGATTTTAGATAGTAAAGATATGGAAAATACAAAGATTATTAAAGCTGATGAAATTGTAGTTGATGAGACAAATATACAAGTTGGAAATAAAGATTTAAAGATTATTGCAATGAAAGAAAAAGCTCATACAAGTGATGATTTAATAGTATATCTACCAAATGAAAAAGTTATGTTTACGGGTGATATTGTAATGAATGGGCGAATTACATCAAATAGAGATGGTTCAATAATTGGAACTTTAAAGGCTCTTGAAAAAATAGAGAGTTATGATTGGAATACTTTAGTTGCAGGGCATGGAACAAATACTACAAAAACAGCATTGGACCATACTAAAAACTATTTCTCACTTTTAAAAACAAGGATTTTAGAGGCTATCGAAGCAGGGACTATGGCTGATGATATTACAAAAATTGTAACAATGGATGATTTTAAAGATATTGCTATGTTTGAAGAGCTAAATAGTAGGAATGTTTTTGATGCTTTTAGAGAGTTAGAGTTTTATGATGAGGATTAATCTTTTTTTAATAGAGGTGAATTAAAATTCACCTTTTATTTTAGAATAGATTATTCCTAAATATTCGTGAAAAGCTAATTCGACTTTTTTTATATTATTTGAGTTGAAATATGAACTAGGATAAGTATCTCTATATGCTTTATGTTCTGTTGGACTTGGAATAATATTTAAGCCTTTTTGTTCAAATAGTTTTACTGCTCTTTTCATATGACTAGCACTTGTAACTAAAATTATTTTCTCATCATTTACTATTTTTTTTGTCTCAATAGCTTCTTCAACTGTATCTTTTGGAGTATCAAGAGTAATAATATCATTTTCATTTACACCTAAACTTATAGCTAATATTTTTTGCATTTTTGCATGAGAATTTATATCATCAAAACTATATCCAGAAACTATTAATTTACTTTTTTGTCCACTATTTTCTAGATTTTTATAGTGTCTAATTCCCTCAACAAGCCTATTTATAGCAGTTGATTTTACTTGAGAACTTATACTTAAATTTTTATCACTTTTATGAGCATTTCCCAAAACTAAGATATAGTTTACTTTTGGAGTATTTATTAGTGCAGGATAAGTATTTTCAAGTGGAGATAAAATAGCATTTGAAATAGTTTGATTAGATATTAGAAGAAACCATAAAATAGCTATAAAGAGGAATATCTTTGCTTTTTTATAGGAGTTTCTTAATAAAAAAATAGAAGCTAAAATAAGTATAAAGATTCCAATTGGAATTGGTAGTAAAAATGCTGAGATGATTTTTTTTAAAATAAACATTATATTTTAAATCAAGTCAAAAGACTTGATTTACCTGCTTGCAGCAAAAAGATTTAAGTTTTTAATATATTTAAAATCTTCATCTTTTTGTACATTTTCTGCTAGAACTTTAATATTTAGAAGATTTGAAATTTCAGCAATAGATTCAATAAAACTTTGTTTAGAAATATCAATACAAACATCATTTGTGTACTCTCTTGCTAATCTTAAGTAGTCTAAATTTAACTCTTTTATATCATTTAATGAGATAAATTTTATCTCATATCTTTTTATAATAACTTTTGCTCCTAAAGATTGAATCTCTTCTGCGAAGAATTTAAATTTTTCGATATCTTTTGCAACAGCATAAGCAGTAACAGAGAAAACAAGTTTTGAAACAATATTTTTATTTTCTATTAGTTTTTGTTTAATCCAAGCTATAAATGCTGTATTATTAATAGATTCCAAAGATAAGTTTATTGCAATATCATATTGTGTATCGTTGATTAGAATATAATCTATTACTTTTTCAATAACTTTTTTGTCAAAATCAACAACTTTTTCATATTTCTCAGCAATAGATACAAATGTCCCTATTGGAATATCGTTATTATCTTTATCTTTTATTGATGTAAATGCTTCTTGCATTATTATTTCATCTTTATCACATTTTGTGAAATTTCCTATATATTTTACTGTGAAATTTGAATTTTCAATTGTGTCATTTACAAACTCTCTCCAGCTTTCCATATCTTTTACAAGTTCATTTTCTTCACTTATAAAAATCTCATTTTGTCCAATAATGGTAGCTTTTTCATAAGCTTGATTTGCACTTTGTAAAATTTGAGCTGTTGTACTAAATGGGTTAAAAATAGCCGCTCCAATATGTGCAACATCTTTTTTAGCAAATTTCTCTCCCAATTTCTCAAATTTATCTTTCAATATTTTTGCAAATTTTTTAATATCTTCATTTGTAAAATCTTTTGCAATAATTGCAAACTCTGAACCAAAAAATCTATAAGCAAAAGTTTTTTTATTATCCTCTAATTTCGTACTCTCTAAAATATTTGCAAACTCTTTTATGAAATTATTTACTTCATTTGAAGTGTGAGATTTTGCAAAATCTCCTAAATTAGCTATTTTTATACTTAAAATATAACCTTTTGATTTATCAATAAAAAGTTGTTTCATATCTGTTTCAAAAGTTTGTCTTATAGCTAAAGTTGTTAATTCATCACTTGATAGTTTTTTAGACATATTTTCTATATTTGTATTTAATCTATCTATAGTTGCTTTTATTTTAGTTGACATATCATTGAAAGCATTTGATAAAGCAATTATCTCTGTTGTATTTGATTTTTTATCTATTTTTGTAAAATTACCTTGAGCTATTGCTTTTGCAGAGTTTTCAAGACTTTTAAGTGGCTTTAAAAGATATTGAACAAAAAAGTATAGAATTAAAATAGAGATTACAAAAGCGATAATTGAGTAAAAAATTGAACTTTTTACTTGACTATATAGTTTATTATAAGCTTCACCAGGATTTGCACTTACAAATAAAACTGCACTTGTTCTCCAACCATCACTTATCTCAGTATATTGCTCACTTAAATCAATAGGAATTAGATTTATAAACCATTGTGGAACAGAGTCAAATTTTATATCTCTATTTACTTGAACTAAAATTTTATCTAAATTTAAAACAGCACTTGTATTTATTACTTTACCCTCTTGATTTGTAGCTGTAAATTTAACTTCTAAAGATATTTTCCCACTACTTTTGGAATTAGGAATAAAAGTATAAATATCTTCACTAGGAGTTATATTTTTATTATCATCATTTGGAGTTGCACCATTTAGAGTAATTAACTCTTGCATAAAATCATCACTTTGAGTTAAAGTTTCTAAAATTCCTATTTTTGGGTCAATTTCGATATTTGATACTTCCCAAATAGAAGTTTCTAAATCCTTTGAAGCTTTTACTAAATCGCTCTCTTTTATTGTAAAAAGAGCATCTTCAAGTCTAATTTCTTTATAAAAACCACTATTTGAAACAGCATTTATTGTTGTTTCTATTTCTGGATTATTTTTATTGCTAATTAAAGTTTTTAGATTAAACCCCAATGTTGTTGCTGTATCTTGAGCTTTTGAAATTGATTCAGTCTCTAAATACTCTTTTGTATTTTTTACACTAATTATAAAATTACCTGTAAAAATCATAAAAAATATCAATGATATTATTAGATAAAGTTGTTTTGATAAAGACATTTTTTTCTCCTAATTAAAATCGGTTCATTAAATCTTTCCAAGATTTAAGATTGTTGTCTCCAGCTCTTGTTTCACCTTTTGTTTGTGCTTGCCATAGACCACTTGCATTAAAACTATAAACTGGTGTTAAATCTGTTCTTTTTGATGCTGGTTGTAGAGATTTATTAATATTATCCAAAATTACTGGTTCTCCACCAGCTTTATGGTAATATGATAATACCATATGAGCTTGATCATATTTACTATTTGCTTTTGAGTAAGATACATAAGTAATTCTAAGTTTGCTATCTGGAACTCCTAATTTTATTAGTGAAAAATATTTTGCAATTGCATAATCTTCACAATCTCCACCATTTGTTCCCATAAATTCAATAGGAGTTGCCCAATAATCTTTCTTTTTCCAGTGAGCTAAATCTGTTTTATATGGAATTTTATTAAAAAAATCATTTACCATTTGAAGTTGGTTTAATATAGATTGATTTTTTGCAGATTCAATCATAGAATCCCAATCTTCAACTTTTTGTCTGCCTGCTGTTCCATATTTTTGCTCAATTTTTACTAAATCAGAACTACTTATATGAAAGCTTTTTTGAGCATTTGTATTTAGGGATAAAAGTAAAAAAAGAGTAAATTTAACTAGAAAAAACTTTTTCACTTCTTATCCTTTTTTATATTTTTTGGCATTTCTTATCTTAAAAGAGATTTAATTTCATCTTCACTAATATTTTTTTCATCAAACTTAATAGCTACAATATTCTCACTGTTATTAATATACCACTCTTCAATTTTTGAAGTATCATTTAAAACTATTTGATTTAATTTATACTCATTTAAATCTAAATATATAGATTTTGTTTTAGATGGGTTTGGCATAGTTACTATTAATATTAACCATAAAATACAAATTACTGCAATAATGATAGAAAAAGATGATAAATCAATACTATCAAGCATAATACCACCTAAAATTCCACCTATAAATGTTCCTAAATAACCAAATGAGTTAAATACACCTAAAACACTCCCTCTTTGGTGAACTTTTGCAAATTTTGAAGTAAGTGATTGCATAATTGGTTCGTGCATATTAAATCCAATGAAAAATATAACAACTCCAATAGAAAAAACTAAAGCACTAGAACTAAATCCAATTACTAAATAAGAGATTATAAAAAATAGAATTCCTAAAGCTAGAATCTCTTTAAATTTACCTTTCTTTTCTGCAATAATTGCTGCTGGTGCCATAGATAAAAGTCCAAAAATCATAGCAGGAAGATATACATACCAAAGCTCTTTTTTCTCCCAACCATAAGTTTTTGTTAGAAGAATTGGAATTACTAAAAATGCAAAAGTCATTAAAGCTTTTTGTAGAAAATTTGTAATATGCATTCTATTTATATTTGCATTTCCTAAAACATCTTTTAAGTTTAATTTTTCATTATATGTATGAGTGATTTTTGGAGGATTTGGAACTTTTTTTACTAAAATATAGATAGAAATTAATGCTAAAGCCATAGTTATATAAAATAGAACAGGAACTCCAATAAATCCACCAATAAGTGGTCCTGAAATCATAGCAATAGCAAAAGCAAGACCTATAAACATTCCCATTAATGCCATAGCTTTCGGTCTTTCGTGTTCTTTTACAATATCACTAATCATAGCTGTAACAACAGCACCAATAGCTCCTGATCCTTGTAAAAGACGACCTAGCATTAAAGTGTAAATATCTGTTGCAATTGCACAAATTAGTGAACCAATAGCAAAAAGAAAAAGACCCATAATAATAGTTCCTTTTCTTCCTAATTTATCACTCATTATTCCAAAAGGAACTTGGAAAATAACTTGAGTTAAGGCATACCCACCAACAACGATTCCAACTAAAGTTGCATTTGAACCTTCAAGGCTTAGTGCATAAACTGAGATAACTGGAAGAACTATAAAAAGCCCAAAAAACCTAAGAGCAATAATAAAGCTCAAAGGCATAACTGATTTAATCATACATAATCCTAAATATATTATAATTTTTGTTCAGATTATATATAAAAATCGATAATACTAATATAAAGGCTAATAATGAAGATAGTTTTGGCATCAAATAACCAAGGTAAAATAAAAGAGTTTAAAAAACTTTTACCAAATGATGAGGTATTTGCCTTTAGTGAAATTTTAGGAAAACTTGAAATTGAAGAAGATAAAGATACATTTAAAGGAAATGCTATAAAAAAAGCACAAACAATATATGATGAACTTCAAAAAATTGGGTTTGGTGAAGTTTTAGTAATCTCTGATGATTCTGGTATTAGTGTACCTATACTAAATAATGCACCAGGAGTTTATAGTGCTAGGTATGCTGGACTTAAAGCAAGTGATAAAGAGAATAATTTAAAATTAATAGATGAATTAAATAAATTAGGAGTAGATAAAACAGCTGCTTTTTATACAGCTTGTATAGCTATGGTTTATAAAAATGAGGTTTATACAGTACATGGCTTTATGTATGGAGAAGTTTTAAATAAAGAGTTAGGAGAAAATGGTTTTGGATATGACCCACTTTTTATTCCAAAAGGTTTTTCTAAGACATTGGGACAGCTTGAATTTGAAGTAAAGCAAGAGTTTTCTCACAGAAACAATGCTTTAAAATTAGCAAAAAAAGTTTTGGATGTTATTTTATAGATTTATTCAATAGAAATAATTTTTGTAACTCTCACATTGTAATCAAATGATTTTACATATAAATTTATATGTTTTAAATCCTTTGATTTTATTGCTTTTATTTCAAAAAAATCATCATCTATTTTTAAAGAGTCAATCTCTTTTAAATCTATACTTTTAAGATACTCTTCCCAAAAAAGATAGATGATTTTTTGCTTGTATATATAAAAACTGATTTTTTATATTTTCACTTTTTATGGCTTTTGTTTGTAAAATTTGAAGAGAAACATAGCTAAAGATAGTAAGGAGCAATATAGTAAGAAGTAGGGTATATGCCTTTTTCATAGTAGAAATTCCCAAGTTTGTACTATTTTATCATCATAATTTATATGTATCTCAATATTTTTACTATTTTTTACTATTTTAAAATCTTTTATTTGATTTAATAATTTAGAATTTTCAAAATATAGATTACCATTTGAAAAGCTTATTTTATCTATGTTTTGTATATTCTTTTCAATAAATATTTTTGTACTTCTTAAATCAATTTTTGCTTTTTCAATAGTTTGTACATTTTGATTTTCTAAAAAAATCTCTTTTATATATTGACTTGAAAATATTATTATAATAGAAGAGATGACTAAAGTTAAGATTAATTCAAATATAGAAAAGCTATTTTTCATATTTAAAAATTTTGATATTTTCATCTTTATATGTATAAACATTGATATTTATACTCTCAATAATATTTTCATTTTTTATTATATTTATGTTTTTAGAAGATTTTTGTAAATTTGAGTAGTTTTTAAGTTCAAAACTATTTTCTAAACTGTTTAAAAGATTGAAAATTTTATCTTCTTCCAAATTGTCTTTGCTAATTTGATTGAAAATAGCTAAGACAATAAGTAAAATAGTAAGGCTAATTAGAGTTTCTATTAAAGTGAAACTATTTTTTTGCAAGTTCACAAGCTTTTTTATAAGCTTCATCAACAGCTTTAATCATAGCATTTCTAACTCCACACTCTTCAAGTGTAGCATACCCAGCAGCAGTTGTACCACCTGGACTCATAACAGAATCTTTTATAAATGATGGATGAGAGTGTCTTAAAAGTGCTGATGTTCCGCTAAACAATCCTTGTACTAATTGAGTACTTAAATGTCTATCAAGACCAGCTTTAACTGCACCATCAGCTAAAGATTCAGCAACTAGAGATAAAAATGCAGGTCCACTTCCAGCAACTGCTGTTGCGATATCTAACTGATATTCTGTGTGAACCCAAACACATTGACCAATAGTTGAAAAAAGTTTCATAGCTATCTCTTTTGTCTCTAAATCACCTGTTATTGTTGTCATTGATTGCAATACACTAGCAGCAATATTTGGCATAGCTCTTACATAATTTTTTGCTTTTACCTGTTTTCTTAAAAAATCTAATCTAGTTCCAGCTAAAATGGATATTAAAATATTTGCAGTTCCTATAAGCCTAACTGAGACACTTTCAAGAGCAAATGGTTTTACACAAAAAAGAATATTTTTACCATTTATATCCTCTTTATCATCTAACTGTTTTATCTCTATTTGAGGGATTTTCTCTTTTATAGCTTTTAATTTATTTATATCTCTACCTATCATTTCAACTTCATAATTTTTTACTAAGCCCATAGCTAAAGATTGAGCCATAACTCCATTTCCAATAATTGTTAGTTTCATATTTTTTACCTTTATAAAAGTTTCTTTTATTATATCAAATATTGTGAATAATCTTTCTATAAAGTAATTTTTAGATAATATAATGCTTTTATACAAAATAAGGATGAAATAATGGTAAAAAATCTTAGGTTTAAAAGTTTACTATTGGCAATTTGTGTAGTGTTTACATTTAGTGCTTGTTCTTCAAAAAGTGAACAAGAGTACAACAAACCAGCACTTTATTGGTACAATAAAATGATGAAACAAATAGGGATGAATGATTTAGATGAGGCTGATGATACTTATACATCTCTTGAAAGTGAACATAGAAACTCACCATATATTCCAACTGCGCTTTTGATTTTAGTAAATGCACATATGGATGAAGAGGAGTATGCTTTAGCAAACTTCTATTTAGATGAATATGTAAAAAGATTTAGTTTAAGTAAAGATATTGATTATGTAAGATATTTAAAAATTAAAGCAAATTTTATGGGATTTAAGAACCAATATAGAAATCAACAACTTTTAGATGATACTATTACTCAAATAGAGGATTTTAAAAATAAGTATAAAAACTCTCCATATATGCCACTTGTGGATACAATAAATGCAAGAATTTATATGGCAAAAGCTTCAATTGATAAAGAGATTTCAGATCTTTATGAAAGAAGAGGAAAAACAGAGGCTTCAAAGATTTATCAACAAAAAGTAGAAGAATCTTGGGTTGATCATGCAGAAATAGAAAAAGTAGATGTACCATTTTATAGGTCATTATTTGAATAAAAATTTATATATTTTAATTTAAATAAATATGAATATTTTTTAGGAGTTAATAAAATTATGAAATTAGAAAATTATGAAAATTTTCCACAAACAATACCATTAATTATAGAAGATGAACTATTTTTATACCCTTTTATGATAGCTCCAATTTTTTTAAATGATGAGCAAAATATAAAAGCAGTTGAAAATGCAATAGAGTTTAACAAGCTTGTGCTTGTTACTGTTTCAAAAACTGCAAATGAAAAAAATAGAGAAAAAGACTCTTTTTATGATATAGGAGTTATTGGAAATATTATGAGAAAAGTATCTTTACCAGATGGTAAAATAAAGGTACTTTTTCAAGGTTTAGCAAAAGGGAAGATTATTGATTTTAATGAGGCTAGACCACTTTTAGCAACTGTTGAAAAGATAGAAAATGAGCCTTTTAAAGAAGATAGTATTAAATCTTTAATAGAAGTTGTTATTGAGAGTATTAAAAAATTATCAAGATTAAATAGCAAATTCCCTATGGATTTAATAAAAACTATTGAAGAGAATGATGATGCTTCAAGAGTTGCTGATTTAATCTCTTCTGTTTTAAATCTTAAGAGAGATGAAGCTTTTAAACTATTTTCACAAACAAATTTAGAACAAAGACTTTTAGATATTGTTGAGGTTATAAATAAAGAGATTGAATCATATAAAATACAAAAAGAGATAACTCAAAAAGTAAACTCAAAAATAGAGAAAACACATAAAGATTATTTTTTAAAAGAGCAAATTAAAGCTATTCAAAAAGAGCTTGGCGTTGATAATCAAAAAGAAGAAGATATTAAATCTTACAAAAAAAAGCTAAAAGCTAAAAAACCTTTTATGGGTAAAGATGCTTATAAAGAGACAAAAAGACAAATTGAAAAACTTAGTCGTATGAATCCTGATTCTCCTGATGCTTCACTTTTACAAACTTATGTTGAATTAGTTTTAGATATTCCTTTTGGAGAGTATTCAAATGAAAAAATTTCGGTTTCAAGTGTTGAAAAACAGTTAAATAAAGATCACTATTCACTAGAAAAAGCAAAAGAGAGAATTAGTGAATATTTTGCAGTAAAACAACTACTTGAGCAAAGAAAAATAGAAGATTTAAAATCTAAAGGTACAGTTTTATGTTTTGTAGGACCTCCTGGTGTTGGTAAAACTTCATTGGCAAATTCTATTTCACAAGCATTAAAAAGACCGCTAATAAGAGTCGCTTTAGGTGGAATGGAAGATGTAAATGAGCTTAGAGGACATAGAAGAACTTATGTTGGAGCAATGCCAGGAAGATTAATTAAGGGTTTAATTGATGCTAAAAAAATGAATCCAGTTATGGTTTTAGATGAGATTGATAAATTGGGTTCTAGCCATAGAGGTGACCCAACAGCTGTTATGCTTGAAGTTTTAGATCCTGAGCAAAATCATGAATTTAGAGATTTATATCTTAATTTCCCTGTTGATTTATCACAAGTTATTTTTGTATCAACTGCAAATGATATTAGAAATATTCCAGCACCACTTAGAGATAGAATGGAGTTTATAGAGATTAGCTCTTATACTCCAAATGAAAAATATCATATTGCAAAAGATTATTTAATTCCTCAAGAGCTTGAAAAACACGGGCTTTCTAAAAGTGAAGTAAGTATAAGTAAAATAACAATTGACGCAATAATCTCTAAATATACAAGAGAAGCAGGGGTGAGAAATTTAAGAAGGGTTTTTTCTAAACTATTTAGAAAAGTGGTAAAACAGATTTTAGAAAATCCAGAATTACAAAAAGTAACAATAAGCCAAAAAGATTTAAAAGAGTATTTAGATAATCCTATTTTTGAAATTGACCCAGCGGATAAAGAGAATTTTGTAGGAATTACAAATGGATTAGCATGGACAAGTGTTGGTGGAGATATTTTAAAAATTGAAGCTATAAAATTAAAAGGGAAAGGGGAGTTAAAAGTAACAGGAAGTTTAGGTGATGTTATGAAAGAGTCTTCAATTATCTCTTACTCTGTTGTAAAACTTTTAATTGATGAAGGTAGTTTAAAAATTGATGAAAGTTTAGTACCTAAAACATTTAAAGAGCAAGAAGAAAATACAAAACTAGATGTTAGTGAAATCTATAAAAGATATGATATTCATCTTCATGTTCCTGCAGGTGCAACACCAAAAGATGGACCAAGTGCTGGAATAACTATGGCATTAGCAATTGCTTCAGTTTTAAGTAATAGAAAAATAAAAGCAGATATTGCAATGACTGGAGAGCTTACACTTTCAGGAAAAGTTCTTCCTATTGGTGGATTAAAAGAGAAATTAATTGCAGCATTTAAAGCAAAAATGACAAAAGTTTTAATCCCTAGAAAGAATTTTGAAAGAGATTTAGATGATTTACCACAAGAGGTAAAGGATACTTTAGAGATAAAAGCTGTTGATAGAATAGAAGAAGTTTTAAAAGAGGCTCTAATCTAATGCAAAAATTCTCAAAAAGTGATTTTACAGCCACAAATATTATTATTTTTATAACTGTATTGGCCTATATTGTTCAAATAAATATTGAACAAGGCTCACTTTTTATGGGATTAAATCTCTATTTTTTAGTTGGTGGTTTTTTTTGGCAACCATTAACATCTATATTTTCTCATGGTGGAATTGCTCATTTAGGAATGAATATGTTTGTTCTTTGGCAATTTGGAAACCTAATAGAAAAATCAAGAGGGGCTAAAAGTTTTGTTACTTTATATTTAGTAACTGGGATTTTGACTTCTCTTTTATCCTTTTTATATATTTTTTATGTAGATATTAGAGTAAATCTAGTAGGTGCAAGTGGAGCTATTTGTGCAATTTTGGGTTATATAGCATACTTTGATAAAACTCAAAGAAGCGGAATAATAACTTGGATTCTATTAATCTCTGTTGCCCCACTTTTAATTGGACTCCCAATAGCTTGGTATGCACACTTTATAGGGCTTTTTGTAGGATTTATCTATGCTATTATAGATAAACAAATTTTACAAAGAAAACTAAAACGATAACTATTTCTTACAAAACAAATTAAATTCATTAACTTTTCATTTATTTTATTGATATTAATCAATATTAACTTTTTTCATTCTTATATAATGACATCAGATAAAAGTATAAAGGAGTCACAAAGTGTTGGACGAAGTTATAAGAACTAGACCTGAAATTGCATTGGATGATTTTTTACCTATATTTTTATCATCATCTTTAGTACTTGTATTTGGTGCTTTTTTTGTAGGTATTTATACCTTAGTAAAAATGGGATATTTGAAAAAGTTTTATATGCCTTTTGCATATCTTTTTTGGGTGCTTCAAGCTTACTGTATGTATTTTATGGCTACAAAACTTCAAGTAGGACCTTTTGTTGGAAAAGTCTTAATAATCATTATGATTGCATATTTTACTTTGCCTCATTTGTATTACTACTTGACAAGTAAAGCTGAAGAAGAGTATGAAAAATAATAATAAAAAAGGGGGAAAGTAGCAATGTCTAAAAAAGTGTCTGTTTGGACAGATAATCGTTTTTGGCAAAGATCAGCTGCTTGGGTTACTGGTGTAGCTGCCATTCTTTTAATTTGGTTAACGTTTGACTCAATGAGTCAAATTCAAATGGGAACACAAGCAGATCTTGATAGTGGTATAACAAAAAGAGTTCCATCTCCTACAGTTATTAATCATAAAATCTCTTATGAAATGAATGATAAAAGAGGTCATGAAACACCAAAAATAGGTGAAAAAGAGAAGTTCTTTGGTAGAGATGATTATAGTGAGGAAGAGGCTATGGCTCTTCTTAATTTAGGTAAGTTAGCTTCTCAAGCTAAAAACTGTATGAACTGTCATACACTTTTAGGAAATGGTGCATATTATGCTCCAGATTTGACAAAAGCTTGGCTAGATCCTAAATGGGATTCTTATATAGCAAGAATGGGTAAAGAGACTAAAGAGGAAGCTATTGCTGAATTTTTACAACATCCATCTGATAATCCATCAAATGCTAGAATGATGCCAAATTTAGGAATTACAGCCGAAGAAGCAAAAGGTTTAGTAGCATTTTTAAAACATATGTCATCTATTGATACAAATGGTTTCCCAAGAAATTTCGGAAGAATGACTGAAAATAAAGATGGGAAAATAGAAGGAGGAATCCATGGTAGATAATGTAAGATCTGAGTCTAAAAAATTAGGAATAATGTATTTTTGTGTAGCAGCTGCTTTATTTGGTGCACAAATTTTATTTGGATTAATTGCTGGAACTCAATTTGTATTTAGTGGATTTTTATTTGAAATATTGGATTTCAATGTTGCTAGAATGGTGCATATTAATGCTTTAGTTGTTTGGCTTTTATATGCAATGATTGGTTCAGTTTACTATCTACTTCCAGATGAAACAAAAGTTGAAACTGTTGGTATAGCTTTAGGAAAACTTGGATTTTATGTATTGACTTTAGCTGTTACTATTGTGGTTGTTGTATATATTTTTATACAAGTTGGACCTGCAAATGAGACAACTTTATGGTTAATCAATGAAGGAAGAGAGTATATTGAAGCTCCAAGATGGGCTGATATTGGAATAGTTGTTGTTGTATTAATTTTCTTAGCAAATGTTTATTTAACAGCTATGAAAGGTGAAAGAACAGGGATTATTACAGTTTTAATGGCTGATTTACTTGCACTTGCAGGTTTATACTTAGCTGGTATGTTTTATACAAATAATATCTCAATTGACCAATATTGGTGGTGGTGGGTAATTCACTTATGGGTTGAAGCTACTTGGGAAGTATTTGTTGCTGCTGTTATTGGTTGGGCATTAATTAAAATTATTGGTGCAAATAGACAAATTGTTGAAATGTGGTTATGGATTGAAGTAGCAATGCTATTTGGATCTGGTATTTTAGGAATTGGACACCACTATTTTTGGATAGGAACACCTGAATATTGGTGGGAAATTGGAGCTTTATTCTCTGCATTAGAACCTGTGCCATTGGTTGCTATGTTTGTGCATGTAATGTATGACTGGGGAAAAGAGCAAGGATTACAAAAAGGTGCTGGAGAAAAAGCTCAAATGAACAATACTCCTGCATTTCTATGGTTTTGTGCAAGTGCGTTTGGTAACTTCTTAGGTGCTGGTATTTGGGGATTCTTCCATACTTTACCACAAATGAATATCTATACACACGGTACACAATTTACATCAGCTCACGGACACTTAGCATTCTTTGGAGCATTTGCAATGGCTATGATAGCAATGTTTTATATGGGTGTTCAAGGGAAAGCTGGTCTTAAGGAGCTTAAGATGACAAAACTTACAAAATATGGTTTTGCTCTAATTACTCTTGGAGTTGTTGGAATGACAGTTGCTTTAACAATTGCTGGTTATGGTCAAGTTATGATTGAAAGAGCACAATTTGGTGCAACTTGGGATGCATACTTTATAGGACAAAGTAGTCCTTGGTATATGCAAGCTATGGGATGGAGGCTTGCTATGGGTCTTGTTACTTTTGTTGGTTTTGTTTGTTTAGTAATGGATTTATTAACAATTAAAAATGCAAAAATTAATCAAGAATCATAAAAGGAGGTTATTATGTTTTCAGAATTTACGGACATTGTTCCTAGTTTCTTTGGATGGCTAAATCAAGGTCCTATGACTTTGACACTGTTTTTACATACAGCTATTGTTCTTCCGATGTTTTTTATATATAAACAAGAGAAGAAAAGATTGGAAGAGGAGTCTAAAAAGGGTAAGTAATTGAATATAGTGGCTTTTTGCCACTATTAAATTGGCTAGAAATTAAAATATGAATTATTAATCTTATATAAAAGGGAGAAGGTTATGAAATTATCAAAAGTTTTAAGTATGGTAGCAATTGCTAGTTTAGGGATTACAAGTGTTTCTATGGCGGAAGAGATTAAGTTATCTGCTGAACAGATGAAAGAAGCAAATCAAGTATATTTTGATAGATGTGCAGGTTGCCATGGTATGCTTAGAAAAGGTGCTTTAGGACCAACTTTAGAAGCTAAAGAGATGCAAGCAAGAGGGACTGATTATTTAAAAACAATTATTCATGAAGGAACTCCAGGTGGAATGCCTGATTGGGGAAAATCTGGTGAATTAACAGCTGCTCAAACTGAGTTAATGGCTAAATATATTCAAGTAGATGCACAAACTCCACCTGAAAAATCAATTGATGATATGAAAAAATCTCATAAAGTTTTAGTTCCAGTAAAAGATAGACCAACAAAACCAGAAGCAGGTGCTGAGAATTGGAAAGATTATTTCTCAATAATCTTACGAGATGTTGGGCAAATTGCTATTATTGATGGAAAAACTAAAGAGATTAAATCTGTTGTTCCATCTGGATTTGCAACACATATTACAAGAACAGGTGCATCTGGAAGATATATGTATGTTATTGGTAGAGATGGAAAAGCATCTATGATTGATATGTGGATGAAAGAGCCTAAAAATGTTGCTGAAATTCAAGTGTGTAACGATGCTAGAGCAATTGATACATCAAAACATAAAGACTACTTAGATAAATATGCGGTTGTTGGTTGTTATTGGCCACCATCAATTGTAACTTTAGAAGCAGATACTTTAGAACCACTTAAAATTGTTTCAACTGCAAGTTATACTTATGATAAAAATGAGTATCTAAGAGAGGCTAGAGTTGCAGCTATTATTGCATCGCATGATAAACCAGAGTGGGTTATTAATATTAAAGAGACAGGTCAAGTTTGGTTATATGACTACTCAAATATTAAAAATCCAAAAGTTACTATGGTTGAAGCTGAAAGATTTTTACATGATGGTGGATGGGATTTATCAAAAAGATATTTTATGACGGCAGCAAATGCTAGAGATATGATTTCTGTTATTGATACAAAAGAGGGAAAATTAGTTAAAAATATTCCATCTGAAGGTAATAAACCACACCCAGGAAGAGGAGTAAATGTTGATCATCCAACTTATGGACCACTATGGGGTTCAGGACATATTGGTTCAAATGATATAGTATTTATTGGAACAGATCCAGATAAACATCCTCAAAATGCTTGGAAAGTGGTTAAAAAAATCCAATTACCAGGTGAAGGAGGAGGAAATCTATTTGTAAAAGGTCATCCAAATTCACAATATATCTTTGCTGATAGACCTGTAAATCCAGATAGAAAATTACAAACATCATTTTATGTAATTGATAAAGATAAACTTGAAGTTGTAAAAACTATTGAGATTCCTGAAAAATATCTACCTTCAGTTAAAGTAAATGGTAAAACTATTGAGTCAAGAGGACCAGTTCACTTTGAATTTAATGCTGATGGTAGTGAAGTTTGGACAAGTATTTGGGGGAATAAAGAGGTTGCAACTGCAATTTTAATTTATGATTCAAAAACTTTAGAATTAAAAAAAGTAATTGAAGATCCAAGACTTAAAACTCCAACTGGTAAATTTAATGTTACAAATACAATGAACGATACTTACTAAAAAATTATATCAAGCCTTAGGGCTTGATATTTCTATTCAAATAATTTCAGGGGCTTTTTATGAAATTTCTAACAAAACTATCTATTATATGTGTAATCTTTTTTTTAAGTAATTCTAATGCTGCAGTTGATGGAGCTGCTGGACATATGGTTGAGGCATTGCCTAAAAAAGAGATAGGAAAAGAGTTGTATAACCAATACTGTGCTTCTTGTCATCATGAAAAAAGAGTAGGAATAGATGGTCCACCATTACTTCCTATAAATTTAAAAAAATATGATGAAAAAATTTTAGCACAAAAGATAAAAGATGGCTTTCCACAAACACTTATGCCAAAGTTTGATTTTTTATCTTTATATGAGTTACATCAAATAGCAAGATATATCCAAAGTGATGTAGAGGGTGTTTTTACATGGGATTTAAATGATATTAACAAATCTATTACTTCATTTAATGATCCAGTTAATCCTTTAAAAATAAAAGATATTGAGCAGGTTTTACCAGTAGTTGAGAGAGAGGGAAATCAGACTTGGATTATGGAAGATACAAGAGTTTTGAGTAAATTTCCATTAAATAATATTCATGGTGGAATAAAATTTACTATGGATGGGAAAAATATCTATGTTCCAACACGAGATGGATGGACTCAAAACTACTCTTTACAAACTGGTCAAAGAATGAATAAATCAAGAGCATGTATAAATTTAAGAAATATCTCTTTAAGTAGAGATGAGCAAAATTTATTTGCAACTTGTCTTTTACCAGAACAGTTAGTTGTGATGAATCCAAAAACTATGGAGGCAAAAGAAATTTTTAAAATAGATGGAAAAGTTTCAGCTTTATATGAACTTTATAGCAAAGATGAAGCAATTTTTACATTTAGAGATAAGCCAATTATTGGAAAATTGAATACAAAAACTTTTGAGATAACTTATAGTGAAATAAAAGAGCCAATAGAGGACTTTTTTATAGACCCTTTTGAAGATTTTTTGATAGGAACAGCAAGAGGAGGAGATGTTTTAAGAGTTTACAGTTTAAAAGATAATAGTGTAGTTTTTGAACATGAGATGAAAGGAATGCCACACCTTTTTTCAGCAACATATTGGTATGAAAATGGAAATTTCTATTTTGCAACACCACATATTAAAAAACCATATATAACTATTTGGAAAATGTATGATTGGGAGTTTGTAAAAAAAGTAGAGATAGGAGGAGATGGTTTTTTTGTAAAAACACATCCTTATACACCATATTTATGGGCTGATAATGGAAGTGATAAACTATTTTTAATAGATAAAAAAGATTATAGTATTAAAACTATAACTCCAAGAGAGGGGAAAAAATATATTCATACAGAGTATAGTGGAGATGGGAGATATGCCTATTTAAGTATTTATGAGTCAAATGGCGAAGTTATAGTTATTGATACTTTAAATTTTAAAGAGTTAGCTACATATAGTGCAAATGTACCTGTTGGTAAATATAACTTTATAAATAAAAATAGAGAATTTTACCCAAGGCTTTTTGGAATGGATATTTTTAAAGAAAAATGTAATAGCCAACTTACATGCGATACTTCAAAATTTAACTCTTATGAGAAGAAAAGTTTTGAAGATTTTAGTAAAACTATAAAATAAGGAAGATTTATGAAATTAATTGCAACTTTGTTTTTAGCTTCAGCTATTGGCTTAAATGCTCAAATTTTAGCAACAGTAAATAGTCAAGATATAACAAAAGAAGAGGTAAATAACTTTTTAAAATCTACAAATCAAGAAAAAAGTTATGAAAATTTGGATAAAAAAGCTCAAAATTTAGCCCTTCATCAAACAATAGAAAAAACTCTTTTGATTCAAGAGGCAAAAAAAGATAATCTTGATAAGAACAAAGAGTTTTTACAAACTTTAGAGGATTTTAAAAATTCTCTTTTAGTTGAATCATTTATGAAAAATGAGTTTTCTAAAATAAAAGTATCAAAAGATGAGGTTGAGAACTATTATAATGCACATCTTTATGAGTTTAAACAGGATAAAAAACTAAAAGCTAGACATATTTTAGTAGAAGATTTAAAAAAAGCTTTAGATATTGTAAAAGAGTTAGAAAGTGCTAAAAGTAAAGAGATAGCTTTTGTTGAACTAGCTAGTAAAAACTCTATTGATGGTTCAAGAGATAGTGGTGGAGATATTGGTTGGTTTGCTAAAGGGGATATGATAGATGAATTTTGGGAGGCAAGTATTAAACTAAAGCCACAAGAGTTTACAAAAGAACCTGTAAAATCAATGTTTGGTTACCATATCATTTTTTTAGATGAAATTCAAGAGCCTTTAACAATAAAATTAGAACAAGTTTATAGTAACATTGAAAATCAAATAAGGATGGAGAGATTCCAATCTATAATTGATGAGAGAATTAAGAATATAAAGAAAGATGCAAAGATTATAATTAAATAGTTTTTGTAAAAAAAGGGGGTTATTGTGAGATATTTTTTTATATTGATTTTACTGATTGGTATAAATCTACAAGCTTCACAAGAAGAGGGAGAGAGACTTTTTAAAAAGTATTGTTGGGGTTGTCATCATCAAACATCACTTGCTTTTGGACCATCATTTTCTGAAATTGCTTCATTAAGAGATAGTGGACAAATTATTGCTCATATTGTAAATCCTGAAGATAGTTATGAGAGCTTAGGATATAAAAGAAGTGCAATGCCAGCATTTCCTCAGTTAAATGCTGAAGAACTTCAAAATTTGGCAGATTATATTTTAAGTTTTAAGGATAAATAATGTTTAGATTATCAAACCTTATAAAATCAACTTTAGAAAATCAAAAAAGTAGAAGTTTAGATGGCTCAATTATTATTTGGAATATGACAAATCGCTGTAATTTACTCTGTCATCACTGTTATAGTAAGGCTAGTGCAAATGAAAAAGAGACTTTAGCTTTAGAAGATATTTTGGATACTATTCCAAAATTAAAAAAAGCTGGTGTAAATTTTGTTATTTTTAGTGGAGGGGAACCACTTTTAAGAAAAGATATATTTCAAATAGCACAATGTATGAAAGATAACAAAATTATGACCTACCTTTCAACAAATGGAACATATATTACGCAAAAAAATGCCCAAGAAATCATTGATACTTTCAATTATATAGGTATTTCAATAGATGGAATTGGTGAAGTCCATGACTATTTTAGAGGTCAAAAAGGCTCATTTGATAAAAGTATAAGTGCTATAAAAACTATTCAAAGTTTAGGTGGAAATGCTGGTATTAGATTTACAATTACAAAAGAGACAGAGAGTAGTTTTTATGATATTTTTAAACTTTCAGAAAGTTTAAATGTAAATAAAATCTATATTTCTCATCTTGTTTATTCAGGTAGGGGGAAAGAGAATCTTGAAATTGATATAAGCAAAGAAAAAAGAAAAGAGTATGTCTCTTTTATGATAAATAAAGCTTTTGAATATTATGAAAATGGTAAGGATATAGATATCGTTACAGGTAATATGGAGATGGATGCAATAATGCTCTTAAAAGAGTTTGAAAATAAATATCCAGATTTTGTAGAGCAACTTGAAAAAAGATTAAAATCTTGGGGTGGAAATAGTGCAGGGAAAAGACTTGGAAATATGGATTGGAATGGATTTGTAAAGCCAGACCCATTTTTCCCAAAATTTATTGGAAACTATTTACAAAAAGATTTTGATGAAGTTTGGTTAGATAAAGAAAATGAACTTTTAGTAAAGTTAAGAGAGTTTCCACGAGTTTTAAAAGGGAAATGTAGCTCTTGTAAATATATAGAGATTTGTAATGGTGGTTCAAGAAGTAGGGCTTATACGATAAGTGGGGATTTATGGGAAGAGGATCCCTCTTGTTATTTAAATGAAGATGAGATAAAGGGGTAAAAATGTTTAAAAAAATAGTTTTAAGTGCCATTTTAGCAAGTACTCTATTTGCTAGTGAAAAACTTTTTGTTGTTGAGAGAGAAAGTTCAAGTTTAGCTATCATTGAAAATGATAAGTTTAAAAATCGTATAGAGAACTTTAGAAATATGAATCATGGTGTTGTAAAGTTTTATAAAAATGATGGTTATGCAATTTCAAGAGATGGGTATGTAATAAAATTTGACCCAATAGGTGAAAAGATTTTAGCAGAGTATAAGACAAGTAAAAGTGCTATTGGTTTTGAAATTTCTGATTATTTTGTAGCTGTTGCAAACTATGATGATAAAAGTGTTGATATTTTAACAAAAGATTTAAAACCTATTAAAAAAATAGTTACAGATTCAAGAAATGTGGGAATAAAATTATATAAAAACTATATGATTTTCTCACAAATGGATAGCGATAGAATATCTGTTTATAAAGATTTAAATGAAGGGAAAAAAGAGCCAAACTTTGTTTTAGAAAAAGAGTTTAAAGATGTTGGAGAGATTCCTTTTGATGCTATGATTCAAGATGAGACGTATATTATGGGGTTTTTCAATTCACCTCATTTTGGTGTTGTTGATTTAAATAAAATGGAATATAAAAAAATTGATGTATTTTTAGATGAAAAAAAACAACAAGTATTAAAAGTTCCTCATTTTGGATTTTGGAGTTTAAGTAAAAATGAGACATTTATTCCAGCAGTTGGAGATAATAAAGTTTTTGTATATGATAAGAATTTTAAATTTCTAAAAACTATAGAGACTAAAGGGATGCCAGTATTTACAAGTCTAAGTCCTAATAAAGATTTTATAGCTGTTACTTTTTCAGGTGAAGATTTCCCATATTTACAAATTTTTGATACTAAAACTTATAAAAAAGTAAAAGAGTATAAATTTGATGGTAAAGTTCTGCATGTAAGATGGTCAAATGAGAAAAATGAACTTTATGTAAGTGTAAATGATACAAATAAAGTGGAAGTACTAGATACGAAAACTTGGGAGAATATCAAGATTATAAATGATATTAAAAAACCATCTGGAATATTTATTTTTGAGGAGAGATAAATGGGAAAAGTATATTTAACTGGGGCAGGACCAGGTGATATTGAACTTATGACTTTAAAAGCCCATAGAGTTATAAAAGAGGCTGATGTAATAATTTATGATAAATTAGCAAATCCAGAGATTTTAGAGTTTGCAAAAGATGGAGCAGAGTTCATCTTTGTAGGAAAAGAGTTTGGAAAACATCTAATTCCTCAAGATGAGATAAATGAGATAATCTATCAAGCTTCTTTAAAGTATGAAAATGTTGTAAGATTAAAAGGAGGTGATCCTTTTGTATTTGGAAGAGGTGGAGAAGAAGCACTTTATCTAAAGCAAAGAGGAATAAAATTTGAGATAATTCCAGGTATTACTTCAAGTATTAGTGTTCCCGCATATGCTGGAATTCCTGTAACAAATAGGGGATATACTTGTTCTTTTAGAGTAGTAACTGGTCATGAGGCCCCAAATAAAAAAGATAGTCAAATAAATTGGGATAGTTTTATTGCTGATGAAACAATAGTTTTTTTAATGGGGATTCATAATATAAGACTTATTTCAAAAAAATTAATTAAAATTGGAAAAGCCTGTACCACTCCTTGTGCTGTTATATCAAAAGGTACAACAAAAGAGCAAAGTGTTGTTGTAGGAACATTAGAAGATATAGTTGATAAAGCAAAAGATATTCCAACACCTGCAATAATTGTTGTTGGTGAAGTTGTAAAGTTAAGAGATGATTTAAAGTGGTTTGAAGAGATGTAGCATTCGCTACACTCTATCTTAGAAGATTACTTTAAGTTTTTTAGAGTCTCAATTAATCTATTTGAAACTTTTATTAAATCATTTGAACTATTTTTTGTAACTTCTGCTTCTTTTTGTGTTTCTTCTACTGAAAGAGATACTTTTTGCATAGTTTGTGAAACTTCATTTAAACTTTGGCTACTTTGTTTTGCACTATTTGAGAGGTCAAAAGAGGTTTCTCTTTGCTCACTCATAGAGTGTGAAATATCTTTTGACATATTATTTATCTCTTCAATAGTATCATCAATACTATGAATTGAATTAAGAGACTCTTTTACTAAAGATTGAATAAACTCAATAACACTAGTTATATTTTTTGCAGCTTCATTTGATCTAGTTGCTAGGTTTCTTACCTCTTGAGCTACAACTGCAAATCCTTTTCCTGCTTCTCCTGCTGTTGCTGCTTCAACTGCTGCATTAAGGGAAAGAATATTTGTTTGAAATGCAATTTGAGAAATAATGTTTATTGTTTGGCTAATTTTTGTAGATTCTTCATTTAATCTAACCATTGCTTTAGCACTCTCTTTTGATTGCTCTTGAGCTTTCATAGCGATTTTTTCACTATTTGCTGCATTTTGAGAGATAGTTGTAATAGATTTTACCATCTCATCTATCTTTTTACTTAAATCTAGAATTATATTATTTAAATCTTGTGTAGCATTTGCAACACTATAAGCACTTTCCATAGAGAATTTTGATTCTTCAAGCATATTACTAGAAGCTACTGAAAGTTTATTTAATGATGAACTTAATTCTTGAATCTCTTTTTGAATTTCAAGCATTGTATTTTTTTTATCAGTTATATCAACAGCATATTTTACAACTTTAAAAGGATCTCCTTCTAAGTCAAGAATAGGATTGTAACTAGCTTGTATAAAAACTTTTTTACCATTCTTACCAATTCTTAAATACTCTCCACTATCAAACTCTCCACTATTTAGTTTTTTCCAAAACTCTTTGTAATCATTTGAATTTTTATAAGTTTCTTCACAAAAAATTGAGTGATGTTTTCCTACAATTTCATCTTTAGTGTAACCAACAGCATTTAAAAAATTATCATTTGCATTTAGAATATTTCCATTCATATCAAACTCAATAACAGCATTTGATTTATTTATAGCTTTTACTTGACCAATATAAAAAAGGTTTCTTAATCTATTTTTTGTAATATCTTGAGCTAATTTTACAATTTTAGTTACTTTTCCATTTTCAATTATTGGCATATAAGAGGCTCTTAAAAATATTAAATCACCATCTTTTTTTACTCTTTGAAACTCTGCGGTTATACTTTTCCCTTCTCTTAAGTTTTCCCAACTTTCTTTGTACTCTTTTGTAGTGCGAAACTTCTCTTCACAGAACATACTGTGTGGTTTTGTAACAATTTCATTTAAACTATATCCCATAGTATCTAAAAAGTATTTATTTGCTTTAATGATTGTAGAATCGGGCTTGAAGTAGATTACTGCATAATTTGTATCTATAGCTTCTGTTAAAAGTTTATCCTCTTTATATGTATTAAAAAACATAGAAACTCCTTTGTTCTAGAGAAAAATTATATTAAAAGTTAAATTTTATTTAGCTTTAAAAGTTATTATTTGAAATAATGTATTAATAATATATTAAGTAAATAAAAGTCAATGTATTAAAGTTAGAAAAAAATTGTTCAAGGGGGTTTCGAATGAGTAAAGAAGTTTTTTTGGAACAAGAAACTATTATAGTTTCACAAACAAATGAAAAAGGTATTATTATTTTTGCAAATGCAGATTTTTGTACGATTTCAGGGTATGAGTTAGAAGAGTTAGTTGGTAATCCTCATAATATGGTAAGACATAAAGATATGCCAAAATGGGCTTTTGAAGATTTATGGAAAACCATAAAATCTGGAAAAATTTGGAAAGGAATAGTAAAAAATAGAACAAAAGATGGTGGATATTATTGGGTAAATGCAACCGTATTTCCTTCAAAAAGTGTTGATGGGTCTATTAGATATATCTCTGTTAGGGTAAAACCAACAAAAGAAGAGATAGAAAATGCAGAAAATCTTTATAAATAGGGGAAAGATATGTTTTTTAATAATTCAAATAGAGAAATTCTAGAGACGCTAGATAAAATAGAGCAATATTTAAATAGTAAGATAAACTATATAGAGATAAAAGGTTTAAATAAAGAAAATGAGATATGTAAAAAGTTAGAGAATATTTGTAAAACTATAAATGCAAAAAATGATGAAGAACTACAAATCTTTGGAGAGATAATGCTAGTTTCAGAAAAGTTAGCAAGTGGGATTGTGAGTGATAAAATAAACTTTATAAATAGTTCAAATTTTAAATTAAACTATATAGCAAAAACTATAAATAATCTAGCTAGTGATTTGAAAAGAAGTATTACTTTAATAAAAGAGACTCTTCTTCTTTATGGACAATATAATTATCTAAATAAATTAGATGAAAATTTAGTGAAGAATGATTTTAGAATTTTGTTTAAAGAGATAAATACATTAAGGGACACTATTACAAATATGCTAATTGAAGATAAATCAAATGGATTAACTTTAGAAAATAGTTCAAAAATACTCTTAGAAAATGTAGATAAATTAAATATTTCATCTTCAAAGGTAGCCACAAGTCTTGAAGAAACGGCAGCATTTTTAGATGAGGTTACAACAGCTATTAGAAATAATACAAATAATATATTAAAAGTCTCTGCATTATCAGAAGATATAATCTCACAAGCTCATATGGGTGAAGAGTTAGCTTTAAAGACAACAAACTCTATGCAGGATATTGTAAAAGAGGTAAACTTAGTAAATACAGCAATTTCTATAATAGACCAAATAGCATTTCAAACAAATATTTTGTCACTTAATGCAGCAGTAGAAGCAGCAACGGCAGGAGAAGCTGGAAAGGGGTTTGCAGTTGTAGCACAAGAGGTAAGAAATTTAGCTTCGCGAAGTGCAGAAGCAGCAAAAGAGATAAAAAATATTGTACAAAATGCAACAAAAAAAGCAAATGAAGGGGAAGAGATATCAAGCCACATGATAAATGGATATCAACAGTTATATTCAAGTATAAATGAAGAGATACTTTTAATAAATGATGTTGAAAGTTCAAGTAAAGAGCAATTAAAAGCAGTTGAACAGATAAATAGGGCTGTATCAACAATAGATTCTCAAACTCAAGGAAATGCAAATATAGCTTTAGAATCATATGATGTTGCTATTATGACAGATACAATATCAAAAATAGTTGTTAAAAATGTAAATGCAAAAGAGTTTGAAGGTAAAGATAGTATTGAAGCAAAAAATATAGGAAAAGAGTTTATTGAAAATTGATGAATTAGAAATAGAAAATGATTTTTTTAGGTTTGATAGTAGTTTTTATGAGTTAGTTAAAGCAACTCCACTAAAAGAGCCTAGATTAATCTCTTTTAGTAAGAGTGCATGTGATTTAATAGGACTTGATTATAGTGAGTGTGAAAAAAAAGAGTTTATTGATTTTTTAAATGGTAAAAAATTATTAAAAAACTCCACTCCTTATGCCACTGTTTATGCAGGACATCAATTTGGACATTTTGTTGCACAATTAGGTGATGGACGAGCTATAAATTTGGGTATTTTAAATGGCTATCATCTTCAAACAAAAGGTTCTGGAGTTACAAGATACTCAAGACAAGGAGATGGACGAGCTATTTTAAGGTCAAGTATTAGAGAGTATTTATTAAGTGAAGCAATGCAAGGTTTAAATATTCCTACAACAAGAGCATTAGCAATAATAAGCTCAAAAACAGAAGTTTCAAGAGATTGGAAACTTGAATCTTGTGCCATTGTTTTAAGGCTTAGTCCTAGTTTTATTAGAGTAGGAACTTTTGAATATTTTGCTAGAACAAAAGATGCAAAAAATAATATTTTGAAACTTGCTGATTTACTAATAGAACAAGTATATAAAGATTTAAAAGATAAAGATAATAAATATGAATTGATGTTTTTTGAATTAGTTGATAGAAGTGCAAAACTTTTAGCACTTTGGCAAAGTTATGGATTTTGTCATGGAGTTTTAAATACAGATAATTTTAGTGTTGCTGGACTTACTATTGATTATGGACCTTATGCTTTTATGGACTATTTTGAACATGACTATATATGTAATCATACAGATTATGAAGGGCGATACTCTTATAAAAATCAGCCTTATATTGCAAGATGGAATTTGTTGGTTTTAGCAGATAGTTTAACAGAAATTTGTAACTATGAAAATTTGAAAAATTATATGAAAAACTTTTTGCCAATTTTTGAAAAAGAGTTTTTAAGTTTTATGAGTAAAAGAGTTGGTTTGGATTGTAATAAAAGTGCAGACTCCAATTTTACACTTATTTTTGAGCTTCAAAATGCTTTACAAAGTTCAAAAATAGATTATAATTACTTCTTTTATTGTTTGACAAACCTTAAATCATTTTCAAATATCAATGAAATTTTAGAATTTTGTAAAAATCCAACTGCTTTAAAATCTTGGTTTTCAAAGTATGAAAAGGTATGTTTAGAACAAAATAGTAGTTTTGATGCTAGATTAGAGATTATGAAAAAAGTAAATCCTAAATATATTTTGAAAAACTACATAATTGAAGAGGCTATAAAAAAAGCACAAAATAATGATTTCTCTTTAGTTAATGATTTACTAAAGATTGCACAAAATCCTTTTGATGAGCATAAAGATTTTGAAAGATATTCAAAACCAACTCCACAACAATTTTCAAATATAAAACTTAGTTGCTTATCATAAATTTTATAAAAAATAGTAATGGTAAATATATAAATTATATATATTGGAAAAATAAATTATTTTTTTGGAAGTAAATCAACAACTTCCAAATTAAAAGCTTTTGCTATTTTACATAAGTGAACTAAATTATATGTAACACCATGTTTTCTGGTCTCTATTTTAGCTATATAATTTGGTGAAGAGAAATCTAATATATTTGCCAATTTTAGCTGACTAATATTTCTTGAAATTCTCTCTTTTTTAACATTATTTACTACTTCATCTAAAAATATTTCTGGATTTTCTTCAAACACTCAAACACCTATAAGTACCTTATTATATTTGATTATAGTAGTAATAACTTAGTACAAACAAACACTTATAAGTGTTTATAAAGTTGTATAATAATATTATTTAAAAGATAAAAAATATTAGGGATACAATAGACATGGAAATAGAAATAGAGTTATCAAAAGATACAATTATAGTAACACAAACCAATGAAAAAGGAATAATAGAATTTGCCAATGAGGATTTTTGTAAGATTTCAGGTTATACATTAAATGAACTTGTTGGAAATCCACATAATATGATTAGGCATAAAGATATGCCAAAGTGGGCTTTTGAAGATTTATGGAAAACTATAAAATCTGGAAGAATGTGGAAAGGGATAGTAAAAAATAGAACTAAAAATGGTGGATATTATTGGGTAAAAGCGAATGTATATTCTTCAAAAAATAGTGATGGTTCTCTTAGGTATATATCTGCTAGGGCAAAACCAACAAAAGATGAGATTAATAAAGCAATTTTAGCATATCAAAATATAGTGGGTAAAAATGCTTTTTAAATCAAATAATAGAAGACAGATTTTAAATATCTTAGAAAATATGGAAAAATACTTAAAAGAAGAGATAAGTAGTTTAGAAATAGAAGAGTTTTCTTGTACAGGTTTTGAAAAAGAGCTTAAAACTAGAATAGATTCACTATGTAAAATTTTAATGAAAAATAGTGATGAAGAGTTACAAATCTTTGGAGAGATAATATTAGTTTCAGAAAAGTTAGCTAGTGGAATTGTAAGTGATAGAATAAGTTTCACAAATAGTTCAAATTTTAAATTAAACTATATAGCAAAAACTATAAATAATCTAGCTAGTGATTTGAAAAAAACTATTAGCTTAATAAAAGATACACTTTTACTTTATGGAGAATATAACTATTTAAATAAACTAGATGAAGCTTTAGTAGGAAATGATTTTAGAGTTTTGTTTCAAGAGATAAATACTTTAAGAGATACTATTACAAATATGCTTATTGAAAATAAATCAAATGGATTAACATTAGAGAATAGTTCAAGAATACTTTTAGAAAATGTAGATAGATTGAATATAAGTTCAAATGAGGCAGCAGCAAGTTTAGAAGAGACAGCAGCAGCATTGGAAGAGATAACAAGTAACATAAGAAATAATACACAAAGTATAGCAAAGATGTCTAACTTGTCAAATAATGTAACAAAATCCGTAAAAGAAGGAGAAGAGTTAGCAAATCAAACAACAACTGCAATGGATGAGATAAATACTCAGGTAAATTTAGTAAATGAAGCAATAGGGGTTATTGATAATATAGCATTCCAAACAAATATTTTATCATTAAATGCAGCCGTAGAAGCAGCAACAGCAGGAGAGGCAGGAAAAGGGTTTGCTGTAGTTGCACAAGAAGTAAGGAATTTGGCTTCACGAAGTGCAGAAGCAGCAAAAGAGATAAAAAATATAGTAGAGAATGCAACACAAAAAGCAAATGAAGGTAAAAATATAGCTTCAAATATGATAAAAGGGTATGGAGAGTTAAATTTAAATATATCACAAACAGTAACATTGATTTCAGATATAGAGATGGCAAGTAAAGAGCAATTAATGGGGATAGAGCAGATAAATGATGCAGTAAATCAGCTAGACCAACAAACTCAACAAAATGCTATGATAGCTTCACAGTCACATGATGTAGCAATTACAACAGATGCTATTTCAAAATTAATTGTAAAAAATGCTAATGCAAAAGAGTTTGAAGGTAAAGATTTGGTAAAAATAAAAACTAATATTTAAAGAAGATGAGATGAATATACTATTTGTTGAAGAAGATTTAAAAATAATAAATCAAATAAATAGAGAGTTCAATCAATCAAATCATAGTTTTATTTTATTAAATAATCATAAAAAGCTAAAAGTTTTATTAAAAAATTCAAAATATATTGATTTGATTATTACTAGTTTAGATTTCACAGATTTAAATTGTTTTGAATATTTAAAAATGATTAGAGATATAAATAAGGATATTTCTATTGTTGTTTTATCTTCAAATGATTTTACTTTTTCAGTTAAAAGTATAGTAGATTTAAAAATAGATTGTTATATAGATAAAAATAATTTTTTAGGAAAATTAAAATCTATCTTAAATTTGCTAGATTATAAAATACAGAGTGAAAGATTAAATAAGACATTTAAAGAGTTCTCTTTTTATTCAGAAACAGATTTGAATGGGAATATTATAGAGGTTAGCGACTCTTTATGTGAACTTACAGGATATCGTAAAGAACAATTAATTGGACAAAAACACTCTATTTTAA
The DNA here is from genome assembly GCF_013201705.1 of Aliarcobacter faecis. Classification (NCBI taxonomy): domain Bacteria; kingdom Pseudomonadati; phylum Campylobacterota; class Epsilonproteobacteria; order Campylobacterales; family Arcobacteraceae; genus Aliarcobacter; species Aliarcobacter faecis. The sequence continues at coordinate 1,599,193 of NZ_CP053837.1, read as the reverse complement.
AACATCCAAATGATGAATATATTAAATATCAAGATTTATGGAAAACTATAATAAGTGGAAACTCTTGGTGTGGTGAATTACAAATAAATGATAAAAGTGGTAATTCAATTTGGTATAGAACTATAATATTCCCCAAAATGGATAGTTGTGGAAAAATTGTAGCATATGGTGCAAAAAGACAAGATATTACTGATAAAATAGAGTTTGAACGATTAAGTATGACGGATAGTTTAACTGGTTTACATAATAGAAGATATTTTGATAAGATATTTAAAAATGAGATAAATAGAGCAAAAAGAATAAAAGAAGATTTGATTCTTATGATAATTGATATAGATAAATTCAAGTTATATAATGACTATTATGGTCATTTAAATGCTGATGAAGTTTTAAAAAAGATAGCAAATATCTTGCAAATGAATTATAATAGAGCAAACGATTTTATTTTTAGATTATGCAAAGAAGAGTTTGCGATTTTAACTAGTAGTGATAACTCTGAAAAGGCTCTTTTATATGTAGAAAAGATGAGAAAAGAGATAGAAAATACAAAAATTAATCATATTAAAACAGAAAATAAGATTTTAACAATATCAATAGGAATCTTTGTATTGAGGCCTGAAGATAATTTTACAGAAAATGAGATATATGATTTTGCAGATATTGCTTTATATAAAGCAAAAAAGGCTTTAGGAAATAAAGTAATTATCTATAAATAGTTATAATACTGCTTTTTTAAAATTATTTTTATATAGGATTGAAATGATAGATAAAAAGTATGAGAGATATGTTTTTGCTTTTCTTATGGGGACAATTATGAGTTTTATAATGAGTTTTATAATTTCATTTATAAATTTAGGTTTGATTGATGGATTTTTTGTAAAATGGATGGAAGCATTTTTTAAAGCTGCTGTTTGTGCTATACCTATTATTTCTATTGTTGCACCAAGAGTAAAAAGAGTTGTTGAAAGAATAGTAAGAGATTAAATTAATATAACTTTTTTTTTGATAGTTTTCAAAATTAAACTAAATTTCAAGTTTGTGATACATTTATGTATAATTAACCTTTTAATATAAAGGTGCTCTATGAAAAGTTTTAGTTTTGATTTAAAATTACTAAGTTTAATTTTTATAGTTTTACTATTTTTCGCCTCAAACTCAATTTTAGCTAGAATGGCTATAGCTACACAAAATATTGATGCTTTTACTTTTACATTTTTACGAACCATATCAGCTATGTTTGTTCTTTTAGCAATATTTTTTTATAAAAATAGAAATTTAAGAATATCATTAAAAACAAACTATCTTAGCGGTTTTATGTTCTTTTTATATGCAATTTGTTTCTCTTATTCATATATAAATATGCTTGCAGGTATTGGAACTTTGATCCTATTTACAGTTGTTCAGCTAACTATGATTATTTTAGCACTACTTTCTCAAGAAAAACTAACTTTAAATAAAAGTTTGGGAATAATCATAGCTTTTGTTGGATTAGTCTATCTTTTATACCCAAAAGATGATTTTACTCTCTCATATTTTCACACTTTTTTGATGTTCCTATCTGGAATTGCTTGGGCTATTTTTAGTGTACTTGGTAAAAAATCACAAAATGCAACCTTAGATACAGCAGATAGTTTTTTTAAAGCTACTATTTTTACTCTAATATTTGGAATTTTTTATATATTTATTTTTGAAAGTAGTTTTAAAATAAATTTTACTACTTTTATTATGGCAACTATTTCTGGTTCAATAACTACTGCTTTTGGAGTATTCCTTTGGTATAAGATTTTACCAAAAATGCAGATTATTACTGCAAGTTTAGTTCAATTAGTAGTTCCTATATTAGCCATATTTTTAAGTGTTATATTTTTAAAAGAATCTATTACATTAGAGCTTATTATATCAACTTTTATAATTCTTTTTGGAATATTTTTGGCTTTATATAAAAAAAGAGTTTAATTTTATATTTGCTAAGAACTAAAAGTTCTTAGCAATATTAATGTCTTGTAGCTATATTTTTTGAGTTAATTGTAGCTATTAGTTTTTTAAGATTTTCGATTTTTTCTTCTTCTTCTTGAATATTATCTTGGCTATTAAGAGTGAAAATATCCATTTTTGTATCAAGATAGTTTGTTGTAAATTTTCCATCTTTAAAATCTTGGTCTCTTACAATTTCTCTATGAAGTGGAATATTTGTAGGGAAACCTTCAATATAGAACTCATCTAAAGCTCTTTTTGCTTTTTTAACACAACCTTCCCAGTCAATTGCCCAAACGATAAGTTTTCCAACCATTGAGTCATAATTTGGTGGAACTTTGTATCCTGTATAAAGTGCAGAATCAAGTCTTACACCAGGTCCTCCTGGAGTTAAGTATTTACTTACAGTTCCAACAGATGGCATAAATCCTTTTAATGGATTTTCAGCATTTATTCTAAACTCTATTGAATATCCTCTAAAGTTAATCTCTTCTTGCAAGAATATCATTTTATCACCTTCAGCAATTTGTATCATTCTTTGAATAATATCAACACCAGTGATAGTTTCAGTTACAGGATGCTCAACTTGAACTCTTGTATTCATCTCAATAAAATAGATATTGTCATTTGGGTCTAGTAAAAACTCAACTGTTCCAACGCTTTCATATCCTAGTTTAAACATAGCTTTTGTAGCGATTCTATAAAGCTCTTTTCTAGCTTCATTGTTTAATCTAGGGCTTGGAGCTATTTCGATAACTTTTTGATGTCTTCTTTGGATAGAACAATCTCTCTCTCCTAAGTGTAATACATTTCCATATTTATCAGCAATAATTTGAATTTCTATATGTCTTGGATTTTCAACATATTTTTCAATAAATGTTTCCCCTCTACCAAAATATTTTAAAGCTTCATTTGAGGCACTCTCATATAGTTCTTTAAAGTCTTTCTCTTCTCTTACTATTCTCATACCTCTTCCACCACCACCAAATGCAGCTTTGATGATAACAGGGAAACCTATCTCTTTTGCAATTTTAGCAGCTTCATTTGGATCACTAATTGGTTCATCTGTTCCTTCAAGTACTGGAACTCCAACTTTTTTCATAGCTACTTTTGAAGCCATTTTATCACCAAAAAGTTCTATATGTTCTGGTTTTGGACCAATGAAAATTAAGCCATTTTGTTCACAAGCTCTAGCAAAATCAGCATTTTCACTTAAAAATCCATATCCTGGGTGAATTGCATCGCAATCAGATTTTTTTGCAATAGATATAATTTTTTCATAATCTAAATAAGCTTGAACAACATCTCCTAAAATTGGGTAGCACTCATCTGCTTTTCTAACCCAAACACCTTCAATATCAACTTCAGAGAATATTGCAACACTTTTAATTTCAAGCTCTTTACAAGCTCTTATGATTCTTAAAGCAATCTCTCCACGATTTGCTATAAGTACTTTATTAATCTTTTTCATATACTCACCTTTTAAAAAATTATTAATGAAATTTTAGGGTATTTTTTTGTTTTATTCTTCTTAATTTTTGTTAAATAAATTGTTGAATATTGCTAAAATATATTTAATAGCAAATAGTTTAGAGGAAATAAATCTTTTAATTTACTCCTCTAATTTTATCTCTAACAAAAATAATTGATTCAGCTAAAAGTTTTTTATCAAAATTATATTTATCAGATTTAAATAGGGCTTTTTCTATACTTTTTTCTGTAAATAACTCTTTTGGATTACAAACAGTTTTAATAATATTTAATATTTGAGCTTTTTGTTTATACTCTTCTTCACAATTTTCTATATCATCAACAAATTCAATCATTTTTACTAAGTTTGAACTTAATTTCCAATGTTTAAAAATTTCTGCTGTTGTTTTAGAGGTAGTTGTTTCTAAAATTTCTTGTTCAATTTTTGTTAAATCTTCTCCACTATTAATTAAATCTATAAACTCTTTTGTTTTGTTATTTGAAATTATTAACTCTGCTAAGATAAATTTTCCCGTCTCTTGTAGTAAAGAGGCTAATATCATCTCTTCTTTTGACTCATTATCTATTTTTGATAACCAAACATTTGCAAAAATTGATGCTATATTAGAAGCTTCCATAAAATCATCAGCAGTAATTTGGTAAGGTTCTAAGTCTGTTTTTAAAATATTTTGTATAGTTTCATTTATTGTAATATAAATTGTAAAATTTATTCCTAATAAATTTATTATTCTACTTGGAGTTTCAACTTTAGAACGAAAACCGAACATTGCAGAGTTTGCAATTTTTAGTAAAGTTGAGACAATTAAAGCATCTTTTTCAATTATTTTTAGTAGCTCTTCTGAATCTTTTTCAGGTTTTTTCCTAAATTCTTCAATTTTTATTATGGTTTGAGGTAGAGGTGGTAGATTATCTATCTTTTTAATTATTTTATTTAACAAAAGTCTTCCTTGTGTAATTTTGTATAGTTATTTATATATAGAACTATATTAAAAATAGGCTTGAATAAAAATAAATTATTATAGTAAAATTTCTTATAAAATATTATTTTTATGTTAAAGATAGAAGAAATTTATAAATTAGTAAAACTTTTTAAACTATATCTTTAATTAATAGTTAACTTTGTTAATTCTATCTCTAACAAAAATAATTGATTCAGCTAAAAGTTTTTTATCAAAATTATATTTATCAGATTTAAATAGGGCTTTTTCTATACTTTTTTCTGTAAATAACTCTTTTGGATTACAAATAGTTTTAATAATATTTAATATTTGAGCTTTTTGTTTATACTCTTCTTCACAATTTTCTATATCATCAACAAATTCAATCATTTTTACTAAGTTTGAACTTAATTTCCAATGTTTAAAAATTTCTGCTGTTGTTTTAGAGGTAGTTGTTTCTAAAATTTCTTGTTCAATTTTTGTTAAATCTTCTCCACTATTAATTAAATCTATAAACTCTTTTGTTTTGTTATTTGAAATTATTAACTCTGCTAAGATAAATTTTCCCGTCTCTTGTAGTAAAGAGGCTAATATCATCTCTTCTTTTGACTCATTATCTATTTTTGATAACCAAACATTTGCAAAAATTGATGCTATATTAGAAGCTTCCATAAAATCATCAGCAGTAATTTGATAAGGTTCTAAGTCTGTTTTTAAAAGATTTTGTATAGTCTCATTTATTGTAATATAAATTGTAAAATTTATTCCTAATAAATTTATTATTCTACTTGGAGTTTCAACTTTAGAGCGAAAACCAAACATTGCAGAGTTTGCAATTTTTAGTAAAGTTGAGACAATTAAAGCATCTTTTTCAATTATTTTTAGTAACTCTTCTGAATCTTTTTCGGGCTTTTTTCTAAATTCTTCAATTTTTGTTATGGTTTGAGGTAGAGGTGGTAAATTATCTATCTTCTTAATTATTTTATTTAACATAAATGCTCCTTATGAAACTACTATAGTGGTTTGTGGTAGAACTATATTAAAAATAGACTTAGATAAAAATAAATTACTATAGTGGGTTTTTTGTGACAAAATATGATTTTTCGGGCGAAGAAATAGAAGAATTTTATAAAATTGTTGGAAAAAATGTAAGAAAATATAGGCTTTTAAGAGGTTTAACTCAATTAGATTTATCTTTTGAGATGGGGAATAAATCTGTTAGTTTAGTTTCTGCTTGTGAACCTTGTACAAACGGAAAGCATTTTAATATCGAACATTTATATAAAATTAGTAAAATTCTTGATATTAAAATAGAGAAATTTTTTGAAATAAATGATAATTAATTTAAATATTTTAAGAGAATTTGTATTTTTTGGTATATTTTAGATTAATATACCAAAGAAATAGAAGTCGTTCTTATTTTACCAAGAGATAGCAGCTCCACTTGCTCCCATAATCTCTTTTGCATCTTCACTCATCATAAATGGTTCCCACACAGGTTCAAAAACTAAATTTACTTTAGCTTCATCGACTTCATCAACTGCCATAGCTACATATCTTACTTGCTCAAGTAAACTATCTGCAACTGGACAAGCAGGGCTTGTAAGCGTCATATCTATCTCACAAAAGAGATAATTTTCTCTCTCTTCAAGCTCAATATTATATATAAGTCCTAAATTATAAATATCTACAGGAATTTCTGGGTCATAAACCTTTTTTAAATTCTCTATAATTTTCTCTTTTATCTCTTCTTTATTAAAAATCTCATTCATAATTTTTCCTTAATATTTTAAAGCATACTCTTTTATTTTTTTTATCATCCCAATAACTCCACTTTGTCTATTTGGAGTTATAACCTCACTTAAATTTAACTCTTTTACTATATCCATATCAACTTTCTTTAACTCTTCTATTGAAGAATTAGAAAAAATATCTAAAATGATATAAACTAAACCTTTTACTATAATTGCATCACTTGTACCATAAAAAAATAGTTTATCATCTTTTTTTTCACAAATTAACCAAACTTGAGAAGTACAACCATGAACTATATTTTCAGGAATTTGATTTTTTTCATCAAAAGGAGGAAGTTTTTTCCCTAAATCAATAATATATTCATATTTAGCTAACTCTTCATCAAAAAACTCTAAATCCTCTTTTATATTTGCGACTCTTTTTTCTATACTCATTTTAATCCTTTAGCATACTCATTGCTCTTTTTAAACTTGAAATTAGTTTATCTATATCTTCAAAATCATTATAAAAAGCTAAACTAACTCTAATAGTACCTTTAATTCCAAGTTTTTTCATAATTGGTTGAGCACAATGATGACCAACTCTTACAGCTATCCCCATTTTATCAAGTAAAATAGATATATCATCATGCATAATTTCTTTGAAGTTAAAACTTCTAGTTCCGCTACAATCTTCTAAATCGTTGTAAAAAATTATATCTGGTAGTTTTTTTAGTTCACTATCAAGATATTTTATAAGTTCATCTTTTCTTTTTTGTATAGTTTCATAACCAATAAGTTCTATATACTCTAAAGATTTAGCAAATGCTATAACTCCAGCAATATTTTGAGTTCCAGCTTCAAATTTATAAGGGCTTGGTAAAAAAGTGCTTCCTTTTTCTAAATCAACTATATTTATAGTTGCTCCACCTGTTTGGTAAGGATCTACTAAATTGTGGAATTTCTCTTTTATATAAATAGCTCCAACTCCAGTTGGTCCAAAAGTTTTATGTCCTGAAATAGCAAAAAAATCACAATCAAGTTCTTGTACATCTATTTTAAAACTACTTAAACTTTGAGCTCCATCAATCATAACTGGGCACTCATATTTATGTGCTAATGAGATAATTTTTTTTATATCATGAACTTTTCCAAAAGCATTTGTAACATGTGCAATACTTACAAATGAGTTTGGATTTGCTTTTAAAAGTTCTTCAAAATGTATAAAATCAAAATCAAAATTTTTATTACAATTTACAACTTCAAGTCCTTTACCTAAAACTCGTCCTTGCATATGCCAAGGTACAATATTTGCATGGTGTTCAAGACTTGAAATAATGATATTTTTAAATTTCTTTCCAAAAGAAGAGGCTATAAAATTTATACTTTGTGTAACACCACTTGTAAAAATAATCTCCTCTTTTTTATTTGCATTTATAAATTTTTGTAAAACTTCTCTTGTATTTTCAAACTGAGTTGTTGCTTTATTTGCATCACCAAAACTACTTCTATGAGTGTTTGAACAATAAATTGAGTAGTAATCAACTGTTGCATCAATTACACTTTGAGGTTTTTGAGTAGTTGATCCATTATCTAAATATACACTTTTTGAGTTAGCAAAATATGGAAAATCTTTTTTATACATTTTTAAATATAGCTCTCTTTTTTATACTCTTCTAAAAATTGTTTAATTTTTTCATCTTTTATATTATCTTTTATAGAGTTTTCAAATGCTTCTAAAAGCATCTCATATGCTCTTTCTTTACTTATCCCTCTAGCTTGAAGATATAAAAGTTGGTCTTTATTTAGTGTTCCTGTTGTTGTTCCATGACTAGCTTCTAATTCATCAATAAAAATTTCTAAAAATGGTTGAGCAAAAATAACTGCATCATCACTTAAAAGTATTGAGTTACAGTTTTGAAATGCTTTTGAATAAAGTCCATTTTGAGTAACTATTGATTTTATTTTTACAACGGCTCGACTAGAAGCAAGAAGTGAATTTTTATAGTTTATATTACTTCTTGAACTTTGATTATTATGTGTAGTTTTTACTAAAGTTGAAACTGAAGTACTATTTCTTAACTTATTTAATCCATTTAATTCATAGTTTACTTCTAATGAGTCAATTTTATTTTCAAAACTATTTACACAAAATCCATCCCCAAACTCAAAATTTGAAATTTCTAAATTTGATTTATCATCTTGAACTACTTTACAAGAGTAAATAAGCGAATTTTCTGTTGCTATATCTTGAACTTTTATATACTCTAAACTTGCATCTTTTTCAACTTTGATAGTTCTATTTGCCAAAATTGATGAGTTTTTTGAAGAGTTTATAAAAATTTCAATAATAGATGCTTTTACTCCATTTTTAATTTCAATTAAAAGATTATTTGAAAATAGTGTTTCATTATCTTTTATATGGTTTATTAAAACTAGTGGTTCATCTATATCTTTTTCAATAGTTAAAACTTTTTTAGTATCATCAAATCTATTTGCAATAGAAAATAGTTTTGATTCATAATCTTCATCATCTTTTATAGTTTTTAAATCAAGAGTAAAATTTAAAGTTTTATGCTCTTTAAAATCGAAATTAAAAAGTGGTGCAAAATCTATTTTTAAAAACTCTTCCTCTCTTTTTTGTGGAAGGTTTAGATTTTCTATATTAGCTATTTGCATTATTTATTCCTAATGCTTCAAAACCTTTCTCATCTAGCTCTAGTGCTAGACTATAATCTCCAGTTTTAGCTATTTTCCCATCACTTAAAATATGTACAAAATCAGGTTTTATCAGCTCTAAAAGTCTATCATAGTGTGTAATCATTAAAACAGATTTTTTCCCATCTAGCATAGAGTTTATAACATTTGCCACTATTTTTATAGCATCAACATCAAGTCCACTATCAATCTCATCAAGCATAATTAAATCTGGTTGAAGCATTAAAAGTTGAACTAACTCATTTCTTTTTTTCTCACCACCACTAAAGCCATCATTTAAATCTCTTTGTAAAAGTTTTCTATCTATATCAAACTTTGAAGTTTCCTCTTTTACAAGTTTTAAAAATTGCATTGCATCGAGCTCTTCTTTTCCTTGATAGGCTCTTTTTGCATTCATAGCTGTTCTTAAAAAGTAGCTATTATTTACACCAGCAACTTCAACAGGGCTTTGAAAACTCATAAAAATACCTTCATTTGCTCTTTCTGATACATCTAACTCTAATAAATCTTTATTTTTAAAAGTAACTTTTCCATCTGTTACATTACAGTCATAATGTGCAGCAAGAGTTTTAACTAAAGTTGATTTTCCTGCACCATTTACACCCATTAAAGCATGAACTTCACCCTCTTTTATCTCTAAATTTAGCCCTTTTAAAATCTCATTATCATTTATACTTACTTTTAAATCTTCAATTTTTAATAATGTTTTATTTGTACTCATAATTAACCTACACTTCCTTCTAGTGAAATATTTAATAACTCTTTTGCTTCAGCAGCAAACTCCATTGGTAACTCTTTTAAAACCTCTTTACAAAAACCATTTACAATCATAGCAATAGCGTCTTCTTCATCTATTCCTCTTTGATTTAAGTAGAATAGTTGCTCATCAGAGATTTTTGATGTAGTAGCTTCATGTTCTATATTTGCACTACTATTTCTTATCTCATGGTATGGATATGTATGTGCTTGACACTTATGTCCAATTAAAAGTGAATCACACTCAGAGATATTTCTAGCATTGTGTGCATTTTTCCCAACTCGAACCAATCCTCTATACGCATTTACACCTTTCATAGCAGAAATACCTTTTGAGATGATTGTAGATTTTGTATTTTTTCCTAAGTGTATCATTTTTGTACCAGTATCAGCTTGTTGAGCTCGTGAAGTAACTGCAACAGAGTAGAACTCTCCTACACTATTATCTCCTTGAAGTACACAAGATGGATATTTCCATGTAATTGATGAACCAGTCTCTACTTGAGTCCAAGATACTTTTGAGTTATCACCTTTACATAAGGCTCTTTTTGTAACAAAATTTAGTATTCCACCTTTTCCTGTGTCATCTCCAGGATACCAGTTTTGAATAGTTGAATATTTTATATGACCATTTTTAAGTGCAACTAATTCAACAACGGCAGCATGAAGTTGTCTATCGTCTCTGCTTGGAGCAGAACAACCTTCATTATAAGATACATAACTTCCTTCATCACAGATAATTAAAGTTCTTTCAAATTGTCCAGTATTTAAAGCATTTATTCTAAAATATGTTGATAATTCCATTGGACATCTTGTATTTTTTGGAATATATACAAAACTTCCATCTGTAAATACTGCACTATTTAGTGCTGCAAAATAGTTATCAGTTACAGGAACAACACTTGCTAAATAAGTTTTTACAAGTTCTGGGAATCTATGTGATGCTTCACTAATAGAGCAAAATATAATTCCTAATTTTTCAAGCTCTTCTTGATATGTAGTTTTTATTGAAACAGAGTCAAAGACAGCATCAACAGCAACTCCAGCTAACATTTTTTGCTCTTCAAGTGGAATCCCTAGTTTCTCATAAGTTTTAAGAATTTCAGGATCTACTTCATCTAAAGAACCAAGAGGTTTTTTAGGTGCTGAATAGTAAGCATAATCTTGATAATCAATCTTTGGGTATTGTAAGTTTGTCCAAGCAGGTTCTTCCATTTTTAGCCATTTTTCATAGGCTTTAAGTCTAAAATCTAGTAAAAACTCTGGCTCTTCTTTTTTTGCACTAATAGCTCTTATCACATCTTCATTTAAACCTTTAGCAAAGGTATCACTTTGAACTAAAGTTTCAAAGCCAAGTTTATAATCTTTGTTTATAATGTCATGTAATTCTTGATTGTCACTCATGACTTCTCCGTAAAATTTATTTGATTTTAAATTAGGACTAAAATTATCCTGATTTGAATAATATCAAAATAAGTATATAATGTAAAGACATAAAATCTAATAAATGAAGAAAATATTAGATTTTAATTTAAAAAGTTGCGAAATTATCGGGATTTAAAATTAAGACAAATTTTATCCCATTTTTTATAAAATATTAGAAAGATAAAATAAATAATGGAATTTTTATGATAAATGATATAGAAGAGATTTACTCAAAAAAGATAGAAAGTAGAATTAATGACCCAAAAAATATTGGTGAAATTACAAGACTTGAAGCAAAAGAGTTAGGCTGTAGGCTTGTTGTTGCTGATTTTGAAACAAATGGAGCTGATACAATTAGAATGTATTGGGCAGTAAATAAAGATAATATTATTGTAAGGGCAAAGTTTAAATCATTTACAGGTGGTTTATTACTTGCTTTAAATGATATGATGACAGAACTATGTATCTTTAAAAGTGTTGAAAAAGTAGCAAATTTATTTAAGACTGATGTTGAATTTGCCCTAAGAGATGAACCACAAATACCAGCTCTTAGTATAATTGAATTACACGAAAAATTTACAAATTTTGTTGTGCTTAAAAAAGCTGCTTTGAACTCAGAAAAAAGAGATATGAATGATTTTGAAGATGATTATATTGTTTGTGAGTGTGCTAGAGTTACTTTAGGAGTTATAAAACAAGCAATAAAAGATTTTTCGATAACTACAGTTGAGGAAATAGGTAATATTACAAAAGCTGGAATTTTCTGTAAATCCTGTAAAAATGAGGGTGGCTTGGAAGATAAAGAGATTTATTTAAATGATATTTTAGAACAAACTTTAGAAGAGATAAAAGAGCAGAGTAAAGAAGAACCAAGTTATAGTAACTCTACTTTTGAAAATATGACAAAAGAGCAAAGAATAGAGTTAATTGAAGATATTTTAGATGAAGATGTAAGACCTATGCTTATTATGGATGGTGGGAATATGGAGATTTTAGATATTGTTGAATCAGCACCACATTATGATTTATATATTAGATATTTAGGTGCTTGTAGTGGTTGTAGTGCAGGAAGTATGGGAACACTTTATGCGATTGAGTCGATTCTACAAAGAAAAATTGATGAAAATATAAGAGTCTTACCTATATAAATTTCTCTTTTAATAATATTTAATAGTAAAAGAAGCAATTTTTTACTATTATTTATAAAACTGCTAAAAGGAGTTAATATGTTTACAATATATAATAATGGAATAGTAGATTATAAAAGTTCAACAGAAAATTTATATAATGTAAAAAATATTAATGAAACTACGAAATTTACATTTGATCCTAAAGAGGATTCAGTAAAAGATTTTCAAAATAAACAAGATCAAAATGGTGAAAAAAAGAAGCAAGAGCAATTTTTATCATCATATAAAAAGATATCACAAATAAATCAAGGTAATCAGTTTTTTTTTGTAAGAGATATAATGAGCCAAGATCTCTTATATATAGATAATAGTCATACTATAAAAGAGGCTTATGAACTTTTAAAAGATAAAAAAACTGCACAAATTCCAGTGACAACAATAGATAAAAAGATTGTTGGTTTAATAGATGCAAAATTTATCTTATCTTTATTAATGCAAAATTTAGATGAGCCAAATTTACTTTTAAATAGAAGATTAAAGGATATTAGTTTTCCTGAAATTATTACAACAAATCCAGATTCTGAACTAAAAGATGTGATAAAAATAATGTTCGATTTTGAAATAGGCACTATGGCAGTTGTTAATGAAGAAGGACTTTTAAAAGGAATAATTTCAAAAAGTTATATTTTTAAAGCTATGTCTTGTATTCCACAGTTAGAGATTTGGAGCTAAAATTAGTTTTAAATTTTAAAGCTCTTCATTATTATCTAAAAAGATTATATCTCTACCTTGGTTTTTTGCTTTATAAAGTAGCTCATCAGCTCGTTTTTTTGCTTCAGAAAAAGTATCATATTTATTTCTAAAACTAATACCAGCTGAAAAAGTAAGTTTTATTTTATTATTACTATAGATAAAACTTGTATCTTTTATAGTATTTTTTACCCTTTTTACATATCTTGAAACTTCAATTTCATCTTGATAGTGAATTAAAGCTACAAACTCCTCACCACCATATCTTGCAATAACATCTTCTTTTCTAGTTAGCTCTTTTAGAATTTTTGCAAAACTTTTTAAAACAGCATCTCCACAAGCGTGACCATACTTGTCATTTATATCTTTAAAATGGTCAATATCATAAAATATAATTGCAAAATTTGAGTGAAATACTAGATATTTTCTCTCCATTTTTTCAACTTCATAATCATAAGCTCTTCTATTTAATAAAGATGTTAGATAATCAACTTGATGCTCTTCTTTTACTAAAATAAGCTCTTTTTGAAGCTCTTCAATTTGTTTGTTTAGATAATCAAATTTCTCTTTATTATCTACTAATATCTGTTTATTTTTATTTAGTGTAGCTTCAATTTTGAAAATTGTGTCTATTAATTTTTTTTGAACAATTCTTAGTTCTCTATGTGAAAATTTTGATATATCAAGAGATATTAGTTCATCTTTTATTTTTATGATTTCCTCATTTGAATTAACTCCATCAGTTAGAGTTTTATCAAAATATCTACTCATAAGTGAAGTTAATTTCATAATATCTTCAGTCTTCTCTTTTAAAACTTGTCTATCATTTGAAACTCTTCGTTTTGATAGCTTTTTAAGTGTTTTAATAGTTTCAGTTGAAGTTAAATCTTTTGGTTTTTCTAAAAGTTTTGATATAAATATTTCTATTTCTTCAATCATATCAAAGTTTACAGATGGTTTTAGTATATCATTTAAAGCAATTATTAGTTTTTTTAAATCTTCTGTTGGAACTCTTTTTTGAAGAATTTTTACAAGGTCATTATATGATTTTATCTCTATATCTTCTGTTTCATCTTCTGAAATAGAGTTTTTTAGGATTTCAAATAGATTTATCTCTTCGATATCTGTATTTAAGTCATAAGCTTGATCTTTAAACTCTATAAAATAATTTTCAGGAGTAGTTGATATTCCTTTTTTAGATAGATTTGCCAGTGTATTTTTTGTAATATCTTTAATATTTTTCAAACTAAAGCCTTGAATTTGTATAAAAGTCTAAGATTATAACCATTTATGATATAATTAAACCTTAATATTTTAATAAAAATTCGATAGGAATTATAATATGGTACAAAAAAATAACCAAATTTTGAAAAATACAAATGCTGAACTTTTAGACCAGTTTAATGCTTCAATTATGTTTGATAAGAAGTTATATTCTCAAGATATAAGAGGTTCAATTGCTCACTCAAAAATGTTAGCTTTACAAAATATTATTTCAAATGATGAACAAAAGTTGATAGAAAAAGGGCTTCTACAAGTTTTAGAAGAGATAGAAAATGGAAAGTTTAAATTTTCTTTAGAGTATGAAGATATTCATATGGCAGTTGAGAATAGACTTACGCAAATTATTGGAGATGCAGGGAAAAGACTTCATACTGCAAGAAGTAGAAATGACCAAGTTTGTACAGATTTTACTTTATATGTACAAGAGAAAACAAAATCTATAGAGAAACAACTTTTAACTCTTATTGAAACTTTTGTCAATTTAGCTTCAAAACATACAAAAACTATAATGCCAGGAATGACTCACTTACAACATGCTCAACCAATTAATTTTGGATACCATATGATGGCTTATGCAAATATGTTTAAAAGGGATTTTGAAAGATTTAATTCTTCTTATGAGAGGAATAATTTTTCACCACTAGGAAGTGCTGCATTAGCTGGAACACCACATAATATTGATAGATTTAAAACAGCAGAACTTTTAGGATTTTGTGCTCCTACACAAAATGCTATGGATACAGTCTCTAATAGAGATTTTGCTTTGGAGCTTTTATTTAATATCTCTACAACTATGATGCATATTAGTCGTATTTCAGAAGAGCTTATTTTATGGTCATCTTATGAGTTCAGATTTATAAGAATGAGTGATATGTATGCAACAACAAGTTCTATTATGCCACAAAAGAAAAATCCAGATGTTCCTGAACTTCTAAGAGGAAAAACTGGAAGAGTTTATGGAAATTTAATCTCTTTATTAACTGTTATGAAATCACTTCCATTAGCATATAATAAAGATACACAAGAGGATAAAGAGGGTGTTTTTGACTCGGTTGAGACTATTGAGATTTCACTTTCTATTTTAAATGAAGTTATAAAAACTATGACTATACTTGAAGATAATATGTTAGAAGCCTCTAAAATAGGGCATTTAACAGCAACAGATTTAGCTGATTATTTAGTACAAAAACAAAATATGCCATTTCGTGAAGCTTATTATCTTACAAAAGAGGTTGTACAAAAAGCAAATAGTTTGAATAAAGATATTAGTGAATTAACTATTACAGAGATTAGAAATTCATCAAAAGAGCTTGAAAATATTGATGAAGAGATAGTTTCATATTTAAGTTTAGAAAATTCAATGAATAGTAGAAACTCTTTTGGTGGAACATCTACAAAACAAACAGAAATTCAAATTGATAGTTTTAATAATTGGTTAAAAGAAGTATTATAAACTAAGGATTTTTTCCTTAGTTTATAAATTTTAAAAGATTTTATTTTAAAAGGAATTTTTTTGTTAAATCATATAAAGAGTTGATATCTGTTTTCCCTACGAACCCTTCAACTCCAATTTGACTCATCTTTCCTCTTACTGCATCTGTTGTCATAGATGAGTTTACAATCACTGGAATATGCTCATATTTTTTACTATTTTTTACAAATGATGCAACTTGATAACCATCAGTTCCTGGCATTTCTATATCAGTTAAAATCATACCTATTTGCTCAGGATTTAACTCTTCAATTCTTTGTAAAAGTAGAGTTCCATTTGTATAAACTTCATATCTAACTCCAGTTTGTTTAAAGAATTTAGTTAAAACTTCTCTTGCAACGCCTGAATCTTCAGCAGCTAAAATAACTTTTGAAGAGTCGATTTTTCCAACAACATATTTTCTAACATCATCTTCACCATCATCTGTCCATTTAATATCTCTTAAAAGTTGTTCAGCATTAAATACTGTACAAAGTTCATCTTTATTATTTACTTTTACATATGTTGTATAAGTTATTTTTGAATTTGTCTCTTCAGTGTGTCTTAAATCTTGAGTTGTTTTTTCTACGATATCGAGCATATCTTTTATTAAGAAACCAATTTTTTTATGATTAAATTCACAAAAAATTATAAGTTTATACTCTTTTATATCTAATGGTGTTTGTCCAAGCCAAGCATCAAGATTGATTAAAGTTACAGGCTCACCTCTAATTGTAGCAATTCCAGCAATAATATTTGTATCTCTTGGAGTATCATTTATTGCAACTTCCTCAGTTATTATAAAAGCTTTAACTTTTGCTATATTGATTGCGTAAATATTATTATGACCAGTGTAAAATACTGCTAATTGTTGAACATTTCGCAAATGCCCTTGTGTCATTTGCTCAACACTACCACTAATACCGCTCATGTAAATCCTTTTTAATGTATAAGTAAAATATTATATAAATTTTAAACTTTGAGTAACTTTAAGTTATTTTTGCAATTTCTTAACTATTTTTTGAATAGTAACAGATGCCATCATTAATCCAAAAGATGCTGTAACACCTTCAAAACTACCTTTTTCTACACAAAGAGGAACTTCTGTTGAAAAAATTACTTTGAATTTTTTCTTGAAACCTTGTTTTTTTAACTCTTCTCTTACTTTTTTTATAAATTTATCATTATAAGTTTCCCAAATTGATTTATACTCTATTTTTGTTGGGTCTATTCTTTTTGCTCCACCACCAGTGCTTATTATTTTTGTAAAATGTTTTTTTATTAAGTGAACTTTTGGTGTAATATCATCAATTGCATCTAAAATATAATCATAAGATGAAAAATCAAAATTATCTATCCACTCTGGTGTAACTTTTACACAAATTGGAGTAACTTCTGGATATCTTTCTTTTAAAACTTCAACTTTAACTCTTCCAATATTTCCATGGCTTCCTAGTTGTCTATTTTGATTTGAAGCTTCATAGGTATCAAAATCAACTATTGTTATATTTGTAATTCCTGTATTATATAAGGCATCAAGAGCAAAACTTCCAATTCCTCCAACTCCAAAAAGTATTATTTTTGTCTCTTGGAATTTTTTTAAAGCCTCTTCTCCAAAAAGCATTTTTGTTCTACTATATTGCATATTTAAATCTTCTTTACTAAATTTTGGATATTATAACACAAAAATATTTATTGGAGATGTGATGGATAAAGAGCCAATGACACTTGCTGGATATAATAAAGTAACAAGTGAATTAGAGTTTTTAAAAAGTAGTGAAAGACCAGAAACTGTAATTGCACTTGATGAAGCAAGGCAATTAGGGGATTTAAAAGAGAATGCTGAGTATCACTCTGCTAAAGAAAAGTTAAAACTTATAGATGTACAAATTGCAGAACTTAGTAATACTATTTCAAAAGCAGTTATAGTTGATCCTTCTATCTTACCACATGATAGGGTTAGTTTTGGTTCAACAATAAATTTAATAGATGTTGATAGTGAAGATGAGTTTACTTATACTATTGTTGGTGGAGTTGAATCAAATGTTGAAAAAGGTTTAATCTCTTTTAACTCTCCATTAGCAAAACAACTTATGGGAAAAGTTGAAGGTGATGAATTTACAGCAACACTTCCTGGTGGGAAAAAAACTTTTGAAGTTTTAAAAGTATATTTTAAAGAGTTAGAGCTATAAATTGAGTCTTATTTTAAAAGAGAATGCTATTTTTATAGCAGACTCTCATTACAATGAAAAAAATCAAGAATTTAAAACTATTTTAGAGGGATTAGAAAAAAAAGAGATTAATGCTTCTCAAATATTTTTAATGGGTGATAATTTTGATTTTTTATCTTGTGAATGCAAATATTTTATAAAACAAAATATTGAAGTTATAAATCTTTTAAATAAATTATCTACGAATTTGGAAATTGTTTATTTAGAAGGAAATCATGATTTTAATTTACAAAAACTATTTCCCAATATAAAGGTCTTAAAAAGAGAAAATCAGCCTTTTTTTGTAGAAATAGAAGAGAAAAAAGTAGCTTTATCGCATGGAGATAATTTTTTGGATTGGAAATATGAACTATTTTGTAAGATTATAAGAAATAGTTCTTTTTTAAAATTTATGAATTTTATAGATATAAACTTTTTTATTTCAAAAAAACTTGAAAAAGCTTTATTGAGTAAAAATATTTGTCATAATATTTTAGATTTTGAAAAAATTGTGGAAAAAAGATTAGATAACTATGAGAGTAATATAGTTATAGAAGGGCATTATCATCAAGGGAATAGATATGCTTTTAAAAATAAAGAGTATATAAATGTTCCATCTTTATGTTGTCAGAAAAGTTATACAGTTTTTAAAAATGGACTATTTCTAAATAAAGATATTTGAAAATTTAATGTAAACTATTTTCCACAAAGTTTGCAAAAGCATTTTCAATACTTGGAATAGTTTTATATGAAGTTTTTGTTAGATGTACATTTCTTGTCTTTAAATTACAAATAGCGATTCTAAAATTTGCACCAATATTTGGCTCAACTACACAAACAATATTATCTTCAATTTGTCTTGTGGCATAAATAGTACCTTGTAAATCTTTGAAAAAATATTTTGGATAAGTAAGTGGAGTAATCTCAACTATATCTATATTTCTAGGATTTTCAAGGGTTTTTACTATTTGCATAGCATCTTCATAATTGCTAAATTGTATGCACCAATCATCAAATTTTTTATTAAAATGTACTAAATCTTCATCTAAAAATCCACCAGCATGAGATTGTAAAGCAAAAATAGACACACAAAACCTTTTTATAAATTTTAATATATTTTAAGCTTATTTTGATAAATTCAAGCTTTTAATTTAGATTTTATAGGAATATATTTTGGCAAAATTTGAAGTAGTAAGTGATTATAGTCCAGCAGGAGATCAACCAAAAGCAATAGAGGCTTTAAGTAGTTCAATAGAAGCTGGAAATCAGTATAACACACTTTTAGGAGTTACAGGAAGTGGAAAAACTTATACTATTGCAAAAGTGATAGAGAAGGTACAAAAACCAACACTTATTATGACTCATAATAAAACTTTAGCTGCTCAACTTTATAGTGAATTTAAACAGTTTTTTCCAAATAATCATGTGGAGTATTTTATCTCTTATTATGACTACTACCAGCCAGAAGCTTATATTCCTAGAAGTGATTTGTTTATAGAAAAAGATAGTTCTATAAATGAAGAACTAGAAAGGCTAAGACTTAGTGCCACTGCTTCACTTTTATCTTTTGATGATGTTATTGTAATTGCTTCAGTTTCAGCAAATTATGGTTTAGGAAATCCAAGTGAATATAAAGCGATGGTTCAGAGAATTGAAGTGGGTTTTGAGTATTCACAAAAGACATTTTTATTAAAACTAATTGAAATGGGTTATAAACGAAATGATAAATTCTTCGATAGAGCTGATTTTAGAGTAAATGGTGATGTCATAGATATCTTTCCTGCATATTTTGAAGATGAGTTTATTAGAGTTGAATTTTTTGGTGATGAGGTTGAAAGTATCACAAAATATGAATATATAACAAATGCAAAAGTAAAAGATTTAAAAGAGGCGATTATTTATTCAGTAAATCCCTTTGTTGTAACTTCTGAAAATTTGGCAACAGCTGTTAAGCAAATAGAAGAAGAGCTTGAAGATAGATTAAATTTCTATCAAAAAGAGAATAAGCTTGTAGAGTATCAAAGACTAAAACAAAGAGTTGAGTTTGATTTAGAGATGATTGAAGCAACAGGAATGTGTAAGGGAATAGAAAACTATGCAAGGCATTTAACAGGATTAAAACCAGGTGAAACTCCATACTCTTTACTTGATTATTTTGCTCAAATGGATAAAGATTTTTTGCTTGTTGTTGATGAGTCTCATGTATCTTTGAGTCAATTTAGAGGAATGCATGTCGCTGATAGAAGTAGAAAAGAGGTTTTAGTTGAGTATGGATTTAGACTGCCATCTGCACTTGATAACAGACCACTTAAATTTGATGAGTTTATAAAAAAAGCTCCAAATTATGTATTTGTTAGTGCAACTCCAAATGAATTAGAATTGGAATTAAGTAGTGTTGTAGCTGAGCAAATAATACGACCAACTGGGTTACTTGACCCAATTATTGAGATAATGGATAGTCAATTTCAAGTTGAAAAACTTCATGATGAGATTAAAAAAACTATCGCAAAAAATGAGAGAGTTTTAGTTACAGTTTTGACAAAAAAGATGGCTGAAGAGTTAGCTAGTTATTATGCTGATTTGGGAATAAAAGTAAAATATATGCATAGTGAAATTGATGCTATTGAGAGAAATCAAATTATAAGAGAGCTTAGACTTGGAACTTTTGATGTACTTATAGGAATAAATCTTTTAAGAGAAGGTTTAGATATTCCTGAAACTTCACTTGTTGCTATACTTGATGCCGATAAAGAAGGTTTTTTAAGAAGTAAGACTTCACTTATTCAAACTATTGGAAGAGCTGCTAGAAATGAAAATGGAAGGGTTATTTTATTTGCTCAAAAGATTACAGCTTCTATGCAGTTTGCAATTGATGAGACAAATAGAAGAAGAAAACTTCAAGAAGAGTTTAACAAAGAGCATAATATCACTCCAAAATCAACTACAAGAAAACTTGACCAAAACTTAAAACTTGAAGAGTATGATACAGTAGCACTTAAAAAACAAAGAGTTGAAAAAATGCCAGCAAGTGAGCGAAAAAAACTTCTTTTAGAGTTAAATAAACAGATGAAAAAAGCAGCAAGTGATTTGAACTTTGAAGAGGCTATACGACTTAGAGATGAGATAGCAAAGATTAAGGATATATAAAATTATGGTAAAAAAAGCAACAAAACAAGATATAGAGATAATAAAACAAGCATTTTTAGAAAATTATAGTAATGCTGTAACAGAGCTTAATTATAGAAATGATTATGAGTTATTAATAGCTATTATTCTTTCAGCTCAATGTACAGATAAAAGAGTAAATATCATAACTCCAGCACTTTTTGAAAAATACCCAAGTGTTCATGAGTTAGCTTTTGCAAATCTTGAAGATGTTAAAAAGATTATAAACTCTTGCTCTTTTTTTAATAATAAAGCACAAAATATTATAAAAATGGCTCAAAGTGTAATAGAAAATTATGAAGGGAAAATCCCACATAATCAAAAAGAGTTGATGAAATTAGCAGGTGTTGGAAATAAGACAGCTAATGTTTTTATGATAGAGTATAAGCAAGAAAATCTTATGGCGGTTGATACCCATGTTTTTAGAGTTTCTCATAGATTAGGGCTTAGTGATGCTAAAAATGTAACTTTAACTGAAGCAGATTTGGTGAAAAAGTTAAAAGGTAATGATTTACATATTTTTCATCAAGCTATGGTTTTATTTGGAAGATATATTTGTAAAGCAGTAAAACCAGAGTGTGATAAGTGTTATTTTCCTCAAGTTTGTAAAAGTAAAAGCGGTTTTAAACCAGCTTAAACTAATAAAAAAAATGAGTTATCTTTTCAGACACTCCTCTTTTAGTTGTGAAAAGTTTACAAAAATATACTCATTTTTTATTTTGTGTATTTCAACATTATTTAAAGTACATAAAAATTCACTATTTTCTTTTAAAATTGTATATGTAAATTTATAGATGAATTTATCTTTACTTGATACTACTTTATTATTTAAAAGTTCATAATCTAAGCTTTTAATTGTTGTGTTATACTCTTTTTCATACTTTTTTATAAATAGATTTGGAAGGTAGTTTTCACTTTTGTTTTCATAAAATAAAAATCCAATAGTTGCAATTAAAATAACTGCCAAAAAGATTATAAACTCTCTTTTTTCAAATTTATCATTTACTTTATAGATAATAATTGTAGCAACTATAAGTAAGATTGAAATAGTAATAATAATTTGCATTTTAAACCTTTTTTTGATTAATTCTTTCAAATAAATTTCGATTATATCAAAGCTTTGCAAAATGTTTTTAAAATTTCAGTTTTTTAAAATTTTTAATACTATCTTTTGGGTTTACTCCAAAATATGTTTTATAGTATTTTGAAAATAGTGAGAAGTTATAAAATCCTGTTTCAATAGCTAGTTTTGTAACATTTATATTTCCATCTGTTTCTCTTATAACTCTTGAAGCATATCTTAATTTTTGCTCTCTTAAAAATTGTGTAGGAGTGCAACCATAGTATTTATTAAAAATTAGTTGTAAGTTTCTTGTACTTTGGTCAAAAAATTTTTCTAAATCACTCAAAGTCATAAAAGCAAAAAAATCTTCATTTTTTAGTTCCTCTACAAGTTTACACATAGAAGTCGAGATTGTAGCTTTTTTTGTGCTGTAAATATCATCTTTATAAAACCTTTCTGGCATAAACATAAAAACCAAAGTTCTATATATTAGCTCATCAAATTTTGCTTTTTCAAGTATAGTAATATCCTCTAAATTACTATTTAAACTATAAAAGAGCTGTTTTAACATAGTATCAAATGAGATATTTTTATATAAAAGTGGTATTAAGCTTGGATTTTCAAAATTGTGTAAAAATTTATCACTTTGTTCACCTAACATAGTTTTTGAAGTTTCATGAAATCTTTGTATATCCAAATCTATCAAAACAAAATTTCTAGGAATTAAAGAGATACTTTTTGCTTCACATCTTGGTTTACAGTAAGCAAAACTTTTATTATCCCAAACAAAGTTTTTATTTTCTACTGTTGTTGTACATTTTCCTTTTATAGGTATCATCAAAGTATATTCACTACTTGAATTTGCACTTACTCTAAAAGGAGAGATATAATTTGCTGAGATTTTAAGACTATTTATAGAAGTAGAAAAAGTTTTTGAACTAAAACTTTTATCTGAAATAGCTTCAAAATATTGTAAAGATGGAACAATTTTGGATAGTTGTGTAGCAACAACTTGAGAGTTTGTATTTGTTGTTGCAAATTTATCCCCAAAGATTAATTTTTCCATATTCTCCAAAACTTTTCATAAAAATTTGCTCTATTATATATAAAAAATAAAAACTATTTTAGCAAAAAAACGAAATATATAAAATTTAAAAAAGTTCGTTTTCTTTATATCTAAAGTTTATAGTTTTTTCTAAAATTTGCCACAAAATCTTAAAGGAGAGAATGTGATAAATTATAAAAACAATTTTAGAATTCTAAAAGGTGGAAAAATAGCTTTAGTTATAAGTGGTATGATTACAACTACAACTCTTTTTGCAGCACCTAGTGGTGGAAATGTAGTAAATGGAACTGCCACTATAAATCAAAGTGGAAATACTACAAATATAAACCAATCGACTCAAAAAGCCACTATAAATTGGCAAAAGTTTGATATTTCAAAAAATGAAACTGTAAATTTTAATCAACCAAACTCTAGCTCTGTTACTCTAAATAGAGTTGTTGGAGCTACAAAGTCTATAATTGATGGTGCAATGAATGCAAATGGTCAAGTAATACTTGTAAATCCAAATGGTGTAGTTTTTAATCAAGGCTCACAAATAAATGTAGGTGGTTTAATAGCAACTACAAAAAATATCTCAAACAGCGACTTTGAAAACGATAACTATGTGTTTAGTGGAAATAGTACAAACTCTATAATAAATAAAGGTGAGATAAATGCTTCTTATGTAGTACTTTTGGGAAATGAAGTTGTAAATGAGGGAGTTATTCAAGTAAATTTAGGAAGAGTTGAACTTTCAAGTGGAGATAAAATAACTCTAAATCTAAATGGAAACTCACTTGTAAATCTTACTATTGATGAGGGTACTTTTAATGCTTTAGTAGAGAATAAAGGAGTTATAAAAGCAGATGGTGGAAAAGTATATCTTACAACAAAAGCTGTAAATAGTGTACTTGATGGAATGGTAAATAATAGTGGAGTAATAGAAGCAAAAACTTTAAGTGTAAATGAAAAAGGTGAGGTAATACTCTTTGCTCATGGTGGAACAGCAAATATAGATGGAGAGATAATCGCAGATGGAAGCTTTGTGGAGACTTCTGGAGATGTGGTAAATATAGCTGATAGTTTTAAGATAAAAGCAGATAAATATTTAATAGACCCAGCTGATTTTACAATAGCTTCAAGTGGTGGAAATATGACTGGAACTGCTGTATCTAATGCCTTAGTTAATACGGCTACTTTTATAATAGAGTCAACAAATGGAACAAGTGGTGGAAATGGTAATGTATATGTAAATGATAATATCACTTGGTCAAGTGGAAACCGTTTGTATCTAGTTGCTGACAATAATATCTATATAAATGCTACTATTGATGCCTCAAGTGGAGCTGGTGGAAAACTTGGACTTCACTATGGAAGAGATACAAATAATACAGATGCTAACTACTATTTTGGAGCAAACGGAAAGGTAAAGCTACAAGAATTAACAGATGTACCTAATGCTAATTTTGCTACAAAAAAAGGAAATGATACACAAAAGAATTATGCAGTTATAAATACAGATTCAACTTTACAAAGTTATATGAATGCTAATCTAGGTGGAAATATTGCTTTAGGTGATGATATTACTCTTGCAGATGTTGCATTAGGCTCGTCAAATTGGACTCCAATAGAAGATTTTAATGGAAATTTTGATGGTTTAGGACATACTATCTCAAATCTTACAATAGACAATGAATATGCTTATTACCAAGGATTTTTTGCTTGGACAGGATCTAGTTCACTTATAAAAAATATAGGTTTAATTAATGTAAATGTAAAAGGGTACAGATCAGTAGGAGGTTTAATTGGATATGGTGAAGGAGTAATTGAAAACTCTCATGTAACTGGAAATGTCGTAGGTCATTATAGAGTTGGAGGATTAGTTGGTTATAGTGAAGTAATAATTAAAAACTCTTATGCCACTGGAAATATAAATGGAAGTGAATATGTAGGGGGATTAGTTGGTTATACTAACAATGGAAATATTGAAAACTCTCATGCCTCTGGAAATATAAATGGAAGTGGCGATAGTATAGGAGGATTAGTTGGTTATGCTAAATATGGAAATATTGAAAACTCTTATGCCTCTGGAAATATAAATGGAAGTGGCAATAATATAGGAGGATTAGTTGGTTATGCTGAATATGGAAATATCGAAAACTCTTATGCTACTGGAAATGTAACAGCTAATGATAAAGTTGGAGGATTAGTTGGTTACAGCAACGAAAATGTAATTGAAAACTCTTATGCTACTGGAAATGTAACAGGTAATGATGAAGTTGGAGGATTAGTTGGGGAACTTAGTAATTATGATGGACAAACTAAAGACAATTATGCAACTGGAAATGTAACTGGAAATAGTTCTGTAGGAGGGCTTATTGGTTATGCTGAATATGGAGATATCGAAAACTCTTATGCAACTGGAGATGTAGAAGGTTCTATTCAAGTTGGAGGTTTGGTTGGAGTAAGTAAAGTTGAAATTAAAAACTCTTATGCCTCTGGAGATGTAACTGGGAATATAAGTATTGGAGGATTGATTGGATATGCTGAGGGAGATATCGAAAACTCTTATGCAACTGGAACTGTAACTGGAAGTGACCATAATACAGGAGGATTAGTTGGAAATATATTTGGTGGAACAATTTCAAACTCTTATGCAACTGGAACTGTAATTGGAAGTGAAAAGATAGGAGGATTTATTGGGCTTAATGTATTTGGAAATATCGAAAACTCTTATGCAACTGGAACTGTATATGGTGATGACCAAAATATAGGAGGGTTTATTGGATTTAATAATGGAAATATCAAAAACTCTTATGCAACTGGAACTGTGACTGGAAGTGAATATGTAGGGGGATTTGTTGGGCTTCATGTATCTGGAAGTATAGTAACTTCTTACTCAACTGGAAATGTAACTGGCAATAATCAAACTGGAGGATTAGTTGGGGGGAGTGCTGGAACAATTTCAAACTCTTATGCCTCTGGAGATGTACAGGGCAATGGTATAAATACAGGAGGATTAGTTGGGGGTAGTATGGGAATAATTGAAAATTCTTATGCCTCAGGAGAAGTATCTGGAGCTGAAAATGTAGGTGGATTAGTAGGAATGAATAATAATAACTTTGATGCAACAATCACAAACTCATTTTATGATAAAACAAAAAATCCAGATTTAACTGAAGATAGCAATAATGTAGGAAAAACAACTACCGAACTTCAAGATATAGATACTTTTTCTGCTTGGGATATAATTGGTGATAATAATATGGCATTAGATTATCCTATTCTTTCTTGGCAAGAAAATAGAAATGATTATGTATGGGTTATAGGTACAAATCCAAATACAGAGAACCCTGAAAACCCAAATACAGAGAACCCTGAAAATCCAAACCCAGAGAACCCTGAAAATCCAAACAATAGTGAACAAGTGGCAAATAATAGATTAAATAATCTTGTAGCAAGTATTATAAATGGTATAACTATTACAAATAGTGTGTCAAATGCCAATACAAACTCAAACTTTACAAATAATATTTTTGTAAATAACTCACTAAATAAAAACTCTTTGAGTAGTAGTGGATTAAATAGTTTTAATACTCAACTAAATAGTGCTATTAGAAATACAAACTCAAACTTAGATAGTAATGTTTCAAAAGATACTAAACTAACTTTAGTAGGACAAACAGGAGCAGAAACTCCACTATCATCGGTAGATTTAGCTACTTTGATGACTTCAAATTCACTAAGTGAAGTAAGAGTTGCTTTAAGTCCAGATAGTTTTGTACAACTTGTAAATGGTGGAGTATCTTTACCAAATGGTGTTAGTCAAGAACTTTATGTAGTAGAAGATAAAAAATAAGGAATAAAATGAATAAAATAGTTACACTCTCAATTATTGCAACAACTTTTGTATTAGGAGCAAATATTCCAAATGCTGGAGATATTTATAGACAAGTTGAAAAACCAAAGTTTGAAGAAGAAACAAAGGCTTTACCAGAAGTAAAATCTGATTATAAAGCACCTTTAGTAGCAACTGATAGTTTTACAACTTTGGTAAAAGATTTTACATTTAGTGGAAATAGTGCTATTTCAAGTGAAGTTTTAGCAAAACTTATAGAGCCATATAAAAATCAAGAGTTAGGTTTAAACAAACTAAAAGAGATAACTTCTGTTATCACAAAATATTATAGAGATAGTGGATATTTTGTGGCAAAAGCATATTTGCCAGAGCAAAAGATAAAAGATGGTATTGTGCAAATAGCTATTATAGAAGGAACTTATGGAAATTCTACTATAAAAAATAGCTCTTTGGTAAATGATGACAAAATCAAAGGTTATATGGATTATTTGAAAAATGGTCAAACAGTTTCATCAAGCTCTTTAGAAAGACAGATGTTACTTATAAATGATTTAAGTGGAGTTATCATCACTAGTGCAGAGGTTCAACCAGGAAGTGCTGTTGGAACTAGTGATTTTATTATCATGACTGAACCTACAAATAGACTTGGTGGCTATGCAGTTGCAGATAATTATGGAAGTAGATACACAGGACAATATAGACTTAGTGCAGGAGTTGATGTAAATAGTATAACTGGAAGTGGAGATAAACTAAGTGTTGCAGGGATTCTTTCAAATACAGCAAATTTAAAAAATGGCTATGTTGGATATGAAAGAGCTTTGGGATACTCTGGATTTATAGGAAATATTAGTTATTCAAAAACAAAATATAAGTTAGACCATATTTCAAACTATGATGCTTTTGGTTTGGTTGATAATGTTGTAGCAAGTTTACTCTATCCTATTGAGAAAACAAGAACTCTATCACAAAATATAGCACTTGATTATAGCTTTAGAAAATTAAGTGATTCTAGTGGTTTAAGTGGCAATACAACTAAAAATAACAAAAGTCTAAATTCTATAACTTTAAGATATGATGAAAAAAGAGGAACAAACTTTTTCTCAAAAAGTGGAAGACTATATACAAATGTTGGTTTAACTCTTGGTAGAGTAAGCCTTGATAATGACCAAGCAAAAATAGATGATGAGTTGATAAATACACAAGGAAATTATGCAAAATTAAATTTAGATATTATTCATAATCAACTAATAACTCAAAATCTATCTTTGAAAACTGCTCTTAGAACTCAAAAAAGTTTTGGTAAAAACTTAGATTCTAGTGAGGATTTAAGTGTTGGTGGAGCAAGTGGAGTTAGAGCTTATGAAGATAGTGAATTAAGTGGAGATCAAGGGTATGTACTTAGTTTAGATTTGATTTATGCACTTCCTAGTTCTATTTCATATAACCACCATACTTCAATTTTTATAGACAATGCAAGAGTTTGGAAAAATGAAGATAGATTTAATGATGAAAAAAATGATAGAACTATAAATGATGTTGGTATTGGATATGATTTAAACTACAAAAACTTTAGTTTTAGAACTACTTATGCTTATGGTTTTGGTAAAGACTCAACTCCACAAACTGAAGCAGAATTCTCTACAAATAAAAGTAAAATCTTAGCACAAGCATTTTATAGATTTTAACCTACATAAAAAACTAGAATTTATATTCTAGTTTTTTGCTTAACATAAAATTAACACCTCTTTGTAATACTTTTATAATTTAGAAAAAGGGAATACAAGAATATGAAAGTGGGAAAAATTACTCTGTTATCATTTGTAGTTGCTACTATTTTAAGTGCAGATGAGACTATAGCTTTAGAGAGTGTAAATATTGTTGAAAAATCAAATTCAAGACTTGTAAAAGATATTAGTAATGAAGAGTTAAAAAGTGCAGATTTAGCAGAAGCTTTGATGAAAAACTCTCCAAATATGTCAATTGTAAGAAGAAATGGTATAGCAAATGATATTATTTTAAGAGGGCAAAAAAAAGATAATATAAATATTTTAATTGATAATGCAAAAATTTATGGAGCCTGTCCAAATAGAATGGATCCACCAACTTCACATATGGTTACAAATAATATACAAAGTGTAAAAATCATAGAAGGTCCTTATGATGTAGAGAATTTTGGAACATTAAGTGGTCTTGTAAAAGTTGAAACTATTGAACCAAAAGAGGGATTTAATGGTGAAATAAATCTAAATGCAGGAAGTTTTGGATATAAAAAAGCTAGTACAACAATTAGTGGTGGAAATGATTTTGTTAAAGCTTTGATAACAGCTTCAACTGAAAAAGGTGAACAATATAAAGATGGAAATGGTGATAACTTTTTAGAACAACAGATAAAAAAAGGAGTTCCATATAATAATCAACTTAATAATGGAAATTTAGATGCTTTTGAAAAAAAGAGTATTTTATCAAAACTTCAATTTAACCTTACAGATGACCAAGATTTAAAACTTTCATATACAGCAAATAGAAGTGATGCTATTTTATATCCAGCAGGTTCAATGGATGCCAATTATGATGATAGTGATATTTATACTTTAGGATATACAATAAGAGAT